>JALSSF010000084.1 GCA_026984375.1 Methylothermaceae bacterium | reverse complement strand
GTCGGGCACGGCGGCGAGCGCCCGGCGAAAGGCCGCTTCCGCCTCGCCCATGCGGCCCCGACGCCATCGCTCCCGGGCCTGGCGCACCCAGCAGGCGTACACCTCGCCGTGATCCACCGGTACGATGCGCAGCGTCCCGGGGCGGATCGGCCCGTCCACGGCCGGCCCGGCCGGAGGCGAAGGGCAAGGCGATTCGGCCGCCGCCGGCAACGCGATCGCCAGCACCAGCCCGGCGCAAACGCCCCGCTTCATGGTCCGCCCTGCCCCTGACGTTCGAGGAAGACCCGGTAGTCCGCCAGATCGCCGTCGAGGCTGGCGTGGCGGATCAGGGTGGGACGGATGAAGACGATCAATTCCGATTTGCGGACGTTCTTCTGCTTCATACTGAACAGATAGCCCAGCTTGTCGACCCGGGAGAGACCGGGAATCCCGGCGGTGGCGTCGTCGAAGTTGTCCTGCATCAGGCCGCCGATGATGCCGATGTCGCCGTCCTGGAGCTTGAGGAGCGATTCCATCTCCTGCACCGACACCTCCGGCACCAGGCTTTCCACCCCGACCTGGGCCAAAGCCGGGTTGGGATCCTTGACGAAGCCGATGATGCGCGACAGGGTGGGGCGGACGTGGAGCATCACGGTGTCGTCGTCCTCGATCTGCGGGGTCACGCTCATCACGAACCCCACCGAAACCGTGTGGGGAATGGTCTCGGTGGTGGTGACGCTCACCCCCTGGGTCTGGTTGACGTCCACGGTGGTGGTGAAATAGACCCGGTTCTCCACCACCCGCAGCAGGGCGGTCTGATTGTTCATCACCATGAGCCGGGGACTGGAGATCACCCGGGTGGTGCCGAACCGGGTCAGCATCTTGATCTGGGCGGCGAAGCTCTTGCCGGCGTAGGCGAGGGTGAACACCGGCGGCCCGGCCAGATTGGTGCCGATGAGATCCTGGGAGGCAGTGAGCTGGCCGCCGTTCTCGATGATGTCGCGCTTGATGGCGGCCCAGTCGACCCCCGCCTGATGCTCGTCCCGGAGCACCACCTCCACCACGGTGGCCTCGATCAGCACCTGACGCCGGGAACGCGCCAGGAGGCGATCCAGATAGCGGCGGATCGCTTTGTGCTGGCGGGCGGTGGCCCGGACGCTGAGCATGGCACTCTCGGGATGGGCGACGATTTCCACCGGCCGGCCTTCCTCGCCCTCGGGGGCACCGATCAGGGCGCGCAGGTCCGCCACCAGCCGCTCCCAGAAATGGTTGCGGGAGGTCGAAGTGATCGAGGTGGCCGATTCGTTCTGCCCCTGGCCGCCGCCGCTCTGTCCCTGGCGGCCGCCGTTTCCCTGACTGGCGCCGATACGGTTGGAGACCCCCACCCGGCTGGTGCTGTCCCGTTCGATGTTGACGTAGGCGATGGGATAATGCTCGAAATAGGGCGTGTCGGGCTCGACGACGAGGAGATTCCCCTCGAAGCGGTAGCGCAGATTCACCTGGCGCGCCAGGCGCTCGAGGATCTGGGGCAAAGTCTGGTCGATGGCGTTCAGGGTCACCTTGCCCTTCACTCCAGGGGCCAGATCCAGATTGATGCCGGCGTCGCGAGCCAGCGCGAACAGGAGCTGGCGCACCGGCACCCCGGTGACCACGGCGGAAAAGCGCCGCGCCGGGGCGGCCGGTTCGGCTTCGGGCAGGGGCGGAGCCAGCACCGGGGCCGGCGGCGTGCCGGGCACCGGCTTGGGCGGCGTCAGATGGCGCGCCGGCTCGTCCTTCGGCAGACCGGCACAGCCGCCCAGCAGCATCGACAGCAGCAATAACCAAGTGATCCGGATCACGTTTCTCCCTCCCTGAAATCAAACCTAGACCAGGATCACGTTTTTACAAGTTCTTGTCTCCCGACCGCCCGCTTGGCTATAGTGGCGCATCCATGCTTCGAACCGATGGGAGGAATGAGGTCGATGCCCTATCTGGTCTTGCTGACGTCCCTGCTGCTGGCCGCCTGCTCCACCGCCTACTACGGCGCCATGGAAAAGGTCGGCTTCCACAAGCGCGACATCCTGGTCCACCGCATCGAAAAGGCCCGCGAGGAGCAGGACGAGGCCAAGGAACAGTTCCAGACCGCCCTGGAGAAATTCTCCGCCCTGACCCAATTCCACGGCGGCGACCTGCAGAACAAGTACGAGGAACTGGCCGCCGCTTACGAGGCCAGCGCCGACAAGGCCGAAGCGGTGCGCAAACGCATCGCCGACATCGAGGACGTGGCCGAAGCCCTGTTCGAGGAATGGCAGGAAGAGCTGGCCCAGTACCACGACCCTTCCCTGCGGGCCCAGAGCGCCCGCCGGCTGGCCGAAACCCGACGCCGCTACCAGCGCCTGATCGCGGCGATGAAGCGGGCGGCGGCGAAGATGGACCCGGTACTGGCCATGTTCCACGACCGGGTGCTGTTCCTCAAACACAACCTCAACGCCCGGGCCATCGCCTCCCTCCAGGGCGAGCTGGACCGGATCGAGGACGACGTCGCCACGCTGATCAAGGAAATGGAACGCGCCATCGCCGAGGCCGACAGTTTCATCCGGGCCATGCGGACGGAAGGCTGACTTCCGCCGTTTCCGTCGATCTGGTCTATCCTTCAGGAAAAAACCGGAAGGATGGACCACCCCCGTGCGCATTCCGTACCTCTTGCTGCTTTTCTGGACGCTCCTCCCCCTGGCCCGGGCCGGGGAGGAAGTCCGCATCCTCATCGACGTGTCCGGCAGCATGAAGCAGACCGACCCCCACAACCTGCGCGTTCCCGCCCTGAAACTGCTGCTCGAACTGCTGCCCCCCGACACCCGGGCCGGGGTCTGGCTGTTCGCCGACGACGTCGAACCCCTGATCCCGCCGGCCGCGGTGGACGATGGCTGGAAACGTCAGGCGCAGCGATCGAGCGCGCGCATTCACGCCGACGGCCGCCTCACCGACATGGAAAAGGCCCTGAGCGCCGTCACGCGGGAGTGGCGGGCGAAGGAGGCGGCGGGCAACCGTCATCTGATCCTGCTGACCGACGGCATGGTGGACGTGGCAGGCGGCGCCGAAGCCGACGCCGCCTCCCGCCAGCGCCTGCTGACCCGGGTGCTGCCCGAACTGCAGCGCGCCAAGGTGCACTTGTACACCATCGCCCTCTCGGACCGGGCCGATCACGCCCTCCTCAAGCAGCTGGCGGTGGCCACCGACGGCTGGAACGAGGTCGCCGCCTCGGCCGACCAGCTGCACCGCACCTTTCTCAAAATCTT
>JALSSF010000083.1 GCA_026984375.1 Methylothermaceae bacterium | reverse complement strand
TAAATCGAAATATTATACCTTAAAAATACGGATTCTTTCGTTCGGCGGCCCGCCGTGAATAACGATCTGTCCAGGTGTGGGGATCGTTTCCTTCTCAGCGGCTTACCGGTCCCGGGCGCTGCCGTCGGACGGGACTGAACCACCTGCGTTCAGAAGTGGTTCAGAAAGATCAATGTATTCTGTCCGGGAAACAGCCGTTGCCACCTTGAAACAAAAATGTCAGAATCAGCAAATTTATTCATTCGATCAATGCGTTCTCGTTTGGAGGAATCATGCGTAGACTGATCTCATTGTTGCCTTTGTTGGCCCTGGTATGGATGGCGACGGCGGCGGCTCACGGACCCAGCCGGCAGAAAATCACCGTGGAGGTGACGATCGATGCGCCGGCGGAAAAGGTCTGGGAGACCGTGAAGGATTTCTGCAGCATCGAAAAATGGCATCCGGATGTGACCGGCTGTGTCCACGAAGGGGGATACGAGAAAGGCGCGACCCGTAGGCTGACCCTGGCCAACGGCGGCTGGATCGTGGACGAGCTGAAGAAATACGATCCGAAGAAGCGCATGTACAAGTACCGGATCGAGGAGATGAGCACCGCCAAGACCATCGTCTGGGCCGGCAGGGAACAGTCGGTGCCGGTGCTGCCGGTGGCGAACTACTCGGCGGTCATCGAGGTCAAACCGATCGACGACAACACCACCCGGGTGGTTTGGAAGGGAGCGTTCTATCGCGCATATATGAACAACAATCCGCCCGAGGAAATGAACGAGGAGGCGGCGATCGAAGCCGCTACGGAGTTTCACCGCAAGGGTCTGGAGAACCTGAAGAAGCTGGTCGAACAGAGTCGGTAGATGTTGCGATTTCCATTGCTATCCACCCTCCTGAAAGTGGCGGCTCCGGCCGCCCTCTTTTTTTGTTTTCATGCGGCCCTGGCGAAGCCCTATGCCTTCATCACCAATCAGGGGGAAGACAGCGTCTCGGTGATCGATACCGCCGTTGACCGGGTCGTCAAGACCATCAAGGTGGGCCGGAAACCTTCCGGGGTCGCCGTCAGCGGCGACGGCAAGGTCATCCTGGTGACTAATCCCGAGAGCCGGGACGTCACCCTGATCGACGGGGACAACCTGCAGGTACTCGGTTCCATCCCCGTCGGCGAAGGTCCTCTGGGGGTGGCGGTGGACCGGGAAGGTCGGCGTGGTTACGTGGCTGACTGGTACCAGCACGTGGTGCGGGTGATTGACGTCCCGAAGCGTCGGGTCGTCGCCACCGTCCGGGTGGGAAAATCGCCCGCCGGACTGGCGGTCACCAGGGACGGGCGCCGGGTTTACGTGGCCAACCGCGACAGTGATTCGGTCTCGCTGATCGACGCGGTGACCCTGAAGGTCGTCGCCAGCCGGAAAGTCGGGACCCATCCGTTCGGCATCGCTCTGGATGAGAAGCGCCGTCGCCTCTACGTCGCCAATGTGCTGAGCAACGACGTCAGCGTTCTGGAGGCCGATACCCTGAAGCTTCTCAAGACCGTCAAGGTGGGCGACCGCCCCTACGCCATCGCCCTGGCCCGGGGGGGTAGCCGGGTGGTGGTCACCAACCAGTACGAGGACACGGTTTCCGTGATCGATGCCGTCTCGCTGCGGGTGATCGACACCCTGGACGTGGGGGAATATCCCGAGGGGATTTCGACCCATCCCGACGGACGCCGGGTTTACGTGGTCAACTGGTTCAGCAATTCGGTCACCGTGCTCGACATCGAGCACCTGAAGTCGCTGACCACGGTGGCCACCGGCGAGGGAAGCCGCGGCTTCGGTACCTTCATCGCGCCGTGAGCGATCGTGACCGGATCCGGCGTCTGGCCTTCTGGTTGGCGCAACTGGAAGCCGAATTGCGCCGCCTCGGTCTTTGGGCGGCGACGCCGCCGCCGGCGGAGGCGTTGGCCAGCCGGTTGCCCTTTTGCTGCGATACGCTAACCTTTCCCCAGTGGCTGCAGTTCGTTTTTCTCGAACGCATGCGGCGGCTCGTCGAGTCGGATGCCCCGCTGCCCCGGGCTTGCGGAATCGCCCCGATGGCGGAGGAATGGTTCGCCGGCTCGGCAACGGACGTTGGGCATCTGCTGGACATTCTGCGAAACATCGATGACCTGTTGAGTGGACATGGCGGAGAAACCGGAAGATCTGACCGTTGATTACTACGAAGGTGACCTCCAGACCGTCAGGGAACTGGACAAGGTGATCCTGTCGAAGGGGGCCTGGACCACGATCCTGTTCCGCTATCAGGAATGGGACGCCCGCAAGGGGGATTACGGTCCGGAGAAGTACACCATCCGCCGCTATCAGAAGCGTGACGGCCAGTATCACCAGCGCTCCCGGTTCAACATTTCCAGCCGGGAACAGGCCAGAGGCATCGTCGAGGCCCTGCAGCGGTGGCTCGCGGCGGAAGAGTCGTAATCGGGTTTGCTGTGTGTGGGAAGTGTTGTGATAGAATTGCCGCAGCGTGCAGGGAGCCATAGGAAATCGGTGTACGGCCATGAGGCTGAACGAATAAGGATAAAACGTAAACTCAACGAAAACCTGATGAGGGGGTTATGATGAAACAGACTGTCAAGTCCATTTTGACTGCAACCGTCATCGCCGTTTCCGGCGGTATGCTGGTGGCTGCTCCGGTCACGACCGTGGTCGCCGCGGAAACGGCGGCCGGGGTGAACAAAGCCATCGCCGACGTCACCAGGACGTTGCAGGAAGCGCTGCAGATCGCCATGGAAGGGACCGACAGCAAGGCACTGCTGGACAAGCTCCAGGAAGCCAAGCAGGCCTACAAGGAAATCACCGGTGATGTCTACGGGGCCCGGCTGCAGCGGTTGTCCGGTTATATCCGTCGGGCGCGTGGTATGGCCCGGCGCGGCGATCTCGCCGGTGCCGAGGAGCAGATCAAGAAGGCCCTGGAAGTCGTCAAGACCTTCCCCAAGGCCTGAGGTTGAGGCCTCACGAGCCGTTAAAAACCCATCCCGGCTTTGCCGGGATGGGTTTTTTAATCGCCTTCCGGCCTCCGTTCATTGCGGCGGGCGCGACGCTTGTGCTTCAATATGCCTCGCACAGAACAAGTTGCCAAGACATCCGTGCTCGGTTTGACCAAAGAGGAGGCTTACCCATGTTCAAGATCAAATCACTGATTTCCGCCGTGGCGCTTGCCGGAGCCGCCACGGTGGCGGGGGCGGTGGAATGGCAGCCCCTGCCGGACAAGGCGCCGGAGCCGGCGGACAACCCCACCACGCCGGCCAAGGTGAAGCTGGGGCAGCTGCTGTACTTGGACCCGCGGTTGTCCTCCACCGGCACCGTTTCCTGCAATTCCTGCCACAACGTCATGGCCGGCGGCGAGGACAACCGTCCGGTGGCCGCCGGGGTGCACGGCCAGACCGGGGACCGCAGCGCCCCCACGGTATGGAACGCCGCTTTCCACGCCACCCAGTTCTGGGACGGCCGGGCCGCCAGCCTCGAGGATCAGGCCCGGGGGCCGGTCACCAACCCCATCGAGATGGGCATGAAAAGCTGGGATGACGTGGTGGCGCGGCTCAAGCAGATTCCCGGCTATCCGGAATTGTTCAAGGCGGCCTTCGGCCCCGATGCCGAAATCAGCGAGGACAACGCGGTCAAGGCCATTGCCGCCTTCGAACGCACCCTGATCACCCCCAACAGCCCGTACGACCGCTACGTCAAGGGCGACAAGTCGGCCTTGACCGAGCAGCAGGTGCGCGGCATGAAGACCTTCGCCGAGGTGGGCTGCGTCGGCTGTCATTCCGGACCCGCCTTCAGCGGCCAGATGGGCCAGGGTGCCGGGGTGTTTCAGAAATTTCCCGTTTTCGACAATCCTTTCTTCGAGAAGAAATATAACTTCAAGGAGGATCTGGGCCGTTACAACGTGACCAAGAACGAGGCCGACAAGCATCTGTTCAAGGTGCCGACCCTGCGCAACGTCGCCCTGACGGCGCCTTATTTCCACAACGGTGCGGTCAAGACCCTGGACGAGGCGGTACGGGTGATGGCCAAGCTGCAGCTCAACCGCGACCTGTCCCAACAACAGGTCGATGACATCGTAGCCTTTCTCAACGCTCTGACCGGCGAATTCCCCAAACTGGAAATGCCCCGTCTGCCGGCCACGCCGGGCAAGACCTTCGACTACGTCAAATAAGCCATTGACCGACGACCGGGCGCCGCAGGCGCCCGGTTCTTTCAATTCAACCGGCCGTGGACGGCCAGGTGGCGGTCGCTGACCCGGGCCACCCGGAAATGTCCTAGACCGGTTTCCTCCAGTTGCCGGCGGATTTCGTCTTCCCGGTAAGCGGCGCACAGGGAATTGAAAAAGTCCCGGCGCAGCACGGCGGGCGCCTCGGCCGCGTGGCGCTCCACCAGGGCCAGGGCCTGCCTTTTCGAGGCCGGACGGAACAAATCCATGACTAGCACCGCAGCGCCCGGGGTTCCCAGGCGCTGGATTTCCTGCCACAGGACCCCTGGATCGGCCAGATGGTGCAGCAGACTGTTGCAGATCAGGGTGTCGTAACCGGGTGCGAGGGCAGGATCGGGAAGACGGTGACGGCGGAACTGCGCGCGTTGGCGCAGCAGCGGTTGGGCCGCCAGACGATGGCGCGCGATCGCCAGCATGGCCTCGGCACCGTCGATGCCGATGACCTGGCTGTCGGGAAAGCGCCGGGCGAACGCCAGGGTGATGTCCCCGGGGCCGCAGCCCAGATCCAGGATCCGCCGGGGCCGGTGGGAGGGAAAATAGTCCCGAAACAGGTTCTGAAACAAGGTGTTGGCCTCGCCGAAATCCGCTTCCGCATAGGCCTTGGCCTGGGTCGCGTCGTCCATCAGTTCCGGTTCCGGGATGCGTTGCATGGCTGGCTCTCTCGCTCGGTTGCCTCGTGGATCGGGAGCGTCGGCGGCCGGTTTGCTTCGTGGATCCTGTAGATCCGTTCCCGTTCCTGGAAAGGAAGCGGGCGGGCCCGCTCCTTCCCTGGCGGTGATATAATCGTCCCTTCCGACGGATTCGTGACCGGTATGAGTCAAAAGCTATACATACAGACCTTCGGTTGTCAAATGAACGAGTACGACTCCGCCAAAATGGGGGACGTGCTGCGTCAGTCCCACGGTCTGGAGCTGACCGACGACCCCGACGAGGCGGACGTCCTGTTGCTGAACACCTGTTCGGTACGGGAAAAGGCCCAAGAAAAGGTGTTTTCCCAGTTGGGGCGCTGGAAACCACTCAAACAGCGTCGTCCCGGAGTGATCATCGGCGTCGGGGGCTGTGTCGCCAGTCAGGAGGGGGATGCCGTGCAGCGACGCGCCCCTTACGTGGATATCGTCTTCGGTCCCCAGACCTTGCATCGCCTGCCCCAGATGCTCGACCAGGTTCGCCGGGAGCGGCGGCCGGTCATGGACATCTCCTTTCCCGAGATCGAGAAGTTCGACCGCCTCCCCCGCCCCCGGGCCGAAGGGCCGAAGGCCTACGTTTCCATCATGGAAGGCTGCAGCAAGTATTGCACCTACTGCGTGGTGCCCTACACCCGCGGACCGGAGGTCAGCCGTCCGGTGAGGGATGTGGTGGCGGAAATCGAGCGGCTGGCGGAACAGGGCGTCAGGGAGGTCAACCTGCTGGGTCAGAACGTCAACGCCTACCGGGGGCTGGCCGAAGACGGCGAGGAAGCGAGTCTGGCCCTGTTGCTGTTCGAAGTGGCCGCCGTCGAGGGCATCGAACGGATCCGCTTCACCACCTCCCATCCCGCGGAATTCGACGACGACCTGATCGAGGCCTTCGCCGTCATTCCCCAGCTGGTGGATCATCTGCACCTTCCGGTGCAGTCGGGCAGTGACCGGGTGCTGGCGGCCATGAAGCGGGGCTACAGCCGCCGGGACTACGTGGAAAAAATCGCCAAGCTGCGCCGGGTGCGGCCCGACATTTCCCTGTCTTCGGATTTCATCGTCGGTTTTCCCGGCGAGACCGAAGCGGATTTTGCCCAGACCCTGAGCCTGATCGAGGAAATCGGCTTCGACCATTCCTACAGTTTCATCTACAGTCCCCGGCCGGGGACGCCGGCGGCGGAGATGGCGGACGACGTCCCCCTGGCGGTCAAGAAGGAGCGCCTGGCCCGGCTGCAGGAGAAGATCCAGGCCCAGGCGGCGGAAATTTCCCGGTCGATGGTGGGGACCAGGCAGCGTATCCTGGTGGAAGGGGCGTCGCGGAAAAACCCCCGGGAATTGTGCGGCCGGACCGAGAACAACCGGGTGGTCAACTTTCAGGGGCCGTCCCGACTGATCGGCCGGTTCGCCGAGGTGGTGATCGCCGAGGCCCTGCCGAACTCCTTGCGGGGCCGATTGGTCTAAGCTATGCTGACCGAAACGGTTACGAGGTGTTGAACCAGCCCGGGCAAGGGCTTGATGCCAACCATTGACTGATAGACGATCCACGACCTTACAAATCACTCTGGAGCCCGCCGACAACCAGCGACTGGCGAATCTGTGCGGGCAGTACGACGAAAACCTGAAACAAATCGAAAAACGCTTGGGCGTCGAAATCGCCAGCCGGGGCAATCGCTTCCGCATCGTCGGCTCGAGCCAACCGGTGGAAACCGCATCCCGACTCCTCCAGCATCTGTTCCAGGCCGCCTCCTCCGAGGCCATCACACCGGAACGGGTGCACCTGTCCCTGCAGGATGCCAGCGTGGATTCCCTCCTGGAATCCCGGGGCGATGCCGAGGCGCCGCTGACCATCCGTACCCGCAAGGCGGTGATCCGGGCCAGAGGCGCCAATCAGCAGCGCTACCTGAAGAACATCCAGTCCCACGACATCAATTTCGGTATCGGTCCGGCCGGCACCGGCAAGACCTATCTGGCGGTTGCCTGCGCCGTGGCGGCGCTGGAGGAGGAACGGGTGAAGCGTCTGATCCTCACCCGCCCCGCGGTGGAGGCCGGCGAACGTCTGGGCTTTCTGCCGGGGGACATGGCGCAGAAGGTCGATCCCTATCTGCGGCCCCTCTACGACGCCCTGTACGAAATGCTGGGCTTCGAGCGGGTGGCCAAACTGATCGAGCGCAACGTCATCGAGGTGGCGCCACTGGCGTTCATGCGGGGGCGCACCCTGAACGACGCCTTCATCATTCTGGACGAGGCCCAGAACACCACCATCGAGCAGATCAAGATGTTCCTGACCCGGGTGGGGTTCGGTTCCACCGCTGTCGTCACCGGCGACGTCACTCAAGTGGACCTGCCCAAGGACCGGCCTTCGGGGCTGCGCCACGTGCTCGAAGTGCTGGCGGACGTGGAGGGCATCAGCTTCACCTATTTCGACGCCCGGGACGTGGTCCGTCACCCGCTGGTTCAGCGGATCGTCTCCGCCTACGAGGCCCATGAGCGCCGGGCTCGGGAAGCTGCCGGAGTCTGAGGTGGACAGTGGGATAGACATCCAGGTCGCCACCGGCGAATCTTCCCTCCCCTCCCCGGAACGGTTGCGCCGATGGGTCGAGGCGGCCCTGGAAGGCCGACCTGGCGAAGTCTCCCTGCGCATCGTCGACGAGGCGGAAATCGCCGCCTTGAACGCCCGTTTCCGGCAGCGCCCGGGTCCGACCAACGTGCTCAGTTTTCCCTTCGACACGCCTCCCGGCGTGCCGCTGACGTTTCTCGGAGACGTGGTGATCTGTGCGCCGGTGGTGGTGCGGGAGGCCAGGGAGCAGGGCAAGACGGAGGAAGCCCATTGGGCGCATCTGGTCGTCCACGGGGTTCTCCATCTGCGCGGCTTCGACCACCTGACGCCGGAAGACGCCGAGCGTATGGAAGCCCGGGAACGGGCCATATTGGCCGGCCTCGGTTTTCCGGATCCTTATCTCATCGAGGAAGCCCATCGATCATGAACGAAGAGCAAAGCGACAGTAGCTGGGTCGACCGTTTGGGTCAGTTCTTTTCCGGCGAACCCAAGGATCGCAACGAACTGTTGGAAATCCTGCGCGATGCCCAAAAGCGCCACATCATCGACCGTGACGCCCTGTCGATGATCGAAGGGGTGCTGATGGTGTCGGAACTGCGGGTGCGCGACATCATGGTGCCGCGGGCCCAGATGGACGTGGTGCACCAGGACGCCTCCCTGGCGGACATCTTTCCCATCGTCATCGATACGCACCATTCCCGTTTTCCGGTCATCGGCGAGGACCGCAGTCAGGTCATGGGTATTCTGCTGGCCAAGGACCTGCTGCCTTACGCCTACCGACAGAACTTGCAGGTGCCGGTGAAGAAGCTGATGCGCCAGGCGCTGTTCGTGCCGGAAAGCAAGCGGCTCAACGTGATGCTGCGCGAATTCCGCATGCGGCGTCAGCACATGGCCATCGTCATCGACGAATATGGCGCCGCCGCCGGTCTGGTGACCATCGAGGACATCCTGGAACAGATCGTGGGGGAAATCGCCGACGAGCACGACCTGGAAGAGGAATACATCTTTCGCCGCAGCAACCGGGTCTATACGGTCAAAGCGATCACGCCCCTCGAGGAATTCAACGAGTACTTCGACGCCGATCTCAGTTCCGAAGACTTCGACACCATCGGCGGGCTGATCGTCCATTCCCTGGGTCACCTGCCCAAGCGCGGCGAAAAGGTGCGGATCGGCCGCTTCGAATTCGAGGTGCTGCGCGCCGACAATCGCCGTGTCCATCTCCTGAAGGTGAAACTGATCGAACCGGAACCCCAGTCTTCCGGTGCCGATTAGAACGCTGCCGCCGGCGCTGGGGGCCTTGCTGTCCGGCGCATTGCTGCCCCTCGCCTTCGCTCCGTTCGGCCAGTCCTGGCTGGTGGCGCCGCTGCTGGCTGTGCTGTTCCACGGATGGTCCACGGCCGGACGCCCCCTGGCCGCCGCCCGGCTCGGGTTTCTCTTTGGCCTCGGGCAGTTCGGCTGTGGGGTGTGGTGGGTCTTCGTCAGCATGGACCGGTACAGCGGCGCCGGACCGGTCGTCGCCGGCCTGCTGACCGCCCTTTTCGTGGTCGTGCTTGCCCTGTTTCCCGCCTTGGCGGGCGCCATGGGGGCATGGCTGGCGGAACCGGGGGAATTCCGTCGGCGGGTTTTGCTGTTGTGGCCCACCGTCTGGGTGGCGGCGGAGTGGCTGCGCGGCTGGCTTTTCACCGGCTTTCCCTGGTTGCAGGTGGGCTACAGCCAGATCGACACCCCCCTGGCCGGTTACGCCCCCGTCTTCGGTGTCCTCGGTGTCGGCTGGGTGGCGGCCTTGACGGCGGCGGTCCTGCTCGCGGTGTTCCGGCACCGGGACGGCGTCGGCCCCTGGGTCGCCGTGGTGGTGCTGCTTTGGCTGATCGGTGCCGGTCTGACCCAGGTCCGGTGGAGCCGGCCCGCCGGCCCTCCTCTGCAGGCGGCCTTGCTTCAGGGCAACGTCCCTCAGGAGCTCAAATGGCGTCCGGAAACCCGACGCCGGATCATCGCCACCTATCTGGAGATGACCCGCCGCCGCTGGGGGGTGGATGTGATCGTGTGGCCGGAAACCGCCATCCCTCTGTTTTATCACCAGGTCCGTGACGTCCTGCTGGGTCCCCTGGAGCGAGAGGCCCGTTCCCGGAGCAGCGATCTTCTGATCGGGATTCCGGTGCAGGAGCCCGACGGCCGTTATTACAACGCCCTCATCAGCCTGGGACGGACCCCCGGGGTCTATTACAAGCGCCATCTGGTTCCCTTCGGCGAGTACCTGCCGTTGCGGCGCTGGCTCGGTTCCGCCCTGGATCTGTTGCAGATTCCCATGAGCGATTTCTCCGCTGGGAGCGGAGATCAGCCGCCGCTGCAGGCGGCCGGTTATTCTCTGGCGCCGACCATCTGCTACGAGGACGCCTTCGCCCGCGACGCCCTGCGGGGCCTGCCGGAGGCGGCCTACATGGTGAACGTCAGCAACGACGCCTGGTTCGGCGACACCATCGCGCCGCACCAGCATCTGCAGATGGCCAGGATGCGGGCCCTGGAGGCGAACCGTTATCTGCTTCGCGCCACCAATACCGGTCTCACCGCCGTGATCGGTCCCGACGGCCGGATCGTCGCCCAGGCGGCGCCTTTCGTGCGCACCTCCCTGACCGAGGAATTCGTCCCGCTCCGGGGGGCCACGCCCTACGTGCGCTGGCTGGACTGGCCGGTGATATTGATGGTCACGGGATTGTTGGGGTGGTTCGCCGTGGCCGGACGGGGCCGATCCTGAGACGACCGGCCCCGGTTGCCGTCACACCCATTCCCGGGCGCGGGTGAACGCCTCGTGGAAATCGAAGTACACCGGTTTCTCGGTCTGCAACAGATCCCGCAGCATGGCGTTCTGGATCCGGTATTTGAGGTTGCCGACGGCCAGTGGCCCCACCGCCACGGCACCGGGGCTGTTGGGCACCGTGGCCAGGGGAGCTCCCATGTCCCGGGGTTTGACGCCGGCGATGCCGGCCGGCGGTACCGCGTTGACGTCGCCGACGACCTTCAGGCGCCTGGCATCTTCCAGAATCTCCTCGTCGAGGACCTGAATGCCGGCCTTGGTGGTGTTGAAGATGATGTCGGCCCGGGCCACCAGCCAGGCCTTGCTGGCGCCGGAACTGGCGAAGGTCCCTTTCAGGTTGCAGCCGCAGCGGCGGTTGTATTCCTCGGCCAACTGCATGGCGGTGTCCAGACTCAGGTGATCGACGATAGTGACGTCGGCCCCGGCCAGGGAGGCGATGACGCCGGTGGAAATCCCCACGGGACCGGTGCCGCCGAAAACGATGGCGCGGCAGTCCTTCATCTCCAGCCCGTGTTTGTCCTTCAGCTGCTTCTCCACCGCCGCCACCAGCGCGGTCGCGGTGGTGAAGGCCCCGGAGGGGTCGGCGAGGATGGAAACCTCGAAGGGGGGGACCATGGCCTTCTTGGCGGTTTCCATCATGTCCAGCGCCTTGCCGATGTCTCGGCCGCCGATGAAGATCGCCGTCCGTTTGACGCCCGATGGACCGCGGGAAAAGATGATGTCCTGGGTCAGGGCGTACACCTGGTCGGGAGTGACGTTGGCGTGGGGGAAGACCATGTCGAAGCCGGCGTCCACCGCCATATTGATGTCGAAGGGGCTGACCTGGGGACGGGGGCTGAGCATGTGCAGTACGGTACGGGTGGTCATGGCGACGAGAGCCTCTTTTTAACGTTTGGATCGGATGTATTCGCGGGCCAGCGTGAAGGCCTGGTCGTAATGGAGATAGACCGGCCGGTCCGTTTCCCGCATCTGGCGCAGCAAGCCCTGGTGGGCCCGGTATTTGACGTTGCCGATGGCCAGGGCGCCGATGCCCACGGCCCCGGACGGGGAATCCTCCAGCGGCGCCCCGTCGGCCATGGGATCGATGCCGGCGATGCCGGGCGGCGGGACGGCGTTGACGTCGGCGGCCACCATCAGTTTGGGCGCCGCGGCCACCTGTTCTTCGTTCAACAACTGAATGCCGGCCGCGCCGGTGGCGAAGATCACCTCGGCCTCCGGCAGCAGTTCCGGCAGTTTGTCGTTGCCCTCACCGCGGATCCGGGTTTGTCCCTGGCCGAAAAACTCGTTGCACAGATTGGCGATGCGCTCCGACTTTTCCTTCTGCCGCCCCAGGATGGTGACGTCACAGCCGGCTTTGGCGCACAGCACCGCGGCGATCTGACCGACCGGACCGGTGCCTGCCAGGATCAACACCCGGCGCCCGGCCAGTTCGCTGTCGAATTTGTCCCGGAGTTCCCCCTCGGCGGCCGCCACCATGGCGGCGGCGGTGGTGAAGGCGCCAGAAGGATCGGCCAGGACCGAGATTTCGAACGGTGGTACCATCGATGCTCTGGCCTGATCGAGCATCTTGACCGCCTGTTCCGGACTGCGGCCGCCGATGAAGAGTGCCGTGCGTTTGACGCCTGCCGGCCCCCGGGAGAAGATGGCGTCCTGGACCAGGGCCTGGACTTCGTCCTCGGTGACGTTCAGATAGGGCATGGTGACCTGCCAGCCGGCGTCCTGCGCCATGTTGACGTCGAAGGGGCTGAGGTTCTTTTCCGTAGTGAGCATGTGAAGAATGTACGGCTTTTCCATGATTGACCTGTTATCGTTGGGTTAGATGGCAATCCGCAGACATAATCGCTCAATTATTGCTTCCAGCGTATGCAAAAACAAATTTTTCGCCTCTATCCGCCCCCCTTCGCTCAGGTGAACCTGGCGGGGCTGTATCTGGACCATCGTCTGTACACCTTGGGAACGGCGGACAAACCTTTCGTCTATGCCAATTTCCTCGCCAGCCTCGATGGCCGGATCGCCCTGGAGGATATCCACACCGGGGAGACCTATCTGCCCAAATCCCTGACCACACCGGCGGATTTCCGTCTGTTTCTCGAACTCGAGGCCCAGGCCGACTGTTTGATCACCCACGGCGGTTATTTGCGGGCCCTGGCCCAGGGTCGTCTCGGTAACATCCTGCAGATCGGCGCCCATCCCCGCGGCGCCGACCTGGTCGAGTGGCGCCGCCGCCACGGTCTGGCGCCGCAACCGGCGATCGCCATCGCCAGCGCCAGCCTGGATTTTATCATTCCCGAGTCGGTCCGGCGTCACCGGCAAACGGTCTATATCTTCACCGGCGAAGGGGCCGACCCGGTCAAGGTGGCGGCCTGGCGCCGGGAGGGGTATCCGGTGATTTTCGCCGGACGGGGGGAGATGGTGGAAGGCGGCCGCCTGATTCCCCTGCTTGGACGCTTGGGATACCGCAGCATCTATCTGATCGCCGGCCCCCGGATGCTGGACACCGTGGTGCGGTCCGGGTGTCTGCACCGCCTGTACCAGACCATCACCCACCAGTTGATGGGTGGTGAGCTGTTTCGCACCATGGTGCCCGGTCCCGAACTCGGCCCGGCCGGGCATCTGACTCTGCGTTCCCTGTATTACGATCCCGCCGGTCCTGGTGGTGCCGGCCAGTGGTTCGCCCAGTTCGACAATCAATAGCGTGCGGCCCGGCGCTCCGCCTCCCGGGCGCCGGCGGAATCCCCCCGGCGGCGTCGGGCTTCGGCGATCAGACGCCAGTTGCGCCGCAGCAGCGAACGGTCGCCGGTGGCCAGACTGAGGGACTTTTTCGCCAGTTCTTCCGCCAATCCCGGCTGGTCCTGCTGTAGCCGGATCCGGGCCAGTTCGTACCAGAGCCGGGGGTGGTCGGGCTGGATTCGCAGCGCCCGTTCCAGCCGGCTGGCCGCCCGCTCCAGTTCGCCCCGGCGGCGGTCGTTCTCCGCCTGCCGCATCAGGGCGACCACGGCGGGGGACGGCGACTGGCGTCGCGCCTGGGGTGGAGGTGCCGGAGACGGCGGTGGCTGCCTGCGGACTTGGGGCGGGGGTGTCACCGGCGCCGGTGCCGGGGGCGGGGGTGGTGGGTAATAAGGGCCGGGCTGTGGTGGTGGAGCAAACAGCGGGTCGAGGGAACAGCCGGTCAGAACGACCAGCCAGGGCAGGAACAGCCGGCGCATCATGGTGCCGAGCCCTCCGGTCGGCTGGTTTCCGCTGCCGGTTGAGACCGGGGTTCTGTCGGGGCCGGGGTTTCACCCGGCTGCGGTACGCCCTGTGTCGTCGGCAGCGGATGACGGCGTTTGCCCTTGGGGCCGTAGTACATGCCCTGCAGGGTCATGAATCCCATGAACAGGGCGGCGGCGATCATGATCACCCAGAGCCGGTCCACAGGTCTGCCGAACACCCAGGCCGGATTGATCAGTCCGACCACCAGGAACAACACCGAGAACAAAATGACCGCATGGATCGCGGCGATGGGCCACGGCGTTCCCACCTTGATGCCGAAGCCGAAATAACTGACCAGAAACAGAACGGCGCTGATGACGAACATGTAGAACGGCTTGGGCTCCTTGAGCCAGAACAGGAACCAGCCGGGTCGCAGCAATCCTACGATCATCAGGATCAAAGACAGGATCACCGCCGCCTGGAAGATGATCAGACCGATATCCTGAACCGCTTCTTGCATGGCTTCCCTCCTCCGGGTCATCTTGTTTTAATTTTGTGATTCTGCAGCTTAAGTCACTCGCCGTGGTGAAATCAACCGAGCCGATTCCGATCGCCGTCAGCGCCTGCCTGCTGGGCTGGGCGGTGCGTTACGACGGCCGGGACAAGGCGCACGCCGGAGTACGTTTCCTGTTCGCCTCGGGCGAATTCGTGCCGGTGCCGGTGTGTCCCGAGGTGATGGCCGGTCTCGGCGTCCCCCGCCCTCCGGTCGAACTGGTGCGGGCGTTCGGTGTGGTCCGGGCCCTGGGAGTGTCGGACCGGTCACTCGACGTGACCGGACCGCTGATCCGTCAGGCCGTCCGCTGGTCGGCCCAGGCTTCGGCTGTCGCCGGGCTGGTGTGCAAGAGCCGCTCTCCCAGTTGCGGGCTCGAGGTGGCGCTTCACGATCAGGCGGGGCGGGCAGTGGGAATGACCGAAGGGTTGTTCATCCAGGTCCTGCGCCGACGCCGGTCGCAACTGCCGATCGTCGAGGAGACGGCCCTGGAGGATCCTGAACACCGGGCCGCCTTTCTCGACCGGGTCAGGGCTTTCGCCGTGGGTCGATGAAACGCCAGCGTTTGAAGCAAGCGGCCTGGCCGTGATAGTCGCCCCGCTCGTCCACCACGTTCCACACCACCGCCCCTTCGATCAGGAAGCGTTTGCCGTCGCGGGCGATGCGGATGCCGCGGTAGTCGCTGATATGGCCGTGGCGGCTCACCTGTTCCAAGAGTCGCCGGCGCTGGGCCCGTTCCGGGGCTTCGGCCGAAAGCCTGGATGGCAGCCGGGTGAAGGTCTGCCAGTCCATTCCGAACAGGCATTGGGCGGTCAGATTGGCGTAGTTGAACACCGGGTCGTCCTCGACGCCGTGGGAGACCAGGG
Source organism: Methylothermaceae bacterium (assembly GCA_026984375.1). GTDB lineage: Bacteria > Pseudomonadota > Gammaproteobacteria > Methylococcales > Methylothermaceae > Methylohalobius. Next base: position 161 of record JALSSF010000083.1, on the reverse strand, counting down.
CGAAAGGGGCGTGATACAACCGGCGGGCGGCGCTGACCGGGTCCAGCGTGGCATCGATCAGTTCTCGGCCGGTCCAGCGGCGGTGGCTGAAACGCAGCCTTTCGGTGTGAAAGGCGAGGAAATCGTTGTCGGGCGCCGGTTCGGGAAAGCTCATAGGCGTT
>JALSSF010000082.1 GCA_026984375.1 Methylothermaceae bacterium | reverse complement strand
TGGAGACCGGCCCCGAACCGAAGGCCTGCATCCTCTGGCTGCACGGCCTCGGTGCCGACGGCCACGACTTCGTTCCGGTCGCCAGGGCCCTGCAGTTGCCGTTCGCGGTCCGCCATCTTTTTCCCCACGCTCCGGTACGACCGGTGACCGTCAATGGCGGCATGGCGATGCGAGCCTGGTACGACATCGTCTCCCCCGATCTACATCACCGGGTGGACCGCGCCGGGATCCGCCAGTCCCAGGCCCAGGTGACCGTCCTGATCGATCGCCAGGTGGACGGCGGTATCCCGCCCGAGCGGATCGTCCTGGCCGGATTCTCCCAGGGGGGCGTGATCGCTTTGGAGGCCGGGGTGCGCTATGGGGGACTGGCCGGGGTGGTCGCCCTGTCGACTTACGTCGCCCTGGCCGATGAATTCCCGCCGGCCACGGCCCTGTCGCCGCCCGTCCTGATGATGCACGGCACCGAGGATACCCTCGTTCCCTTACCCCTGGCCCAGGACGGTTGCCGATTGCTGCGCCGGCTGGGTTACCACGTCGAATGGCACACGTTCCCCATGGCTCATTCGCTGTGTGCCGAGGAGATCGCCGTCCTGCGGCGCTGGCTGCTGGAGCGGCTCATCCCGGCGTGAGTGGGTGCCAGACCAGCCGGTCCCGCCGCCACTGCAGGCGGTAGCGCCGACCTCCGGCCTCCACGATGGCGGTACCGGCCGGTGAGGCCAATTGTTGCCGGATCTGCCCATACAGGGATTCGAGGCGCAGGGCCAGGGTGCGGGCGGAGAAGCAATGGGCGCTGACCTTCAGGTCCTCGCCGCCCTGGCTGTGAAGCCAGCAACAGGCGTCCAGCAATCCCTCGAGCCGGTCGTAACGGCGGACTTCGACGACTCCCCAGCTGTCCCGGGTCAACAACTCCAGCCGCTTCAGCAGCACCCGGCGCTCGGCGCCGTAATTGAGCGGGTCGAAGCGGTCGCTGGCGATTTCGAAGTCGCCCCGCCGGGGTCGCGTCGCGGTGGCCACGTTGGGGAACAGGGCGCAGCGCTGCAAGCGGGGGGGATTCCCGTAGGCGGCCAGTTCCGGTTCTTCCAGGCCGGTGAAGAACCGACGGACGGCGCGGTTGAGAAACAGGAGTTCGGCGTGGCCGAGATCCAGATCCGGTTCCAGGTGCCACTGGGTGGCCGGGGTCACGATCCGGTTGCCCCAGGCCCAGGCCAGCAGTCCGATCAGCGAGTCGTCCCGATGCAACGGCGTGCGAGTGGGCCAGCGGCACAGGCGCCACCGTTCTTCCTCCCGGACCAGCAACAGCTGGGCCTCCGGGGCCGCCGGCAGGCGGATGAGCGCGACTTTGCCGGGGCGGGGCGCCAGGGCGGCTTCCAGTCTGTTCGCCAGCGTTCGCCGTTCGTCCGAAGCGGTGTTTCCGGCGAAGCGTTGCAACTGGGCGTGGGCCGTTTCCAGGGCTTGGACCAGGGCCTGCCATTCGGCTGCGGCCGTCTCGACGGGTCCCGGCGGTTGCGGTTGCCACGGCCGGCCCCACTCCCGTTCCAGGTCGGCCAACAGACGTCGGTAATCGGGATGATGGCGGGCATCGCGGATCTTCAGGGCGAAGCTCCGCTGCACCAGGGGAAGCAGACCGGTCCACCCCTGGCGGTGGAGCGCCTTTTCGACGCGGCGGTAAAGTTGCAGATAGGGGTCCAGGGCCAGAATGTCCACCCGTCCGTCATGGACGGCGCGTTTGATGTCGCTGGCCAGCCAAGAGGGATGGGGGAAGCCGTCGGCGTAATCGCACAACAGCAACAGCTTGAGCAGGGCCTTGTAAGGGGAATCCAGCGCCTTGTGGAGGTGCCAGAGTCCGGCGCCGGCGAATTCACCGGCCGGAACGGGGGTCAGCCCTCCCAGATCGAGGAAGCCGCTGGGATCGATGAAGCGTTTTTGCGTCAGGAAGTCCACGTAGTCCCGGTAGCGGGTTTCCCATCGGGGTGGAACCAGCCACCACAGCAGCCGGCGGCCGGCCAGATGGATCGAGGTGCGATAGAACTCTTCCAACAGCAGCACGTGTTGGGTGTTGCCCGAGCTTTCCCGGGACAGCGGCTCCAGTTCCCCGTGCCGCAACCGTTGCGGATCGATCAGGAAGCAGTGCAGTTCCAGGCCGTGGCCGGCGGCCCAGCGTTCGATCGTCCGGCATTTGCGCCGCAGGGCCGCCAGGGCGTCCCGGTCAAGATCGCTGCGATGGCAGATCCACAGATCCAGGTCGCTGTCGCGGCTGAAGGCGATGCTGCCGGCGCTGCCCATGAGGAACAGCGCCTTCAGCGGCGGATCCGGGACGCCCTGGCGGCGGTAGTCGAAGGCCGGTGCCAGGCGTTTGCAGGCGCGGCGGGTGGTCGGACTCAGACGGTAGTCGCAGACGCCGGCCGGGGCCGCCTGGCCGTCGTAGCCCGGCAGGGCCGGGTGGTGGCAGTGAAAAAGCAGGGGAAGGAGTTCGAGGCAGTCGCGCTGACGCGGATCGAGTCCGCGCGTCAGCAACCGTCGCCGCTGGCGGTTGAGATGGAGAAAGCGCCGCGTCAGGGTATTGAGGTCGCGACGGCTGATTTCGCCGCCCGGTGGCGGCAGCCGGATGGGACGGTAGTCGGCCAAGCGTCAGGACAGCAGGGCGCTGAGATTGATCTCCTGATCCTGTTCCACCCGGCGCAGCAATTTGCGCAGGTCGTCGCCCTTGTGCCAGGCGGCCACCCCGTAGCGCACCCTGCCTTCGCCGTCCCGGAACTGGAAGGCGGCCCGGTCGCTCAACAGCTTCACCGCCAGTTCCCGGGCGTCTTCCAGGCCGGTTTCGGGAAGGACCAACAGGAAGGTGTGGTCGTCGAGCATGCCGATCTCGTCGGCCCAGCGCAGTTTGTCCTTGAGGGACTGGCTGATGGTGCGCAGCAGCTGGTGTCGGCGTTCGGCGTCGCCCGGGATCTCCAGGGTCAGGCGGATGACCGACAGGGGGTTGTCGTAACGGCGGCTGCGGCTGATCTGCCGGTCCAGCTCCCGGAGGATCGCGCGGCGGTTCTGCAGGCCGGTGACCGGATCCCGGGTTTCCAGAGCCTGGAGCCGGTTCTGCAGGGCGGCGACGGTTTCCTTCAGGTGGTGCTGTTCGGTGACGTCGAGGAAATAATGAGCCTCGCCGTGTTCCAGCGGCTGGACGTGCTGGCGCTGGAACCAGCGCCGTCCGCCGTCGGCGGCCACTTCCACCAGGTCCTCGCGCCATCGATCCAGGACGGTCTTCGTCAGCGGCTGGCCGATGAATTCCCCTTTCGGGCGGTGGGCCAGATCGGCGAGGGTTTGGTTCAGCCAGGCGATCCGCTCCCCCTGGAGCACCAGCACGGCCAACGGCGCCTTGTCCAAGGCGATGCTCAAATCATCCAGTGTGACGATCATGGGTCGTTCCCCCGAGGCGGTGATCCCGTCAGTATGACACATCAAGGGGTTATTCGGTCAAGCGCTTTGTCGCAACCGGGTCCGGGCTTCCTCGACCGCCCGGCGCACCTGGTGTGGTGCTGTGGCGCCGTAGTGATCGCGCGCGGCCACCGAGCCCTCCAGGGTGAGGATCCGATAGACGTCTTCGTCGATGACCGGGCTGAAGGCGCGCAGCTCTTCCAGGGGCAGGTCGGCCAGGTCGCAACGGCGTGCGAGCGCCGCCTGCACCGCCTTGCCCACGATTTCGTGGGCGTCGCGGAACGGCACCCCTTTGCGGACCAGGTAGTCGGCCAGATCGGTGGCGGTGGCGAATCCCTGGCGGGCCGCCTGATACATCCGCTCCCGGTCGGGTCGCACGTGGGGCATCATGTCGGCGAAGGCGCGCAGGCAGTCCTTCACCGTGTCCACGCAATCGAACAGCGGCTCCTTGTCTTCCTGATTGTCCTTGTTGTAGGCCAGGGGCTGGGCCTTCATCAGGGTGAGCAGCCCCGTCAGGTGGCCGAACACCCGACCGCTCTTGCCGCGCACCAGTTCGGGAACGTCGGGGTTCTTCTTCTGCGGCATGATGGAGGAACCGGTGCAGAAGGCGTCCGGTAGTTCGACGAAGGCGAACTGGGCCGAAGTCCACAGCACCAGTTCTTCGGAGAAACGCGACAGGTGCATCATAAGCAGGGCGGCGGCGGCGCTGAATTCGATGGCGAAGTCCCGGTCCGAGACCGCGTCGAGGGAATTGGCCGCCGGGCGGTCGAAACCCAGCAGTTCCGCGGTGTAGAAGCGGTCGATGGGAAAGGTGGTGCCCGCCAGGGCGGCGGCTCCCAGGGGCATGACGTTGACGCGCCGCCGGCAGTCGAGCAGGCGTTCCCGGTCCCGCTGCAGCATTTCGAACCAGGCCAGCATGTGATGGCCGAAGGTGACCGGCTGGGCGACCTGAAGATGGGTGAAGCCGGGCATGATCGTTTCCGCCTCGGCCTCGGCCAGGTCCAGCAGGGCCGATTGGAGGCGCTCGAGTTCGGCCAGGATGTGGCCGATTTCCTCCCGAAGCCACAGACGCAGGTCGGTGGCGACCTGGTCGTTGCGGGAGCGGGCGGTGTGAAGCTTCTTGCCCGCCTCGCCGATGAGTTCGGTCAGGCGGGCCTCGATGTTCATGTGAACGTCTTCCAGGGCCACCGACCATTGGAATTCGCCCCCTTCGATTTCGTCCAAGATCTGCTGCAACCCGTCGATGATGGCCCGGCATTCCTCCTCGTCGAGGACGCCGATTTTGCGCAGCATCCGGGCGTGGGCGATGGAACCCTGGATGTCGTAGGGGGCCAGGCGCCGGTCAAACTGGACCGAGGCGGTGAATTCCTCGACGAACCGGTCGGTGGGCTGACTGAAACGGCCGCCCCAGAGCTTGTCTCGATCTGCCATGGTGATGTCTCCTTCGCTTGGGCGGAAGGATTATAGCGAAGTATGATAGTCGGATTTACATCGAGAGAGCAGAATCGTGAAATCGAATCGGACCAAGCCGTTGCAGGGCGCTCAGGCCCTGATCATCGACATGGACGGGGTGCTCTGGCACGGCAGCCGACCTCTGCCCGGCATCCAGGAATTCTTCCAGGTCCTGCGACGCCGGGGGATGCCTTTCGTGCTGGCGACCAACAACGCCAGTTCAACCCCACGGCAGTATGTGGCCAAACTGGCCGACATGGGTGTCGAGGTGGGCGAGGACGAGATCCTCACCTCCGGCATCGCCACCGCCGCCTGGTTGGCCCAGCGCCGCGATCCGAAAACGACCCGGGTGTACGCCATCGGCGAAGCCGGTCTCGTCGAACCCCTGCGGCAGCAGGGTTTCACTCTGGCTTCGAGTCACAAGGAAGGTGACGACTGGCACGCCGATGTGGTGGTCGTCGGCAAGGACGAGACCCTGACCTGGGACAAGCTGGCCACCGCCACCCTCAACCTGAACCGCGGAGCCGAGTTCATCGGCACCAATGCCGACGTCACCCTGCCGATGGAGATCGGGACGACCCACGGTAACGGCGCCATCCTTGCCGCCCTCACTGCCGCCACCGGCCGCAGGCCCACCATCATCGGCAAACCGGAGCCGGAACTCTACCGCCAGGCTCTGCGGCGCTTGCAGGTGGAACCGCAAGCGGTCGTCGCCATCGGCGACCGGTTGGAGACCGACATTCTGGGGGCGGTGCGCGCCGGTATCCGCAGCCTGATGGTGCTCACCGGGGTGTCGAAAGAAGCTGATCTGGAGCAGGTGGACTACCGGCCGGACTGGGTGCTGCCCGATCTGCCTGCGGTGATCCGGGTCCTGGAGCGGGATTGAAGCATCGGTTTCAGCGCAGAATTTGGATATCCACCTCCAAATCCAAGTGGCTCCAGACCCGGTCGGCCGTGATCACGGGTAGCTTTCTGTCCAGCGCCAAAGCCAGACAGGCGCGGTCGGCCAGGGACAGGCCCAGGTGTCTGGTCTTCCCCCAGAGGCGGGCGGCGATTTCCGCCTGCACGGTGGAAAAGGGCTCGAAGGTCACCCCCACTTTACGGAATTCCGCTGCCATGCCGTGGACATCGGCGCCCCGTTGCAGCGCTTTCTGCAGAACTTCCGCCCAGTTCACCGCCGAAACCAGAGCCCCGTCCAGCACGGCCGTCACCTGCTCCGCTCCCGGTTCGTCGTGAAGGAAAGCCAGGATCGCCGAGGCGTCCAGCACGAGGCTCATCGTGTTTCCTCGGTCCCTTCCCGGCGGGCTTCCTCGCGCCGTTCCGCGATCAGTTCGTCCACCAGGCTGATTTCTTTGGGAATGTGACGAAACCGTTCCTGCAGGCGTTTGATGATGGTTTCCCGGCGTTCCAGTACCAGACGGTCGCCTTCCCGGTGAATGACCAACTGGTCTCCCGGTTTCAGATTCAAGGCTTTGCGCAAGACTGCCGGAATGACCACCCGGCCCTGGGGACCGATCCGGACTTGATTGTCCGATCGTTTCGGTTCTGCCATAATCCTGACCCTAGGTGACTTGAATGCCATACATTTTAGAAGTATGGCATTCAGTAAAATTTGTGTCCAGGAAGTGTTGGAGCTGTCATGAAAAAATTCATCAACCACGTCGACACCCTGCTCGACGAGAGCCTCCGTGGCTTCGCCAAAGCCCATGCGGATCTGGTGGAGGTCAGTTTCGATCCCCGTTTCGTCCGTCGCAAACGGGCGGCCACCGATAAGGTGGCGGTGATCTCCGGCGGCGGTTCCGGTCACGAGCCCCTGCACATCGGTTTTGTCGGCCAGGGTATGCTCGACGCCGCCTGTCCCGGCCAGATTTTCACCTCGCCCACCCCGGATCAGATGCTCGCCGCTGCCCAGGCGGTGGAAAACGGCAAGGGCGTGTTGTTCATCGTCAAGAACTACGCCGGCGACGTGATGAACTTCGAGATCGCCGCCGAGATGCTCGACTGCCCCAGCGAAACCGTATTGGTTCAGGACGACATCGCCCTGCCCAGAGAGCATGACATCGGCCGTCGCGGGGTGGCGGGCACGGTGATCGTGGAAAAGATCGTCGGCGCCGCCGCGGAGGAGGGTAAGAGTCTGGCTGAACTCAAAGCTCTGGGGGACCGGGTGGCGGAAAACACCGCCAGCATCGGCGTCGCCCTGACCGGTTGCAACGTACCGGCCCTGGGCGGCCCCACCTTCGAATTGCCGCCGGACAAGATCGAGTTCGGGGTCGGCATTCATGGCGAACACGGGCGGGAGATCGTCGAGTTCGCCAGCGCCACCGAAATCGTCAAGACGATGGTGGAGGCCATCGACGAGGAACTCCGTCCCCGCCGGGGGCAGAAAGCGCTGCTGCACGTCAACGGCCTCGGCGCCACCACCTTGATGGAGCTTTATCTGGTGTACGAACTGGCCCACGAATTCTGGAGCCAGGAAGGGGTCGACATCTGCCGCTCCCTGGTGGGTAACTATACCACCGCCCTGGACATGGCCGGCTGCTCCATCACCCTGGCCCTGCTCGACGACGAGCTGATCCGTCTGTGGGACGCGCCGGTTCATACCCCCGCGCTGCGCTGGGGTATCTAGCCTAGTTCTCGGGCCAGCCGGTCGGCGATGGCGCGGATCATCAGCTGACGAAATGCGATTTACCTATACAGACATCCGCCGCATTTGTGGTGATGCCGCTTTCGAGCGCGGTCGTGATTATTTCAGGCAGGGACGGGTGCAGTCCCTGGAGGTGGTGCGCGAGGAAGACAACCTGGTGGAGTTCAACGCCGGCGTGCGGGGCAGCAGCCGTGTCTATGGCCAGAAGGTCTTGATTCAGCGCCGTCATGACATCCTGACGATCCGTGGGCAGTGCACCTGTCCCATGTCCTACAACTGCAAGCACGTGGTCGCTGCCTGCTTCCACTATCTGGGGCAGATCGCCAGTCGTCCGAAGTTGACTGCAGAGCTATTGAGGGCGTTGAATTCGGCGGGTGAAGAGGAAACAGGACTGCAACCCGGCCGTTTTTATCTGTTCTACATCGTCCAATTCGACCGCCTGAGCCGGGCGCCGCTGGTGGAGAAGGTCTTCGCCCGGATCAGGAAGGACGGCAGGATCGGTGCCCCGAGGCCTGCCAACGTCGGGATCGTGGAAGATGCCTATTACGGTTACCATCACCGCTTGCCCGGCTATGTGCAGGACGACGACAAGCCGATCATCCATCTGCTCGATGCCCTCAAGACCGAACACGGCCAGCCCCTGTTGAAGGGCAGGCTCGGCCATACGGTACTGGAGCAGATGGTGGCCACTGGCCGCTGTTACCTGGCCGACCTGGACGAGCCGCTGCGTTTCAGCGCTACGCACCGAACTTTGCGTTTCGAGTGGCAGCGGCTCGATGGCGGCCTGGTGCTGAAACCCAAGGTTGAACCCCAGGCCTGGTTGGTGCCCACCGATCCTCCTTGCTGGCTCGATCCCGAGAGCCACGAAATCGGGCCGTTGGAAGGTCCGGTACTGCCGCAACTGCTGGAAGAGCCTTTCCTGCCGGAGGAAGAGGTCAGCCGCTTCACCGCCGAGTTGCTGATCGACCATCCCGAGCTGCCGATCCCGCCCCCCATGCCGCTGCCCCTGGAAGAGATCGAAAATGTGTCGTCCACCCCCAGCCTGATCTTGGAAGTAGCCGGGGATGGGGAATTACCCTACCGGTTGCGGTTACGCTTCGACTACGGTCCCTGCCTAGCCGTGGCCGGGGACGGTAAGCCGGTGGTCATCGTCCAGCGGGAGGGCAAACTACTGCGGATCCATCGCCATGCGGAGGCCGAGGCGGCGGCCGTCGAACGCCTCCAGGCGGCGGGATTCCAGCCCGGTGGCGACGGTTGCTTCCTGCCTGCCGCAGCGAGCGCCGAAGGCTGGCGCCGTTTTCTGGAAGAGGAGGTGCCGAGACTGGAAGCCGAAGGCTGGAAGATCAGCCGGGTGGCGGGATTCCAGCCCCGCTTTTTCGATGAGACCATTCTGGCGGCCGAAGTCGAGGAAGACGAGGCGGGTTGGTTCGACCTGCGTTTCGATCTCGACCTCGACGGCCGGCGGCTGCCGCTGTTGCCGCTGCTGGTGCCGGTGTTGCAACGCTACGACGGCCCGGACGACCTGCCCGCCGAGCTGACCATTCCCCTGGGAGAGCAGCGCTACCTGAGCCTGAAGGCGGAGCGTCTGCGTCCTTTCCTGGAGATCCTTTACGAACTGTTCGACACCGAGACCGCGGGGGACGCGCTGCGCCTGTCGCGCTTCGACGCCGCCCGGTTGGCGGAATTGGAGGAGGATGCCCGCCTGCGCCTGCAGGGCGCCGAGCGGCTGCGCCGTCTGGGCCAACGCCTGAAACACTTCCGCGGCTTGGAAACCGTGGAACCGCCCCGGGGACTGAACTGCCAGCTCCGTCCCTACCAGCGGTTCGGCCTGAGCTGGCTCCAGTTCCTGCGCCAGTACGAACTGGGGGGCATCCTCGCCGACGACATGGGGTTGGGCAAGACGGTCCAGACCCTGGCCCATCTGCTGCTGGAAAAGGAGGCCGGCCGCCTCGACCGCCCCGCCCTGGTGGTCGCCCCCACCAGCCTGATGGGCAACTGGCGCCGCGAAGCGGAGCGTTTCGCCGCGACCTTGCGGGTGCTGGTGCTGCACGGCCCCCAGCGTCGCGAGCGTTTCGAACGCATCGCCGACCACGATCTGGTCCTGACCACCTATCCGCTGTTGCTGCGCGACGAGGCGGTGCTGAAGGCCCAGCCCTGGTCCTTCGTGATCCTCGACGAAGCCCAGACGGTCAAGAATCCCCGTACCAAGGCGGCGCGGATCGTCCGTCGCCTGGAGGCGCGTCACAAGCTGTGCCTGACCGGTACGCCGCTGGAGAACCATCTGGGGGAACTGTGGGCCCAATTCGACTTCCTCATGCCCGGTTTCCTGGGGAGCGAGGAGCAGTTCAAGCGCCTCTACCGCACTCCCATCGAAAAGCACGGCGACGAGGACCAGCGCCGCCGGTTGGTGCGCCGGATCGCCCCCTTCCTGTTGCGCCGCACCAAGGCCGAGGTGGAGAAGGAACTGCCCCCCAAGACCGAGATCGTCCGCAGCGTCGAACTCCATCCCAAGCAAGCGGCGGTATACGAAAGCATCCGCGTGGCCATGGAGGAGAGGGTACGCCAGGCGGTGGCGGCCAAGGGCCTGGCCCGCAGCCAGATCGCCATCCTCGACGCCCTGTTGAAGCTGCGTCAGGTCTGCTGCGATCCGCGCCTGCTGAAGCTGGACAAGGCGCGCCAAGCGCCGTCGGCCAAGCTCGATCTGCTCGCCGACATGCTGCCGGAATTGCTGGAAGAGGGGCGCCGGGTGCTGCTGTTTTCCCAGTTCACCGCCATGCTGGGGCTGATCGAGGCCATGCTGGGCGAAAAGAAAATTCCCTACACCAAACTGACCGGCCAGACCCGCAAACGGGACGAGGTCATCCAACGCTTCAAGCGCGGCCAGGTCGACCTCTTCTTGATTTCCCTCAAGGCTGGCGGGGTCGGGCTCAATCTCACCGAAGCCGATACCGTCATCCTCTACGACCCCTGGTGGAACCCGGCGGTGGAAGCCCAGGCCATGGACCGCGCCCACCGCATCGGCCAGGACAAACCGGTGTTCGTTTACAAGCTGCTGACGGAAAACACGGTGGAGGAACGGATTCTCAAACTCCAGGCCAAGAAGCAGGCCCTGGCGGAAGGGGTTTACGGCAAGGGCGGCCGAAGCGGTCCGGTATTGACGGCGGAGGATTTGCAGGAGCTGTTCGCGCCGTTGGAGTGACGGTTTGGGTCTTGGATTATGCCCACCCACGATGCAAAAAGGTAAGGCGCGTGTGCCCCCGTGTCGGGTCAGTGGCGGTCAACGGTGACAACAGGAGGTGAGCTAATGCAGTTTGAAGTCTACTGTGATGAGGTGATGCCTGATCTGTTCACCTCTACGAAGCGTCGGGGCCGCTATCTAATGATCGGCAGTTTGTGGTTACGCGCTGAGCTGCGTGATGAGATCAAACGGAAGATCCGTGCGCTGCGTGAAATGCACGATACTTGGGGTGAGATCAAATGGACTAAGGTTTCACCTTCCCGCCTGACATTCTATCTGGACTTGGTGGATTTATTTGAGTCCTATGGCTTAGATTTGCGTTTTCGTTGCATTGCCGTGGACAGCGAGCAAGTGGACATGCGCTGGCATGAGTACGATGAGGAATTAGGTTTTTATAAGTTCTATTACCAAATGTTGCACCACTGGATATTGGATTTCAATGAATACAGAATCTTCTGTGACACCAAGACCAATCGGGATCCACAGCGCTTGGCCACATTGCGGCGTTGCCTATCCGCTGCCAATCTTTCGTCTAGGATTTCATCCATTCAGGCCTTACCATCACGGCAGGTCGTTCTGATACAACTGTGCGATTTGCTACTAGGGGCGGCGAGTAGCCGGATCAACGCTACCTTGAGACCAGGTGGTGCAAAGGAAGTGGTGGTAAAACGGCTGGAGAGCCATCTAGGTGTGGACCAACTGCACCCAACGTATCGAGATGCAGAGAAATTCAATATCTTCCAGATTCGGCTGCGAGGGGGCTGGTAATGTCTCTGCCGCCGTTAGTTTATTACTCGGATGAGTCAAAGTATCGGGATCATTACAAAAGGGTCTATTGCCGAGGATGTATCGTCTCTTTCGATGGTATCCGCATTTACTTTCAGCCTCAGCGTTTTGAACACGCTTTTTACGAAGGGGTGGGAAAAAGTCGTTTCTCGCCAGTGCGTGCTCAGCGGATCGACTGGATCAAGGCAACGCTGGAGCATCCAGAGGCCAATCTTTATCAAGGTTGGAACAAGCGGAAAAAAATCTACGAGCCTCACCGTCGGGTGAGCGTAGTTTATGAGGATTTTGTCGTTGTTGTCGAACTGGCGCTAACCCGCTGTGGAGCGTTGAAAGGGAAATTTGTTACGTGCTATCAAGCGGACAATAGCATTAGCAAGATACGATGCTCGCCGCCTTGGAGCGTAGAGGCATGCCTACAGGCATTAAGAGGGGAAAGGATAGGCCGCTGATTTGCTACGCTGGCTCAGCGGGCCGAAGCCTCGATTGGTTCAAAGCCGTTAGGCAGTGAACTCTTTTTTAATTCTACTGGTAGTTGTGGATAAGTCAAGCTTAGGATAAGTCGCATTCAACAATGCTAACTGTACACTAGGAGGAGACAATGCCCCTCGCTTATGCCCCCGGCCAGCGTGTCGAAATCCGCGATGCCGAATGGCGCATCCGGCGCGTCGATCTGACCTCCGACGGCGGTCAGTCGCTCGTCTGCGAGGGTCTGTCGGAGCTGGTGCGGGGCCGGGAGGCCGCCTTTCTGACCCGGCTGGAATCCAACATCCGCCTCCTCACCCCGGAATCCACCGAACTGGTTCACGACGACTCCCCAGGCTACGGCCTGAGCCTGCTCTATCTGGATACCCTGCTGCGCCAGACCCCACCCACCGACTCGCGCATCTACCTGGGCCAGTACGCGGCGATGGATCAGCTGCCCTTCCAGTTCGATCCGGCGTGTCAGGCCTTGCGCCAGACCCGCCAGCGCATCCTGATCGCCGACGCCGTGGGCCTGGGCAAGACCCTGGAGGCGGGCATCCTGGTCAGCGAACTCATCGCCCGGGGCCGGGGCCGCCGTATCCTGGTACTGACGGTGAAATCCATGCTGGCCCAGTTCCAGCAGGAATTCTGGAACCGTTTCACCATCCCCCTGGTGCGGCTGGACTCGGTGGGGCTGCAACGGGTGCGCAACCGCATCCCCGCCAACCACAACCCCTTCCACTACTACGACCGCGCTATCATCTCCATCGACACCCTCAAGCAGGACATCGAGTACCGCCATTACCTGGAGCAGGCCTACTGGGACATCATCATCATCGACGAGGCCCACAACGTCGCTGAGCGCGGCAGCCGTTCCCAGCGCGCCCGTCTGGCCCGGCTGCTCAGCACCCGCTCCGACACTCTTATCATGCTCTCCGCCACCCCCCACGACGGCAGGCCGGAGAGTTTCGCCAGCCTCCTGAACATGCTCGACCCCACCGCCATCGTCAACCCGCACGACTACACCCGGGAAGACTTCCGCGACAAGGGGCTGGTGATCCGCCGTTTCAAACAGGACGTGCGCGACCAGCTCGCCGCCCACTTCCCGCAGCGGCGGATCGACATCCTCCGGGTGCCCGCCAGCCGGGCAGAGGAAGCGGCTCTGGACCGCCTCATGGCCGCCCGCTTCCACACCCTGGATGGCCGCAGTGCCGGCGTCGGCCAATTGTTCCGCACCACCTTGGAGAAGGCCCTGTTCTCCAGTCCCGCCGCCTGCCTCGCCACCATCCACAACCGCCTCAAACGCCTGGAACGGCGGCGTGAAGCCCCCGGTGTCGCCGAGGACATCGCCACCCTGAAGGCGCTCGCCCAGACGGTGGCGGCCATCACCCCGGCCCACTTCAGCAAATTCCAGTACCTGTGCCGTTATCTCGACCCCCACAACCCGGACGGTTTCGGCTGGGACCCCAGCGATCCCGCAGACCGGCTGGTCATCTTCACCGAAAGCCTGGAAACCCTGGGCTTTCTCCAGCGCCACCTGCCTGCCGCCCTCGGCCTTGGAGCCGACCAGGTGGCCGTCCTGAAGGGCACCCTGCGCGACCGGGAGCTGAGCGAGACTGTGGAACGCTTCAACCAGGCCGCCAGTCCCGTGCGCCTGCTGCTCTGCTCCGACGTGGCCGCGGAGGGCATCAACCTCCACCACCTCAGCCACCGCCTGATCCACTTCGACATCCCCTGGTCCCTGATGGTGTTCCAGCAGCGCAATGGCCGCATCGACCGTTACGGCCAGCGCCGCCGCCCCGAGATCCGCTATCTCCTCACCGAGAGCGCCAACCCCCAGGTCCGCGGCGACCAGCGGGTGCTGGAAATCCTCATCGACAAGGACGAGCAGGCCAGCCGGAACATCGGCGATCCTTCCGAGTTCATGGGGGTTTACGACCAGGCGGAGGAGGAAGCCCGCACCGCCGAGGCCATGGAACGGGACATGGACGACATCTCCGACCTCTTCGCCGATCTGCTGGAGGACAACGCCGCCAGCGCGGAGGAAGCCCTGGCCGCCTTCATTCCCGAGGATCAGACCGGCTTCGACACCTCCCTGCTGGCCGAGCGCCCGCGCCTGTACGCCAGCGATCTGGACTATGCCCGTGACGCCCTCCGCTGGCTGCGCACCCAGGAAGCCGATCTCCAGGCGGAGGTGGAGGACGACACCCTGCGCCTGACCGCACCCCCCGACCTGATCCAGCGCCTGCGCTATCTGCCCCGGGAGATCCGTCCCGAACACGACCGCTTCCTGCTCACCCCCGACCGCCGCCGGATCGAGGAGGAACTCAAACGCTGCCGCGACGAAGACAGCCCCTGGCCCCGGCTGCAATACCTCTGGCCCCTGCATCCGGTGATGGAGTGGCTGGCCGACCGCCTGCAGGGCGCCTTTCCCCGCCACGCCGCCCCCGTGCTGCACCTGCCCGACCGCTTGGCGGCCGGGGAACACATCGTTCTCTGTCAGGGCGGTTTCCCCAACCGCCGCGGCCATACCCTGATCCACGCCTGGCTGGGGGTGCGCTTCCAGGGCGCGGAATGGACCGAGATCCTGAGCCTGGAAGCGGTCCTCGACCGCCTCGCCCTGACCCCGGGGCGGCTGCACAACCGGGGCCTGACCGCAAGCCTGGACACCCTACGCGCTTTGCTGCCGTCCGCGGTGGCGGCGGTGCGCGACGAACTCAGGCGCCGGCGCCGGGACCACGAAGCCCGGGCCAACGAGCAATTGCAAAGCCAGCTCGATGCCCTGGAAGCCCTCAAGGCCCAACACCTGCGCCAATTGGAACGGGAATTCGAGCGCAGCGGACAGCCCGAAGCCTTCAAACGCCGCCGCCGCGAGGAGCGCCTGCGCCACATCGAGCGCATCTTCCAGGATTACTGGGACTGGCTGGAAAACACCCAACTCACCGAGGAGGAGCCCTACATCCAGGTTGCCGCCGTGTTTACCGTGTCAACACCGAATCATTTTGTCCGTTTTTCACCGATTCGAGATGTCCGGTTTTCAACGGTTTCAGGTTGGCTGACCAGGCCGTGTGAGTCGGGTCACTTGTCTCCTTCTGGGTCCGGTGGGTTGA
>JALSSF010000081.1 GCA_026984375.1 Methylothermaceae bacterium | reverse complement strand
TTGATGAATCCGATGAACAGAGGATGCCCCCGGCGCGGGGTGGAGGTGAACTCCGGATGGAACTGGCACCCGAGAAACCACGGGTGATCGGGAATCTCGACGATTTCCACCAACTGACCGTCGTCGGAAACGCCGGAAACCCGCAATCCGGCGGATTCCAGAACCTGCCGGTAGGCGTTGTTGAACTCATAACGATGACGGTGGCGTTCGCGGATTCGTTCCGCACCGTAGAGGCGATAGGCCAGACTACCCGGATGCAGGCGGCAGGGCTGGGCCCCGAGGCGCATGGTCCCTCCCAGGTCGGCGTCCTGATCTCGACGCTCGACACGACCGGTCGCGTCCTGCCACTCGGTGATCAGCGCGATCACCGGATGCGGCGTGTCCGGTTGGAACTCGGTGCTGTGGGCGCCTTCGAGCCCGGCCACCCGACGGGCGAATTCGATCACCGCCACCTGCATCCCTAGGCAGATCCCCAGATAGGGAATGCGGCGTTCCCGGGCGAAGCGGGCCGTGGCAATCTTCCCCTCCACCCCGCGCTTGCCGAAGCCGCCCGGCACCAGAATGGCGTCGCAGCCATCCAGGGCGGCGGTACCGTGCTGTTCCACGTCCTCGGAATCCACGTAGCGGATGACGACTCGGGTCCGGGTGTGGATACCGGCGTGCACCAGGGCCTCGTGCAGGGATTTGTAAGCATCCACGTGATCCACGTATTTGCCGACGATGGCGATGGTGACCTTGTGCCGCGGATTTTCCAGGGCACTGACCACCTCCTGCCAGACCGACAGATCCGCGGGTGGGGCCGTCAACTGCAGTTTGTCCAGGACGATCTCGTCGAGGCGCTGGTCGTGGAGCAACAGGGGAATGCGGTAAATGGAATCGGCGTCCACCGCCGAGATCACCGCCTCCTCCGGCACGCTGGTGAACAGCGCGATCTTGCTGCGTTCCCCTCGGGGCAACCCCTTTTCGGAGCGGCACAGCAGCACGTCGGGCTGAATACCGATGGCACGCAGCTCCTTGACCGAGTGCTGGGTGGGTTTGGTCTTCAATTCCCCGGCGGAACGCACGAACGGCACCAGGGTCAAATGGACGAACACCGAACGCCCGGGTCCGAGCTCCATTCCCAGCTGGCGGATGGCTTCCAGATAAGGCTGGGACTCGATGTCCCCCACGGTGCCGCCGATCTCGATCAGGGCGACGTCGAAACCTTCGGCGCTGTCGGTGATGGCCCGCTTGATCTCGTCGGTGATATGGGGGATGACCTGAACGGTGCCGCCCAGATAGTCGCCGCGGCGCTCCTTGCGAATGACGTTGGCGTAGATCCGGCCGGTGGTCCAATTGTTCTTGCGCCCCATGGGGGTGGAGACGAAACGCTCGTAATGCCCCAGATCGAGATCGGTCTCGGCCCCGTCGTCGGTGACGAAGACCTCCCCGTGCTGATAGGGACTCATGGTTCCGGGATCGACGTTGATGTAAGGATCCAGTTTGGTCAGGGTCACTTTGAGACCCCTGGCTTCGAGGATCGCCGCCAGGGAAGAGGCAGCGATGCCCTTCCCGAGGGAGGAAACCACCCCGCCGGTGATGAAAACGTATCTGGTCATCAAAATTGTATGGATTGGCCCTGGAGCAAAAATGATCGGGTATTTTACACGGCACGGCGGGCAGCGTCACGGACCCTTTACCACCGGCTCAACCCCGATCCGTCTGTTTTTCCGACGTCCGGCAGTGGTCTACCGGACCGAAAGCGGAAAAGCACCTCGACAGTGGGTTGGCAACCTCCACCGGCGGCAAGTTGCTAACCTGTGGCGGTAACGGGTATCTTATTTGACCATGCTCAAATCGACCCGCAATCAGGTGATCGCGCTCGCCGGTCTGGCTCAGGCCGTGCACCTGGTCCAACAGATCGCCCAACGGGGCCAGGCGGACGCCGACGCCATGGCCGCCAGCATCGGCAGCACCCTGAAGATCGACGCCGAGAGCGTCGAGGACGTCTACGGCGGCCTTTCGGGCATTCGCGCCGGCTTGCTGAAACTGCAGCAGCAATTGGGGGGGCGGAGACAAATCGATCCGGAACACGCCCGCTACAGCGCCCAACTGGTGATGCTGCAGAGCCGGCTGGAAAACCGGCCCGAAGTGCGCAAACAGGTACGCGCCGGCGTGGAACAGGCTGCCGGTTGCGCCAGGAAGAACACTCTGCTCGACGAGGCGGTGTTGGAGATCCTTGCCGAGACCTATCATCGCAACATCAGCCCTCTGGGACCGAAAATCCTCATCACCGGCGAACGGGTGCATCTGGGCAACCCCGCCAACGCCAACCGGATCCGTGCCCTGCTGCTGGCCGGGATACGTTCCGCCGTCCTCTGGCGCCAGTGCGGCGGGGCCAAGTGGAAATTCCTGTTCAACCGAAAACGCCTGCAACACGAACTTCGATCATTGCTGGCAGAAGTGCATGCTGATTGACGCCCGAAACCTCTACCGTTTCTACGGCGATACCTGCGCCGTGGCCGATCTTTCCCTGTCCCTGGAAAAAGGGGAGATCCTCGGCTTCCTGGGTCCCAACGGCGCCGGCAAGTCCACCACCATGCAGATGGTGTGCGGCAACCTGGCACCCAGCGCCGGGGAAATTCGCATCAACGGCATCGATCTGCTGGATCGTCCCAAGGAAGCCAAACGCCATCTGGGCTACCTGCCGGAAGTTCCCCCTTTGTACCGGGAACTGACCGTGGACGAGTACCTGGATTACTGCGGCCGTCTCCACGGTCTGACCGGCGCCCGACTCCGGCACGCCCGCGACGAGGCCAAAGCCCGTTGCGGACTGGAGCAGGTCGGCCGCCGCCTGATCGGCAATCTTTCCAAGGGCTTTCAGCAACGGGTCGGTATCGCCCAGGCCATTCTCCACACTCCCCCCGTGGTCGTGCTGGACGAACCCACCGTGGGACTCGACCCGATCCAGATCCGGGAAATCCGCGGCCTGATCCGCGATCTGGGACGGGAACACGCCGTCCTGCTGTCCACCCACATCCTCCCCGAAGTGCAGACCGTCTGCAGCCGGGTCATGATCATCCATCGGGGGCGGGTGGCCCTCAACGCTCCCATCGCCGAACTGGAACGCCACATGCGTGCCTCCAGTCTGATCCTGGCCACCCGCCGGCCGGTCGACGCCGGTCAACTCAAGGCCTTGAGCGGGGTCCACGACCTGGAGGTCTTGGACGAACCAAATCACCGTTATCAGGTCTATCACGACCGCGACGGCAACCCCGCCGAAGCCATCGCCCGCCTGGTGGTGGAAAAGGGCTGGGGTCTGCTGGAGCTCACGCCCGTGCGTCATTCCATCGAGGAAATCTTCGTCGACATCACCCGACAGGAAGCCGCATGAACGCCCTGGTGATCGCCGCGCGCGAACTGCGCAGCCTGTTCCTGTCGCCACTGGCCTGGTGCATCCTGGCCGTGGTGCAGCTGTTGCTGGCCTACATCTTTCTGGCCCAGATCGAATACTTCCAGATGCTGCAACCGCGCTTGGCCGTCTTGAGCGACAGTCCCGGGGTGACGGACCTGATCGCCGTTCCCCTGTTCGGCAACGCCGGCGTCATTCTGCTGCTGGTGGTACCGCTGCTGACCATGCGCCTCATCGCCGAAGAGCGGCGCAACCGCACCCTGAGCCTGTTGTTCAGCGCCCCGGTTTCGGTCGGCGAGATCGTGCTGGGGAAATATCTGGGGGTGATGGCTCTGCTGGGACTCATGGTACTCATGATCACCGCCATGCCCCTCTCCCTCTCTCTGGGAACCCATCTGGACTGGGGCAAACTGGCCGCCTGCGTGCTGGCGCTCTGCCTGCTCCTGGCCGCCTTCGCCGCCATCGGCCTGTTCCTCTCCACCCTGGCGTCCCAGCCGGTGGTCGCCGCGGTGGGCAGCTTCGGTGCCCTGCTGCTTCTGTGGATCATCGACTGGAGCGTCACCATCGACACGGAAAACGAAAAGGTTCTGGGCTATCTGTCCCTGCTGCGCCATTACGAGAACCTGACCAAGGGCCTGGTGAGCACCGTCGATGTCAGCTACTTTGTGCTGCTGATCGCGACGTTTCTGATCTTGAGCATCCGCCGCCTCGATTACGACCGGTTGCAAAAATGAAGATCGACCGTCACATTCACCGGCAGATCCGGCTGCAGCATCTGCTTTTCACCGCCCTGTTCCTGATCCTGGTGGGCCTGCTGGCATGGTTGTCGCAGCGCTATTACACCGAATGGGACTGGACGGCGGCGGGACGTCACACCCTGTCGGAAGCCAGCCGCAAGGTACTGCGGACTCTGGAAGGGCCGGTCACCGTCACCGCCTACGCCCGGGAGGACAATCAGCTGCGCGAACGCATCCGCGAGCTGGTGCTGCCCTATCAGCGCAGCAAGGCCGATCTGAAACTGGTGTTCGTGAATCCGTATCTGCATCCGGAAAAGGTGCGGGAACTGGGGATCACCATGGATGGGGAACTGGTCATCGACTACCACCAGCGCACGGAAAAAATCCACGACCTGAGCGAAACCGCCCTGACCAACGCCTTGGTGCGCCTGGCGGGAAGCGGCGAACAGAAAGTCGTCTTCGTCACCGGCCACGGCGAGCGCAGTCCCGAGGGGGAAGCCAACTTCGATCTGGGACGATTCGGCGACAATCTGCGCCAACGGGGCGTCACGGTCACCACCTGGAATCCGGTCAAGGAACCGAAACTACCGCAAGACGCTTCCCTCTTGGTGATCGCCAGCCCCCGGGTGACGTACCTGCCCGGAGAGGTGAAACTGCTGAAACAGTACCTGGAGAAAGGGGGCAACCTGTGGTGGATGGCGGAGCCCGGCGACCTTCAAGGCCTTGAGCCTTTGGCGGAGGCCCTCGGTGTCCGATGGCTTCCCGGCGTAGTGGTCGATCCCACCGGCAGCGCCCTCGGCATCAGCGATCCGACCTTCGCCCTGGTGGTGGAATACCCGCCCCACCCCATCACCCGCAACTTTCAGAATCTAACCCTGTTCCCCCGGGCCCGGGCCCTGAAGCGCGCGAATGAGGAAAACTACATCGCCGTCCCTTTCCTCCGCTCCCTGCCCCGGGCCTGGACCGAGCGCGGTCCCCTGGAAGGCGAGATCCGCTTCGACCCGGATCAAGGGGAACAGGAAGGCCCTCTGACCCTGGGTTTGGCCCTGACCCGGGAACGGGGCCAGGATCAAGAGCAGCGAGTCGTCGCCATGGGTGACGGGGACTTTCTCACCAACACTTATCTTGGCAACGGCGGCAATCTCGATCTGGGACTCAACATCGTCCAGTGGCTCAGCCACAACGACCGTCTGATCGACATCCCCGCCAAAACCGCGCCCGACACCCAACTGCAATTGTCTTCCCTGGCACTGGCTCTCATCGGCCTGGGGTTTCTCGTCCTGTTACCCCTGACGCTGCTGAGTGCCGGACTGCTGATCTGGTGGCGTCGGAGGCGGATCTGACATGAGCGGCTGGCGTTCGATCGTCGTTTTGCTGGTACTGGTGGCCGGACTGGGCGCCTGGGTCGCCTGGCTGCAAAGCCGGCCGCAACCAGAGGAACCCAAACTGGCTGATCTCGATCCCCAGGCGATCGGACGGATCACGGTCAAATACCAGGACCGGGTGCTTCGCTTTGAGCGCCGGGACGACGACTGGTGGATGCAGCAGCCCTACACGGCGCCGGCCGATCCCTACCGCATTGAACAAATCCTTCGGCTGCCCCGGACCCAAAGCCACGCCCGCTATTCCATTCCCCGCGCCGAGTGGTCCCGCTTCGGCCTGGAACCTCCCGAGGCGGAGGTCGCGCTCGACGGCCATCGTTTTCGTTTCGGCCGGCAGAATCCCATCGATTTCCGCCGCTATGTGCAAGTCGACGGGCAGACGGTTCATCTGATCGACGACACCCTGTTCCATCTGCTCACTTCACCGGCCAGCGACTGGCTGGACACCCGCCTGCTCCCGGCGACCGCCGCCATCCAGACTCTGACAGTACCGGGCTGGCAACTCCAACTATCGGCGAAGGGAAGCTGGCGCTCGGCACCGGAAGCCGACCCCGCCGTACTGCAACGCTGGATCGACGAATGGCGCAACGCCCGGGCGCTCCGGGTCGCTCCCCACCCGGGGCCGGCCCCCAAGGACAAACCGACCATCCGGGTCGGTCTGGAAGACGGAACGCTGACCTTCGTCCTCCTGGCGGAGGAACCGGAAGTGATCCTGTTGCGCCCGGATCTCGAGCTCGCCTATCACTTCTACCGCGAGACCGGCATCCGTCTGCTGCAACCGCCGAAACCCCAGCAAGCGCCAGATTCCTGATGCCGGAACTCCCGGAAGTCGAGACCACCCGTCGCGGTCTCGAGCCCTCCCTGCGCGGCCGGCGCATCGTCGCCGTCCAGGTCCGTCAGCCGCGCCTGCGCCGGCCGGTCCCCCGGGATCTCGGCGACCAACTGCGCGGCAAAACGATTCGGAAGATCGGGCGGCGCGGCAAATATCTGCTGCTGACCATCGACGGCGGTACCCTCATCGTTCATCTGGGAATGTCAGGCAGCCTGCGCCTCGTCGGCGAACGCCCCCCCGGAAAGCACGACCACCTGATTCTTTCCCTGGACGACGGCCGCCATCTGGTCCTGCGGGACCCCCGCCGCTTCGGCAGCGTCCTCTGGTGGCAGGGATCCGTTCACGAACATCCCCTGCTCAGGGATTTGGGAATCGAACCGTTGGAGCGGGAATTCGACGATAACTTCCTTTACCGTTTGACCCGCTCAAGCCGGCGTCCGATCAAGAACCTCCTCATGGACCAACACCGTATCGCCGGACTCGGCAACATCTATGCCAACGAGGCTCTGTTCCTCGCCGGAATTCACCCCACCCGTCCGGCCGATTCCCTGGAGCGGGAAGAATGCGACCGCCTGGCCACCGCCATCCGGACAGTCCTCGCCCGGGCGATCGACGACGGCGGCACCACCCTGCGGGATTTCGTCAACGATCGGGGACAACCGGGTTATTTCCAGCTGACCCTGGGCGTGTACGGCCGGGAGGGGCAGCCCTGCCCCCGCTGTCACACCCCGGTTCAGCGCCTGAAACTGGGACAGCGGGCCACCTATTTCTGCCCCCGCTGCCAGCGATGAGTCAGAGCTGCAGCTCCTCCTCCAAGGAAGGCCCTTTCTCTTCTTCTGCGGGTGCTTCCTCCGGCACCACATCCCGAAGCATCTCGACGCTCTCTTCCACTTCCTCGAGCTTGTCCTCGAAACGGGCTCCCCGATCGATGCTGACCGTGGCGCCCTTCACCAGCGTCAATTTGTGTCCCGGGGCGGCGAAGTTGATCACCAGCCTGCCTTTCAGGGTACGGGGACCGGCGATCAGATAGCGTTTCTTGGCTTTGCTTTCGAAGATGGCGCTGTCGATATCCTCACCCACCACCCGGTCGAACGGTTCGGCGATCAGGTCCTCGACCCCACCCTGGGAAAAGATGCCGGCAAAGCGGACATGGTTGCCGCTGGCGACTCCGAGCCCAGTCGGCGTGGCGAAGAAACCGGCGATCTTGGTCCTGGCCATGATGTGACCGTTGGGTCCCGGCGGGAAGGTATGGCTGAACTCGATGACCACGTCGGGCAATCCCGGGTTGGATTCGGCTGCCGCAGCCCCGACGGACGTCGCATCCCCCTCTTCCGTACCGGTCGCGGCGGACGAACGCAAGACCGCTTCCTCGCCCGTGGCCACGAAGGTGACATTGTGCAAACTGATGATGTCGCGCCGGGCGTCGCTGAAGCAGATCTGCGGTGTCTTGCCGATTTCACTGGCCTCGATCCGGACCCCGGGATATTCCCCGGCGATTTCGATACAGGTCTGGGTTTCCTGTTGCGGGACCAGTCTCTTTCCCTGGATGACCGCTTCGAAAGCGAAGCCCCAGGTGCTCCAGCCGATCAAAACGGCGCCCATTACGATCTGTCGCATGCATCCCCCATTTCGCTTACTTGCACCAGCTAAAACTATAGCATCATCCCCCCTACGCAGCATCTTGACGCCGATCCCACCGGTCAATCCGCCCGCCGGAGACGGAAAACGCCGGTTTCCCGGCGTTTTCCATCGGTTCCGTCACCCCAGAGGCCACATGGGCGTGTCCCCGCCCTTGAGCAGGACGTTCCAGTAGTACCAGGGAAGAAAATATTTCTTGAACCAGTACATACTGCGGCGTTCCTTGCTCTGATCGATGGGAAAGGTCTCCTTGGGCAGAAGATTGTAGTCGAACTCAGCCAGCACCAACTTGCCGTAACCCGTCGTCAGGGGACAGGAGGCGTAACCGTCGTAAGCGGCGAGGCCTTCGCCGCCCCCCATGTCGGTGATCAGGTTGCTGACCACCACGTAGGTTTGACTTCTGGCGGCCGCGGCGGTCTTGGAATTGGGCGTGTTAGTGCAGTCGCCCAGGCCATAGACGTTGGGGTACTTGACGTGCCGCAGGGTGTGCTTGTCGACGTTCATCCAACCCGCTTCGTCCGCCAGGGGGGATTCTTTCAGAAACGCCGGTGGCCGCATCGGCGGCGTGACGTGCAGAAAGTCGAAGGCGTGGGTTTGCCGATCCCCGGTGGAAACGTGCTCGAAAGTGGCCTCCTTCTTCTCCGGATCGATGGCGACCAGATGATGCTGGAAATGGGTTTCGACCGCCTTGCGTTTCAGGACCTCGTTCAACGTCCTGGCATAGCGCTTGACCGGGAAAATCCCGGGGGCGGCCGAAAAGAACAGGATCTTGCTCTTTCCCCGCACGTTGCGTTTGCGCCAGGCGTCGTCCGACAGGTACATGATCTTTTGCGCCGCACCCGGACACTTGAAGGGGGGTTTGGGCTGGGTGAAGATAGCCGTGCCACCGGAGAAATTCTTGACCGCCTCCCATACCAGGGGGGCATAATCGTAGTCGTAGATGGAAACGACGCCGATGTTACCCTGCAATGCGTCCTGCAATCCGGGGACGGCGTCCCAAGCGATCTCGATGCCGGCGGCGACGACCAGATATTCGTAGGTGACCGTTTTGTGCGCGGCGGTCTTCAGAGATTTGTTTTCGGGATCAAACTCCGCCACCGCATCCTGAATCCAGGTCACGCCCTCAGGAACCACGTCTTTCATCGGCCGCCAGGTGGCCTTCGGCTTCATCTCACCAGCACCCACCAGGGTCCATCCCGGCTGATAGTAATGCACGTCTTTCGGTTCCAGTACCGCAATGTCGAGGGACTCGTCGATCTTCTTCAAATGGGCGGCGACAGCCAGGCCCGCGGTTCCACCCCCGACGATGACCACCTTGTGGGAGAGGGTTTCTGCCATGGTTCAGCCTCCTGATGCTTGTTATATGAAATTTTATTCTTGGCATAGAACGGAAACTGATAATACTCCGTCTTTCCGTCCCCGCCAAGTTTCATTCACGCACCGGGCGTTTGTCCAGTTTACGCTGCAAGGTACGCCGGTGCATCCCCAAGGCACGGGCCGCCGCGGAGATATTGCCGCCATGCTCCATCAGAACCTTCTGCAGATATTCCCACTCCAGGCGCTTGACCGAGAGCGGTCGCTCCTTGATCGACACGTTGGGATCCCCGTCTTCCTTGTGAAGGGCGGCGACCACCTCATCGGCGTCGGCGGGCTTGGTGAGATAATGGGTCGCCCCGAGCTTGATGGCCTCCACCGCCGTCGCGATGCTGGCATATCCGGTCAGTATCACGATCCGGGTGTTGGCGTCGAGTTCCTTGAGCGCTTTAACCAGGGCAAGTCCGGAATCATGGCCGATGCGTAAATCGATCACGGCGTATTCGGGGGTCAGCTTCTCCGCCAGACGCAACCCGTCGCTCAGATTCAGCGCCACGCTGACCTCGAAGCCACGCTTGGCCAGGGCGCGCTCCAAAACCTGGCAAAACACCTCGTCGTCGTCAACCAACAACAATCGCGGATGGTCACTCA
Organism: Methylothermaceae bacterium; assembly: GCA_026984375.1. GTDB lineage: Bacteria > Pseudomonadota > Gammaproteobacteria > Methylococcales > Methylothermaceae > Methylohalobius. The sequence continues at coordinate 3,779 of JALSSF010000081.1, read as the reverse complement.
TGGTTTTCCTGACAGGTCAACAAAGGCAAACGGATGCGGGTGCAGAATCCGCCCTGGGACAGCCGCTCCATGTCGATTTCCCCGCCCAGACGCTCGATGGTGGCGTAAGCCAGAAACAGGCCGACGCCCAGTCCCTGCTTCTTGGAAACCACCGGCTGGCGTCCCAGTTGGCGGCGCAGATGGGGGTCGATCCCCGGACCCTGGTCGATCACGACCAGTTCCAGACGCCGGCGATTCCACCAGGCCCGCAGGATGACCGGTTCGCTGGAAACGTCGGCGGCATTGTTGAGAATGTTCAGCAGGGCGTGGATCAAGGTGTGTTCCGCCAGGATCCGCGCCCGGCCGTCGGTTTCGGCCGCAATTTCCAGTTGCAATCTGCCGTGCGGCCGCTGCTGGCGCCAACGGCCGACCAGCTTCTCGAGAAAGCGTCGTACCTCTTCCATGTGGCCGGATTCCGCCCGGACCTGTCCCGCCGAAGCCGACATGATCGACAACGCCGTTTTGCAGCGCTCGATCTGATCCTTGAAGATCAACAACCGCCGGCGCAACTCGGAATGTTCCTCACCGCCGTAGTCCTCCAGTAATTCCTGCAACAGAATCGCCATGGTTCCCAAGGGTGTGCCCATCTCATGGGCGGCTCCCGCCGCCAGGGTACCCAACGCCACCAGGCGCTCGTCGCGCAGGGCCTGCTCACGAATCTCGGCCAGCCTACGTTCCCGTTCCCGCAGGGTGTTGGCCATTTCCACCACGAAATACGCCACCAGTCCGGCACTGAAGACGAAGCCGACCCAGGTTCCGAAGGTGTGGAGCTCGAAACGTTGTCGATCTTCCATCTCCGGCGGCAGCAGCGTCGGATCGACCACTTCGGCCACCGGGATAGCGGGCAGTGGATGATAATGAAAGATCAGGATGGTATAGCCACCGCAGGTCAACAACATCATGTACCAGGTGTAATGCTGCGGCAGAACCGTAGCGGTGATGATCAAGGGCAGCAACAAGAACCAGGCCATGGGATTGGTCGCCCCACCGGCGAAATACAACAAGGCCGTGATGATCACGGCGTCCAGACACAGATGGGCGAACAATTCCCATTCCGCCACCGGATGGTCGTGCTGCAGCCGATACCAGGTCAGACAATTCAGGGTCACCACCAGGGCGATGATGCCCCAAAGGGGATCGGTATCCAGAGGCACGCCGATCCCGTACACCGTCACTAGAATGATCATCACCTCGGCGACGATGAGAAGATTGCGCAGCACGAACAACCAATGCAGATTGCGGCGGGCGGCGTCGGCAGAATGCAGCGGAATTTGCAACATGACTATGGGGGAGTACTTCCCATGGTGCGACAATTTGTCACATGGCGAAGTTCGCCGCGACCCACTAGACTATTGGACAAGGTAATTGCTCGATTACCTCCTGTCTCACATCGATTTCCTCCTTAATTCGCAGGGAGTTCTTCTCCCTGCCGATTTCTTTTTATTTGACTTTTGCTCAAGTGCGACAATTTGTCGCATTCCAATCACTCAAGATCATTGCTATGATTCAACTGCGTTCGGCAAAACCGAACTATTGCATGACAGTAGTGCAATACTCCTCCTCTTTGACAGCAGGGAAAAATCCCTGCTGTTTTTTTATGGGTAGCCGATCGCCCGCAACCCGGCCCGGGCGCACGCCACGTCCAGCATAGCCCCCGGGGCTCCACCGACGCCGATACCGCCGACAACGCGGTTACCGGCTTTGATGGGCAGACCACCGCCGAGAATCAAAATATCCTCGCTCATATCCCGCAATCCCTGAACCTGGGGTTTGCGGGCCAGCAACTGGGCCAGCTCGTGGGTGGGTTTGCGCAGGCTCAAAGCGGTATAGGCCTTCCGGCGGCTGCTGTGAACCGTATGGGGACCGGCGTCTTCGTCCCGCAGTAAAACCTGCAGGTTGCCGCCGGCATCCACCACCGCCACGGAAACGGCATATCCCTGCTGCCGACACGACCGCAACGCCGCCTGCGCCGCTTTCAGCGCCTCCACGGTGGGCAAACCGGCATGTTCGACCAGTTTCGCCGCTTCGGCATCTGCAACTCCGATCAATGCCAACAGCAAAAAACAACGATGGATTCTCATGACTTGTCCTCCTGATCGCTTACCAAGTTCAATGCCCAGGCCCGGGCCAGGGTAGTCACCAGTAATTGTCCCGCCTGTTCCGGCGACGGTCCATAGGCGAGAACGCCATCCGGATGGCCGCCCATGACGAGGATGGCCGCAACCGGAAGCGTCTGCACCAGGCGCCGGACCGCCGCTGCCAGCGCAGGCGTGCCATAGGCTGCCCCCGGTGGCGTCTTCGGCAACCCCAACCGCCTGGCGTGACGCCAAATGTCGGGGCAATGGCCGTGCATCACTACCTGAACCCCGGGCGCGGCCTGATATACCGCTCCATGGGTCAACGCTTCCGACGACGGCGGACGAACCCCGCGGGCGACCACCCGGTTCGCCTCGATGTCCACCCGTTCCACCAGACAATAATGGGCCGGTGCCAGCAGCGCCAGTGCTCCGGTCTGGGTGGCGCTGATCACGAACCCGGAACCGAAACGCTGACTGAGGTTGCCATAGCTCAGCCCCCCATAACGTTCGGGATCCTTTCCTATCAGACGCAAGCGAAACAACACGCGGCGCCAGGCCTCTAACCCGGAGTAGCCGGGCCAGCGCGGCGCAGGACCCGGCCGGAAGTCCAACTGGTATTTGACGACCCCTTCCCGGTCCGCCGGAAAACCTTCGCAAGGCTTGACTGACATCACAAATGAGCTAAGCTAGCAGGCTGCCAGAATCATCGTTTGAAAGCCGCTGGCCGGCGAGATTCGTGCGAATGTGGCGGAATTGGTAGACGCGCTGGATTTAGGTTCCAGTGGGGCAATCCCGTGAGAGTTCGAGTCTCTCCATTCGCACCATTAGCAACTTCGACCATCACCCTACCACAAGCCTCTTCCCGATTCATCAACAACCATCGTCAATCAAGCGCATTCGAGGTAAGCCCATTATGCAGATTTCTGTCGAAAACACATCCGACGTTGGCCGCAAACTGATCATCGAAGTCCCGGAAGACAAGATCCGGGAGGAAATAGAGGCCCGCCTGAAATCGTTGGCCCGTCGGGTGCGTGTGGACGGCTTCCGTCCGGGCAAGGCCCCTGCCCGCATCATCCGCCAGCGCTTCGGCAAACAAGTCCGCGAGGAAGTGATCTATGATCTGATCCGTTCCAGTTTTTCCCAAGCCGTCCAGGAGCACGAACTCCGCTTGGCGGGGGAACCCCAGATCACGCCCAAGGAAATGGCCGAGGGGAAGGGGCTGACCTACGAAGCCCAATTCGAGGTCTATCCGGAAATCGAACTGAAGGCTATCGAAGAACTGGAAATCGCCAAGCCGGTCTGCCAGATCACCGAGGAGGACGTGGCGGCCATGATCGAGCGGCTGCGGGAACAGAAAAAAATCTGGCGGACCGTGGACCGCCCGGCCCAGAGCGGCGACAAGCTGACCATCACCTTCGAGGGGTTTCTGGAGGGCGAACCGATCGGGGAGAAAACCGAACATTTCGAGCTGGAACTGGGGAGCGGCAAAATGATCCCCGGTTTCGAGGAGCGTCTGATCGGCGCCAAGGCGGGCAACCGGCTGGAATTTGAAATCACTTTTCCAGAGGATTATCACGACGAGGAACTGGCCGGCAAGAACGTCCTGTTCAAGGTCGAGGTGGAAAAGGTCGAAGAGGGCCGCCTGCCTGACGTCGATGCGGA
>JALSSF010000080.1 GCA_026984375.1 Methylothermaceae bacterium | reverse complement strand
CGCCAGCCGGATCATTATCCCCAACTGCTGCTGAGCGAAGGCCGGGTGCTCGCCGACTTCGCCGAGCGCCGCAACCACATCCGCCAGCAGGCGGAGCAACTGGCCCGGGAGGCCGGCGGCCGCGTCCACATCGAGGACGACCTCCTCGACGAGGTCACCGCCCTGGTGGAATGGCCGGTGGGGCTGGTGGGCGAATTCGAGGACCGGTTCCTCGCCCTGCCCAAGGAGGTGTTGATCACGGTCATGCAGACCCATCAGAAATACTTTCCGGTCCTCGACGCCGACGGCCGGTTGCTGCCCAAATTCATCGCCTTCGCCAATCTCGACAGCAAGAATCCCGCTACGGTGCGCGCCGGCAACGAGCGCGTCATCCGCCCTCGCCTGGCCGACGCCGAGTTCTTCTGGCACCAGGATCTGAAAACGCCGCTGGAACGCCGCCTGGACCGGCTGGCCGGCATTCTGTTCCAAAAGAAGCTCGGCACCCTGCTGGACAAAACCCGGCGTCTGGAACGACTGGTCGCCGATCTGGCCCCCCGCGTGGGAGCGGATCCGGAAAAGGCCGGACGCGCCGCCCGCCTGGCCAAGACCGACCTGGTCACCGACATGGTGGGGGAATTCCCGGAACTCCAGGGCGTCATGGGACGCTACTACGCCCTCGCCCAAGGGGAGGATCCGGAAGTGGCCGCCGCCCTGGAAGAACAGTATCAGCCCCGCTTCGCCGGCGACCGGCTGCCGGAAACCCCGTCCGGTCAGGCCTTGGCCCTGGCCGATAAGGTCGACACCCTGGTGGGCATTTTCAGCATCGGCCAGATCCCCAGCGGCACCAGGGACCCTTACGCCCTGCGCCGGGCCGCTCTCGGGGTGATCCGTATCGTCCTGGAACGGCAGCTGGAATTGGACCTGGTGGCGTCGCTGCGCCGGGCCGCAGAACTCTACGTTCACGATTTCGACCGTAACGCCGTGGTGCGCCAGGTGTTCCAATTCATCCTGGAACGGCTGCGTCATCATCTCGGCGAGCGCGGTTTTTCCGCCGACGAGTTCGAGGCCGTCGCCGCGGTCGAGCCGGTCAGCCTGCTCGACTTCCTGCGCCGCATCGAGGCGGTCCACGCCTTCCGCCGCCTGCCGGAGGCCGAGGCCCTGGCTGCCGCCAACAAGCGCATCCGCAACATCCTGCGTCAGGCGGAAAGGCCGGTGACCGCCGCCGGCAAGGTCGATCCGGCCCGATTCGAAACCGAGGCGGAAAGCACCCTGTTCCGCGAACTACAGGCCGCCCGCACCGACGTCGAGCCCCTGCTGGCCCGGCACGACTATACCGCCGCCCTCAAACGCCTGGCCGGGTTGCGCGCCAGCGTCGACGCTTTCTTCGAGCAGGTGATGGTGATGGTGGAAGACGAGGCCGTACGCCGCAACCGCCTCGACCTGCTGGCCGAGGTGGCACGGCTGTTCCTCGAAATCGCGGACATTTCCAGGCTGCAGGGATGAAGCACGACGTCACTCCCCTTCTTTTCCTGCGCTCGGCCCTGTTTCTGCTGGTGCAGACCGGGATCACCGTGGCGATGACCCCCATCGTGCTGGCGGCATCCGCCCTTCCCCGTTACGAATACCGCTACCGGCTGGCGCGGCTGTGGGCCGCCTCGATTCTCACCGCCCTGCGCTGGATCTGCGGCATCGACTGGGACATCCAGGGGCGGGAGCACATCCCGGCGCGCAACGGCGTCGTCCTCAGCAAGCACCAGTCGGCCTGGGAAACCCTGATGCTGTTCCTGATCTTCCCTCGCACCGTCTACGTCCTCAAGCAGGAACTGCTGAAAATTCCCTTCTTCGGCTGGTGCCTGGGTCGCTACGGCCACATCGCCATCGACCGCAGCAAACCCAAGCAAGCGATGGTGGCGCTGATGAAACAGGGATTGCGACGACTGCGGGAAGGTCATTGGATCGTCATCTTTCCGGAGGGGACCCGGGTCGCCCCCGGGGAACGGCGCCGCTACGCCGGTTCCGGCGGGGTACTGGCCGCCCGCGCCAAGGTACCGGTGGTACCGGTGGCCCACAACGCCGGCGAACACTGGCCCCGCAACGGCTTCCTCAAACACCCCGGCACCATCACCCTGGTCATCGGACCGCCCCTGGACGGCGCCGAACTGTCGGCCGAGGAGATCAACCGCCGCGCCGAGGAATGGATCGAGGCGACGATGGCCGACATCAGCCATTCATGAATCGTATCCGCCTGCAAACCCTGCTCCAGATGGGGCTGACCGCCGTGCTCTTCGTCGGCGGTTATTTCTTTCTGCGCGCCGCCTATCATCTGGCCGAGCCGATGCCCTTCACCCAGGAAATCGTCCTGGTGGTCCTGGGCACCCTGGCCACCGTGCTCATCACCGCCATCCTGCTCAACAAGCAGACCGAAGTGGAGCTGACCAAGGAACAGAACGTCAAGTTCCTCGACCTCAAGACCACCATCTATCTGGATCTGCTCCATTACCTGGAAGGGCTGTTCCATCAACCCCAGATCACCGAGGACGACGTCGTCCGCCTCCAATTCCTCACCCACAAGCTGGCCATCTCCGCCAGCCCGGAAGTGCTGCGGCGGTTCCAAAACCTGCTGCAGATCTTCTCGGCCAGTGTCGGCGACCGCCGCCTCGACCACCGGGAACGCGACGACCTCCACGACGCGCTGGCGGAACTGACCATCGCCATCCGCCACGATCTGATCGGTGAACTGGACGCCGCCGGCCCCGTCAGCGCCGAGGAGATCGAACGCCGGGTGCGGGCCAACAACGCCGCCACCGCGGCCACCTACGACCGGTATCAGGCCACCTGACGGACCTCGCAGCGCTCCCAGACGGAAGCGACCCAACCGGGATCGATCTTTCCCGCCCCGTCCCGCAACCAGGCGACGACGGCCTCGGCCACGTCCGGATAACGCACCCGCACCGCGACGCCGCTTTCCAGCCATCGGGCCACCGCCGCCGGTTCGAGGCGAGGCATCACCGTCCCCCATCCCAACAACGCCAGCGCCCGGGCGTTGCTGCACTGTTCCCACTGGCCGCCCAGGGGCTTGGTGAGAATCTTCTTGCCCCCCGCCAACGCCTCGGAAATGAGCTCGAAGCCGCTGTTGCAGATCACCCCGACGCAGGCGGCCAGATCCCGCTGAAAACCGTCCCGGGAAAACGGCCGGAAGTGGAGATGACCTTCCGAAGCGGGGCGGTTCACCTGACCGTGGTAAATGTGGAAACGCCGATCGGAAAAAGGCCGCAACAACGTCCGGATGCTCGTCAACGACTCGAACGGCAGATAGACCAGCACCTTCCGGGGATCGGTCGTCGTTTCCGGCAAGGGCGATACCAGCGGCGGCAGAATCGGTTGACCGAAATGATGCC
>JALSSF010000079.1 GCA_026984375.1 Methylothermaceae bacterium | reverse complement strand
GCACCCTGAAACTGCTCCGCAGACACCTTCGTCAACGCCGCCGTCAGCGTCGTCTTCCCATGGTCCACGTGCCCAATCGTCCCCACATTCACATGCGGCTTCGTCCGCTCAAACTTCTGCTTGGCCACTGCTCTACCTCACTCTCTCAAAGATCCACAAATTCCAATCAAGCCGTTGCCTTCTTGATGATCGCCTCGGCAATGTTCGCCGGCGTCTCGGCATATTTCTCGAACTGCATGGTGTAAGTCGCCCGCCCTTGGGTCAGAGAACGCAGGTCGGTGGCGTAACCGAACATTTCCGCCAACGGCACTTCGCAACGGATCACCTTGCCCGAGGGCGTGTCATCCATGCCCTGTACCATGCCGCGACGCCGGTTGATGTCGCCCACCACGTCCCCCATGTATTCTTCGGGCGTGACCACCTCGACCTTCATGATCGGCTCCAGCAGGACCGGATCCGCCTTTTTGGCACCATCCTTGAAGGCCATGGAACCGGCGATCTTGAAGGCCATTTCGCTGGAGTCCACTTCGTGATAGGAACCGTCGAACAAGGTGACCTTGACGTCGATGACCGGGTAACCGGCGATGACCCCGCTTTCCATCGCCTCCTGCACCCCCTTGTCCACCGCCGGAACGTATTCCTTGGGAACCACCCCGCCGACGATGGCATTGACGAACTCGTAGCCGGCACCGCGTTCCAGTGGTTCGATGCGCAGCCACACGTGGCCATACTGGCCTCGACCGCCGGTCTGACGCACGAACTTGCCTTCCTGTTCCACCGAGCGCCGGATGGTCTCCCGGTAGGCCACCTGGGGCGCCCCGACGGCCGCCTCGACGTTGAATTCCCGCTTCATGCGGTCGACGATGATCTCCAGATGGAGTTCGCCCATCCCGGAGATGATGGTCTGACCCGACTCCTCGTCGGTATGCACCCGGAAGGACGGATCTTCCTGGGCCAGCTTCTGCAGCGCCACCCCCATCTTTTCCTGGTCGGCCTTGGTCTTGGGCTCCACCGCCACCGAGATCACCGGTTCGGGAAACTCCATCTTTTCCAGGGTGATGACCGCCTTGGGATCGCACAGGGTGTCACCGGTGGCAACATCCTTGAGACCGATGGCAGCAGCGATGTCACCGGCACGGACCTCCTTGATCTCCTCGCGGTGGTTGGCGTGCATCTGCACGATCCGGCCGATCCTTTCACGCTTGTGTTTCAGAGAGTTGTAGACTGTATCCCCGGAACTGACCACACCGGAATAGACCCGAAAGAAGGTCAGGGCGCCGACGAAGGGATCGGTGGCGATCTTGAAGGCCAGGGCGGCGAAGGGTTCGTCGTCGTCCGCCTTGCGCTCGACCTCGTTGCCGTTTTCGTCCGTACCCCTGACCGGCGGGATGTCGACCGGGGACGGCAGATACTCGATCACCGCATCGAGCAGGGCCTGGACTCCCTTGTTCTTGAAGGCGGAACCGCAAAGGGCCGGCACGATCTCACCGGCGATGGTCCGGGCACGCAATCCCCGCTTGATTTCCTCGACGGTCAGCTCCTCGCCTTCGAGATACTTGTTCAGCAAGTCTTCGTCGCCTTCCGCGGCCGCCTCGATCATCTTTTCCCGCCATTCCTCGCAATCGGCGACCATCTCCTCGGGAATCTCCTTTTCCTCGAAGCGGTTGCCCAGAGTCTCCTCGTCCCAGTAGATGGCCTTCATCTTGACGAGGTCCACCACACCCTCGAAATTCTCTTCGGCACCGATGGGCAACTGGATCGGTACCGGATTGGCACCGAGGCGTTCGCGGATCTGATCGACCACCCGCAGGAAATCGGCCCCCTGGCGGTCCATCTTGTTGACGAAAGCCAAACGGGGCACGCCGTACTTGTTGGCCTGGCGCCAGACGGTTTCCGACTGGGGCTCGACACCGCCCACGGCGCAGAAGACGGCACAGGCACCGTCCAACACCCGGAGAGAACGCTCCACCTCGATGGTGAAGTCTACGTGCCCCGGGGTGTCGATGATGTTGATGCGGTGTTCGGGAAACTGGCGATCCATGCCGCTCCAGAAGCAAGTGGTCGCAGCCGAGGTGATGGTAATACCACGCTCCTGCTCCTGCTCCATCCAATCCATGACCGCAGCACCGTCGTGCACCTCACCGATCTTGTGGGAAACACCGGTGTAAAACAGAATGCGCTCGGTCGTGGTCGTCTTGCCGGCATCGATATGGGCCATGATGCCGATGTTGCGGTATCTTTCGATCGGGGTCTTGCGTGCCACAGTTACAGTCCTTGGTATCCAGAATTACCAGCGATAATGAGAAAAGGCCTTGTTGGCTTCCGCCATACGATGGGTGTCTTCGCGCTTTTTGACCGCGGCACCGCGGTTATCCACTGCATCGAGCAGTTCGGCGGCCAGACGCTGGGTCATGGTCTTCTCACTGCGCTTGCGCGCCGCATCGATCAACCAGCGCATACCCAGGGAACGACGCCGGTCCGGCCGGACCTCCACCGGAACCTGGTAGGTCGCCCCTCCCACCCGGCGGGATTTCACCTCCACCACCGGCTGCACGTTTTCCAGCGCCTTGACCAGAACACCGAGAGGATCCTCGTGACCCTTGGACTCGATGATGTCGAGCGCACCGTAAACGATCCGCTCGGCCAGGGACTTCTTGCCGTTCACCATGACCATGTTGATGAACTTGGCCACCGTTTCGTTGCCGAACCGTGGATCCGGCAGAATCTGCCGTTTTTCTGCTGCCCTTCTTCTCATTGCTGCCTACTCAAATCAACTCTTGGGTTTCTTGGCGCCATACTTGGAACGCCCCTGGCGCCGGCCTTCGACACCGGCACAGTCCAGGGCGCCACGAATGACGTGATAGCGCACGCCGGGCAAGTCCTTGACACGCCCGCCCCGGATCAGCACCACCGAGTGCTCCTGAAGGTTATGGCCCTCGCCCCCGATGTAACTGGTCACTTCGGCACCGTTCGTCAGACGCACACGCGCCACCTTCCGCAATGCGGAGTTGGGCTTCTTGGGGGTGGTGGTGTATACCCGGGTGCAAACCCCCCGCTTCTGGGGGCAGGCTTCCAGCGCCGGAACCTTGCTCTTTTCCGGCTTGCGGACCCGGGGCTTCCTAACCAACTGATTGATCGTGGCCATGCTAACGACTCCCTACTCTCCTTACGAACGGCACCAACGAATTCGACATGCAAAAAACACCTTGCGCCCAACCTTTCCACGCAAAAACAAAAGCTTACGGGCGCCAATGACTTCCGGTTGAAAGCCGCGTATTGTAGGAAAGGAAGGACCTCCTGTCAAGCAGTCGGTCCTTCCAGGGTTCAAGAGACCGCTCAGGGATTGAGGGCTTTCTTCAAGGCCTCCTCGACCTTCTCCATGTCCAGGGTTTCCGGCTCCTGTTCCGGCGCCAAGGCCCGCTTGCGTTTCCGCTCACGATGATAGGCCAGCCCCGTGCCCGCCGGAATCAGACGGCCGACGATGACGTTTTCCTTGAGCCCGTGCAGGTCGTCACGCAGCCCCCGTACCGCGGCATCGGTCAACACCCGGGTGGTTTCCTGGAAGGAGGCCGCGGAGATGAAGGATTCGGTCGCCAGGGACGCCTTGGTGATACCGAGCAACACCGGTAGGAAGGCGGCCGGGCGCTTGCCCTCCTTCTCCAACTTCTCGTTCTCCTCCAGAATGCGGGAGCGTTCCACCTGATCACCTTCCAGATACTGGGTGTCGCCGGGATCGGTGATCTCGACCTTGCGCAGCATCTGGCGAATGATCACTTCGATGTGCTTGTCGTTGATCTTCACCCCCTGGAGGCGATAGACGTCCTGGATCTCCTTCACCAGATAAGCCGCCAGGGCCTCGACGCCACGGAGGCGGAGAATGTCGTGAGGCGGCAGTTCTCCTTCGGCGATGGTCTCGCCCTTCTCCACGAACTCCCCTTCGAACACGGTGATGTGGCGCCATTTGGGGATCAGGATCTCGTGCGGGTTGCCCTCGGCGTCGGTGATGATCAGACGGCGTTTCCCCTTGGTCTCCTTACCGAAACTGACCGTTCCGGTCGCCGTCGCCAGAATGGCCGGATCCTTGGTCTTGCGGGCTTCGAACAGATCCGCCACCCGCGGCAGACCCCCGGTAATGTCGCGGGTCTTAGTGGATTCCTGGGGGATCCGGGCTAGAATGTCCCCCACTTCCACGCGCTCGCCGTCGTGAATGTTGACGATGGCCCCACCGGGCAGGAAATACTGGGCCGGAATCTCCGTTCCCGGAATGTGGACGTCGTTACCTTGCTCGTCCACCAGCTTGATCAGCGGACGCAGATCGCGGCCGGCGGCCGGACGCACCTTGGGATCGATGACCACCATGGAGCTGAGCCCGGTGACCTCGTCCACCTGCTCCCGCACGGTGACCCCCTCGATGAAGTTCTCCAGGTGGGCGATACCGCTCACCTCGGTGATCACCGGGTGGGTATGGGGATCCCATTCCGCCACCTTCTGGCCCCGTTCCACCTGGGAACCGTCCTCGACGCTGAGGATGGCGCCGTAGGGAATACGGTACCGCTCCCGTTCGCGACCGTGCTCGTCGATGACGCTGATCTCGCCGGAACGGGACACCGCCACCAGTTTCCCGTCCTTGTTGCGCACCGTCTTCAGGTTGGTCAGGCGGATGGTCCCCGAAGACTTGACCTCGACACTGGAGATGGCCGCCGAGCGCGAGGCGGCCCCGCCGATGTGGAAGGTACGCATGGTCAGCTGAGTCCCCGGCTCGCCGATGGACTGGGCGGCGATGACCCCGACCGCCTCGCCGACGCTGACCAGATGGCCCCGTCCCAGATCACGACCGTAACACATGGAACAGACCCCGTAGCGGGTCTCACAGGTGATGACCGAACGCACCTTCACCTGTTCGACGCTGTGCTGCTCCAGCACCTTGACCCATTTCTCGTCCAGCAGGGTCCCCGCCGGGGCGACCACCTCGCCGCTCCTGGGGTCGGCGACGTCCCGGGCCAGCACCCGTCCCAGCACCCGCTCGGCCAAGGGCTCGACCACGTCGCCCCCCTCGATGATCGGGGCCATGGTGATACCGTCGCTGGTGCCGCAGTCTTCCTCGGTCACGACCAGATCCTGACCCACGTCCACCAGGCGACGGGTCAGATAACCGGAGTTGGCGGTCTTGAGGGCGGTGTCCGCCAACCCTTTGCGGGCACCGTGGGTGGAGATGAAGTACTGGAGTACGTTCAACCCTTCGCGGAAGTTGGCGGTGATCGGGGTCTCGATGATGGAGCCGTCGGGCTTGGCCATCAGGCCGCGCATCCCCGCCAGCTGGCGGATCTGGGCCGCGGAACCTCGCGCACCGGAATCGGCCATCATGAAGATGGAATTGAACGACTTCTGACGCACGACGTTGCCTTCGGCGTCGACCACCTCCTCTTCCCCCAGGGCCTTCATCATGGCCTTGGCCACCTCCTCGTTGGCCCGGGACCAGATGTCCACCACCTTGTTGTAGCGCTCGCCGTCGGTGACCAGCCCCTGCTCGTACTGGCGCTGGATCTCCATGACTTCCTTCTCCGCCTCGCGGATGATCTGCTCCTTCTCCGGCGGAATCACCATGTCGTCAACGCCGAAAGAAACCCCGGCCCGGGTGGAATTGAGGAAACCTAGATACATGAGCTGGTCGGCGAACACCACCGTGGTCTTGAGTCCCAGGTTGCGGTAGCAGACGTTGATGACGTTGGAGATCGCCTTCTTGGTCATGTCCTGATTGACCAGCTCGTAGGGCAGGCCTTCGGGAACGATGTCCCAGATCAGCGCCCGGCCTGCAGTGGTGTCGACGATGCGGCGCCGCTCGGTGACGCTGCCGTCCTCTTCCTTGATCTTCTCCTCGATCCGCAACTTGATGCGGGCGTGCAGATCCACCACCTTGTGGTCGAGGGCGCGGCGTACCTCGTCCACGTCAGCGAACACCATACCCTCCCCCCGGGCGTTGATTCGCTCCCGGCTCATGTAGTAAAGCCCAAGGACGATGTCCTGGGTGGGATGAATGATGGGGTCGCCGTTGGCCGGAGACAGAATGTTGTTGGAGGACATCATCAGGGCCCGGGCCTCCAACTGGGCCTCCAGCGAAAGGGGCACGTGAACCGCCATCTGGTCACCGTCGAAGTCGGCGTTGAAGGCGGTGCACACCAGGGGATGCAACTGGATCGCCTTGCCCTCGATCAACACCGGCTCGAAAGCCTGGATACCGAGGCGGTGCAGGGTCGGAGCCCGGTTGAGCAGCACCGGGTGCTCGCGGATGACGTCGTCGAGCACGTCCCAGACCTCCGGCTCCTCCCGCTCCACCATGCGCTTGGCAGCCTTGATGGTGGTGGCGATGCCGCGGGCCTGGAGCTTGCCGAAGATGAAGGGCTTGAACAGCTCCAGGGCCATCTTCTTGGGCAGGCCGCACTGGTGCAGGCGCAGGGTCGGGCCCACCACGATCACGGAACGGCCGGAATAATCGACGCGCTTGCCCAGCAGGTTCTGGCGGAAACGGCCCTGTTTGCCCTTGATCATGTCCGCCAGGGACTTGAGCGGACGCTTGTTGGTGCCGGTGATGGCACGACCGCGGCGGCCGTTGTCCAACAGAGCGTCCACCGCTTCCTGGAGCATGCGGCGCTCGTTGCGGATGATGATGTCCGGGGCGTTGAGCTCCAGCAACCGGCGCAGGCGATTGTTGCGGTTGATGACCCGGCGGTACAGGTCGTTCAGATCCGAGGTGGCGAAACGGCCGCCGTCCAGGGGCACCAGCGGGCGCAGGTCCGGCGGCAGCACCGGCAGCACCGTGAGGATCATCCATTCGGGCCGGTTGTTGGAATTGATGAAGGCCTCGATCAGCTTCAGGCGTTTGGACAGCTTGCGGATCTTGGTCTCCGAGCCGGTGGCCTCGATCTCCTCCCGGATCTTGGCCGCCTCCGCCTTCAAATCCAAGGACTTGAGCAGATCCTGGACCGCCTCGGCGCCCATCTTGGCTACGAACTCGTCGCCGTACTGCTCCACGGCGTCGAGATACTCCTCGTCGGTGAGCAACTGCCCCTTCTCCAGCGGCGTCATGCCCGGATCGATGACCACGAAGGACTCGAAGTACAGGATGCGTTCGACTTCCCGCAGGGTCATGTCCAGCATCAGGGCGATGCGCGACGGCAGCGACTTGAGGAACCAGATGTGGGCCACCGGGCTGGCCAGCTCGATGTGGCCCATGCGCTCGCGGCGCACCTTGGCCAGAGTCACCTCGACGCCGCACTTCTCGCAGATCACCCCGCGGTGCTTGAGGCGCTTGTACTTGCCGCACAGGCACTCGTAGTCGTTGACCGGACCGAAGATCTTGGCGCAGAACAGGCCGTCCCGCTCCGGCTTGAAGGTGCGGTAGTTGATGGTCTCCGGCTTCTTGACCTCGCCGTAGGACCACGAGCGGATCATGTCCGGGGAAGCCAGTCCGATACGGATGGCATCGAATTCTTCCACCTGAGTCTGCCTTTTGATGAACTTGATGAGGTCTTTCAAAGCTTCAGCTCCCGCTAGATTTGGTGAACTTGGAATCCCGGCAAACGCAGGATCAGTCCTGCTCCAGCTCGATGTTGATGGCCAGGGCGCGGATTTCCTTGATCAGCACCTTGAACGATTCCGGCATGCCGGCCTCCATGCGATAGTCGCCGTCGACGATGTTCTTGTACATCTTGGTGCGACCCAGCACGTCGTCCGACTTGACCGTGAGCATTTCCTGCAGAGTGTAAGCGGCCCCGTAGGCCTCCAGGGCCCAGACCTCCATCTCCCCGAAGCGCTGGCCGCCGAACTGGGCCTTGCCCCCCAGCGGCTGCTGGGTGACCAGGCTGTAAGGTCCGGTGGAGCGGGCGTGCATCTTGTCATCCACCAGGTGGTTCAGCTTCAGCATATACATGTAGCCCACGGTGACCGGACGGTCGAAGGGATCGCCGGTACGGCCGTCGTAGAGCTTGGTTTGACCGCTTTCCGGAAGATCGGCCAGCCTCAGCATGGCCTTGATCTCCTCTTCGGTGGCACCGTCGAACACCGGCGTCGCCATCGGCACCCCGTCCTTGAGGTTGTGGGCCAGTTCGACGATCTCCTCGTCGCTGAGCTGGTCGAGATCCTCCCGCCGCCCGGAGTGGTTGTAGATCCGGTCGAGGAATTCCCGCAACTCCTGGACCTTTGCCTTGGCTTCCAGCATCTTGCCGATCTTGATCCCCAGTCCCTTGGCGGCCCAGCCCAGGTGGGTCTCCAACACTTGCCCCACGTTCATGCGCGACGGCACTCCGAGGGGATTGAGGACGATGTCCACCGGGGTACCGTCCTCCAGATAAGGCATGTCTTCCACCGGCACGATCTGGGAGATCACCCCCTTGTTGCCGTGGCGTCCGGCCATCTTGTCCCCGGGCTGGATACGGCGCTTGACCGCCAGATAGACCTTGACCATCTTCAGCACCCCAGGCGGCAGATCGTCGCCCATGGTGATCTTGGCCTTCTTCTCCTCGAAACGGCGGTCCATTTCCCGGCGCAGATTCTCCAGCTGTTCGGCCACCGCCTCCAACTGACGGTTGAGGTCCTCGTCCTCGAGGCGGATATCCAGCCACTGGGCAGGCTGCATGCCATCCAGATAGTCGGCGGTGATCTCGGTGCCGGGCTTCAGTCCTCCAGGACCCGATTCGGCCACCTTGCCCAGCAACATCTGACGCACCCGTTCGTAGGTATCCCGCTCGACGATACGGAACTGGTCGTCCAGATCCTTGCGCACCTTCTCCAGCTGGGCCTGTTCGATGGCCTTGGCCCGGGCGTCCTTCTCCACCCCGTCACGGGTGAACACCTGAACGTCAATCACGGTCCCGGCCATCCCCGACGGCACCCGGAGGGAGGTGTCCTTGACGTCGGAGGCCTTCTCGCCGAAGATGGCACGCAGCAGTTTCTCTTCCGGCGTCAGCTGGGTCTCCCCTTTCGGGGTCACCTTGCCCACCAGGATGTCGCCCTCCTTGACCTCGGCGCCGATGTAGACGATTCCGGACTCGTCCAGCTTGGCCAGGGCCGCCTCGCTGACGTTGGGAATGTCAGCGGTGATCTCCTCAGCCCCCAGTTTGGTGTCGCGGGCGACGCAGGTCTTCTCCTCGATGTGGATGGTGGTGTAACGGTCCTCCTCCACCACCCGCTCGGAGATCAGGATCGAGTCCTCGAAATTGTAGCCGTGCCAGGGCATGAAGGCCACCAGCAGGTTCTGGCCCAGGGCCAACTCGCCCATGTCGGTGGAAGCCCCGTCGGCCAGGATGTCGCCCTTGCTGATGCGGTCACCCAGTTTCACCAGCGGCCGCTGGTTGATGCAGGTGTTCTGGTTGGAACGGGTGTACTTGGTCAGGTTGTAGATGTCCACCCCCGGTTCCCCCGGCTCGGTCTCGTCGTCGTTGACCCGGACCACGATCCGCCCAGCGTCCACCGAAACCACTTCTCCGCCCCGGCGGGCCACCACGCAGGTGCCGGAATCCCGGGCCACGATCCGTTCCATGCCGGTTCCTACCAGCGGCTTCTGGGAGCGCAGCATCGGCACCGCCTGACGCTGCATGTTGGAACCCATCAGGGCCCGGTTGGCGTCGTCGTGTTCCAGGAAGGGAATCAAAGAAGCGGCCACCGAGACGATCTGCTTGGAGGCCACGTCCATGTACTGGACCGTTTCCGGCGAGGCCAGGGTGAACTCGTTCTTGTGGCGGCAGGAAACCATTTCGTCCACCAGCCGGCCCTCTTCGTCCACGGTGGCCCCGGCCTGGGCGATGATGTAATCGCTTTCCTCGATGGCGGACAGATAATGGATTTCATCGGTCACCCGGCCGTCCACCACCTTGCGGTAAGGGGTTTCGAGAAAGCCGTAGTGGTTGGTCCGGGCATAGACCGCCAGCGAATTGATCAGACCGATGTTGGGACCTTCCGGGGTCTCGATCGGACACAGCCGGCCGTAGTGGGTCGGATGCACGTCTCGGACCTCGAAACCGGCCCGCTCCCGCGACAGCCCCCCGGGACCCAGGGCCGAGACCCGACGCTTGTGGGTCACTTCCGACAGCGGGTTGTTCTGGTCCATGAACTGGGACAGCTGGCTGGAGCCGAAGAACTCCTTGATCGCCGCCACCACCGGCTTGGCGTTGATGACCTCCTGAGGGGTGAAATCCTCGGTGCTCGCCAGGGTCAGGCGCTCCTTGACCGCCCGCTCCACCCGCACCAGACCGATGCGGAACTGGTTTTCCACCATCTCCCCGACGCTGCGGACCCGGCGATTGCCCAGGTGGTCGATGTCGTCCACCTGACCCAGGCCGTTACGGATGTTGATGAGTTCCTTGAGGACGTCGATGATGTCCTCCTCGGTCAGCACCCGAGGGCCTGTTTCCTCCTTGCGCCCCAGACGCAGGTTGAGCTTCATGCGCCCGACCTCGGAAAGATCGTAACGCTCCTCCGAGAAGAACAGATTGTGGAACAAGGCTTCAGCGGCCTCCTTGGTGGGGGGCTCACCGGGCCGCATCATGCGGTAGATCTCCACCAGGGCTTCCAACTGGGTGGTGGTGTGATCGACCTTCAGGGTGTTGGAGATGTAAGGCCCCCGATCGAGTTCGTTGACGTAGAGGGTCTCGATCCGGTCGATGCCGTGGTCGAGCAGCTGCTCCAGCAGCTCCGGACCGATCTCGGTGTTGGCGGCGGCGATCAGCTCGCCGCTCTTCTCGTCCACGACGTTGTGGGCCAGAATCTTGCCGTAGAGATACTCCGGCGGCACCACCAAGCGGGTCAACCCCGCCTTCTTCATCTGGCGGACGTGTTTGGGGGTGATACGCCGACCCTCCTCGACGACCAGGGTACCGTCGTCGAGCGCGATGTCGAAAGGAGCGATCTCACCGCGCAACCGCTCGGGAATGAGATCGAGAACGATCCTGTCCTTGGCCAGATGGAAGGTGTCGGTCTCGAAGAATATCCGGAGTATCTGCTCGTCGTCGTACCCCAAAGCCCGCAGGATCACGGTGGCCGGCAGCTTGCGACGCCGGTCGATGCGCACGTGGACGATGTCCTTGTGGTCGAATTCGAAATCGAGCCAGGAACCGCGATAGGGAATCACCCGGGCGTTGAACAGCAGCTTGCCGGAGGAATGGGTCTTTCCCTTGTCATGATCGAAGAACACCCCGGGGGAACGGTGCAATTGGGAAACGACCACCCGCTCGGTACCGTTGATGACGAAGGTGCCGTTCTCGGTCATGAGGGGCAATTCCCCCATGTAGACTTCCTGCTCCTTGATCTTGTCGACCTTGGTGCCCGCCGGGAAGTCCTTGTCGTAAAGGACCAGGCGCACCTTCACCCGCAGGGGAGCCGCATAGGTGGCACCACGCAGCTGACATTCCTTCACGTCGAAGGTGGGCTCTCCGAGCCGGTAGCCGACGTACTCCAACACCGCATAGCCGTTGTGGCTTTCGATCGGGAACACCGAGTTGAAGGCGGCGTGCAATCCCTGATTGGCGCGCTGTTCCGGATCTTTGTCGGCCTGCAGGAATTGCTTGTAGGATTCGAGCTGAATCTGCAATAGGTAGGGGACGTCCAGAACTTCCGAACGTTTGGCGAAGCTCTTGCGAAGTCGCTTTTTCTCAGTGAACGAATAGACCATAGCGGTTCCTTGATCCTGCGAAGTTTGATTGCCTGACGGATTGCATCGATCCATCCGGAAAGAAGTAGGGCCGGGAGTGGGCACGTTGTGATCCCGAGAAGCTTGCTCAACTTAGGTACGCCATAGAACCTCCGTCCGTTTTTTTCACACGGGAAGCGGGAAAAGGCCGGCAGTCGAAACTGCCAGCCATCCCGGAACGAATGATGGAAAACGCTTTATTTAACTTCGACAGATGCGCCTGCCTCTTCGAGCTGTTTCTTGATCTCTTCTGCCTCTTCCTTGCTCACACCTTCCTTGACGGGAGCCGGCGCCCCTTCCACCAACGCTTTGGCCTCCTTCAGCCCCAGGCCGGTGATGGCGCGGACGGCCTTGATGACCGCCACCTTGTTGGAACCGAAGCCGGTCAGGACCACGTCGAATTCCGTCTTTTCCTCGGCAGCGCCCCCGGCTTCTCCACCGGCGGCCACCGGCACCGCTGCCACCGCGGCGGCGGCGGAAACACCGAACTTTTCCTCCATGGCGGAAATCAGGTCCACCACTTCCATGACGGTCATGTTCGCGATCGCATCGAGGATTTCTTCTTTAGAGACAGCCATAGTTTTACACTCCAAATCAAATCAATCGTTATTTCAAAAACCCGATGACCCGGATCAGGCCGCCTGCTTCTGATCGCGGATGGCGGCGATGGTCCGTACCAGTTTCGCGTGGGGTTCTGCCATCGTCCTCACCAGCTTTTCGATCGGCGCCTTCATCACCGCCATGAGCATGCCGATGGCCTGCTCCTTGGTGGGCAGGCTGGCCAGGCGCTCCAGCTCCTCCGGACCGAACAACTGGCCCGAAACGGCGACCAGCTTGGGTTTCAACTGTTCGTGTTCTTTGGCAAAATCCTTGATGACACGGGCAGCCGAACCCGGCTCTTCCAGTGAAAACGCCAACAGCAGGGGACCGACCAGCTGCTCGCTCATGCAAGCATAATCGCTCCCTTCCAGCGCGCGCCGCGCCAGGGTGTTTTTCACCACGCGAAGGTACACCTGGGACTCCCGGGCCTTCTTGTGCAGATCGGTCATCTCGGCCGCGGTCAGCCCCCGATACTCTGCGGCGATCGCAGAATGGGCCCTGGCCGCGACGTCGGAGACCTCGGCAACGATGGCCTTTTTCTGTTCCAGTCTCAGTGCCACGTGATACCTCCGTTGTCGTCTCCCGGTCTCTACCGGAAGTCAAACCCGCATCCCTTACGGGATGCCCCAGTCTCACGGCTCCCCGTCCTTCTGAGGACCGGTTCACCGTCTGCGTAGGCAGATTTAAGCGTCGTAACGCACCTACGGTCTTTGACGATCACCGGTCATCCGGCAATCCAAAGTCTTCAAGCGTCCAGACTGGACATATCGATCGTCAACCCCGGCCCCATGGTGGTGGACAGGGCGATCTTCTTCATGTACGTGCCCTTGCTGGCCGCCGGCTTCGCCTTTTTCAGGTCCGCCAGCAACGCTTCGAGGTTTTCCTTCAGCGCCGAAATGTCGAAATCGACCTTGCCGATCGTGCAGTGGATGATGCCCGCCTTGTCGGTCCGGTAACGGACCTGGCCGGCCTTGGCGTTTCTCACCGCCGTGGCCACGTCGGGCGTGACAGTACCCACCTTGGGGTTCGGCATCAGCCCCCGGGGTCCCAGGATGGGGCCGAGCTGACCTACGACACGCATGGCGTCCGGGGTGGCGATGACCACGTCGAAATCCAGGTTGCCCTTGCGGATGGATTCGGCCAGATCCTCCATCCCGACGACGTCAGCGCCGGCTTCCTTGGCGGCTTCGGCGTTCGCCCCCTGGGCGAAGACCGCCACTCGCACCGATTTGCCGGTGCCGTGGGGCAATACGGTGGATCCCCGCACGACCTGATCGGATTTGCGCGGATCCACGCCCAGATTGACCGCCACGTCCACCGACTCGGTGAACTTGACCGAGGACAGTTCCTTCAGCAATTGCAGGGCCTCCTCGACGGAATAGGCGCGGGTGGGATCCACCTTCTCGCGGATCATCTTCATGCGCTTGGACAACTTGGCCATGTCACACCCCCTCCACGTCGATGCCCATGCTGCGGGCGGTGCCGGCGATGGTCCGCACCGCGGCGTCCATGTCGGCGGCGGTCAGATCCGGCTCCTTCATCCTGGCGATCTCTTCGAGCTGCTCCCGGGTGACCGTGCCGATCTTGTCGACGTTGGGCCGGGAACTGCCCTTTTCGGCCCCGACCGCCTTTAGCAGCAGATAGGAGGCCGGCGGCGTCTTGATGACGAAGGTGAAGCTGCGGTCGTTGTAGACGGTGATGATGACCGGCAACGGCAGGCCCTTCTCCATGCTCTGGGTCTGGGCATTGAAGGCCTTGCAGAACTCCATGATGTTGACGCCGTGCTGACCCAATGCCGGCCCCACCGGCGGACTGGGATTGGCTTCGCCCGCCTTGACCTGCAGCTTGATGTAAGCTTGAACTTTCTTTGCCATTGTTTCCTCTCCCGTTGGGTGCGAACGCCTTTCGGCTCCCCGTCAATTCCAGTCAGACCTTTTCCACCTGACTGAAGTCGAACTCCACCGGCGTCGGCCGCCCGAAAATCAGCACCGACGCCTTGAGCTTGTTCTTCTCGTAGTCCACTTCCTCGACCACGCAGTTGAAATCCTTGAAAGGCCCTTCGACGATGCGAACCACTTCGCCCGGCTCGAACAGGATCTTGGGCTTGGGCTTGGTCAGACCTTCCTCGACCCGAGCGAGAATGGCTTCGGCCTCCTTGTCGGAGATAGGGGCGGGCTTTTCCGGTGTCCCACCGATGAACCCCAGCACGTGAGGGATACTACGGACCAGGTGCCAGGTCTCGTCGTTCATTTCCATCTGCACCAACACGTAGCCGGGGAAGAACTTGCGGTCGGTCTTGCGCCGCTGCCCCATGCGCATTTCGATCACTTCTTCGGTGGGCACCAGAATCTTGCCGAAGTGCTTCTCCAACCCTGCCTGCTTGATGCGCTCCTCCAGAGAACGCTTGACCTGATTTTCGTAGTTGGAATAGGTCTGCACCACGTACCAACGCATGGCCACAGCATCAACCTCCCTGACCCATCAACAGACGCACCAACCACAGGAACAGGGAGTCCAGGAGCCAGAGAATCAATCCCACGATGACAACCATCACCACGACCATCAGGGTGGTATGAATGGTTTCCTGACGGGTCGGCCAGGTCACCTTGCGCAGCTCCATGCGCGCCTCCTGGAAGAAGGACCAGAACGCCCGCCCCGGCGCCGTGACGAAAAACAATCCGGCAGAAACCAACACCACTCCCACCAGGGCCAGAGTGCGATACAGCAACGAATATTCGGGATACCAGTAGAATCCCACCACCCCGGCGGCCAACAGGGCGATGGACAATACGATCTTGAAAGAATCGAAGGCGGAGAGCGACGATTCCTGGGAATGTGCCTGTGCTGTCATGGCATCAACCATTCGGTGGGGAAATAAAAATGGCAGGCCAGGAGGGACTCGAACCCCCAACCTGCGGTTTTGGAGACCGCTGCTCTACCAATTGAGCTACTGACCTGTACCGTTTCAACTGGGACGGCGCCGGAGGCGGCGCCGAATCTTCAGCTTACTCGATGATTTTGGAGACCACGCCGGCCCCGACCGTGCGCCCGCCTTCCCGAATGGCAAACCGCAACCCTTCCTCCATGGCAATCGGGGCAATCAGCTTCACCGTAATCTTCACATTGTCCCC
>JALSSF010000078.1 GCA_026984375.1 Methylothermaceae bacterium | reverse complement strand
ACGGGTTTTCCAGCAGCCGTTGCAGATAGGCGACGATCTCCCCGCGCGCCATGGTGACGGCCTCGGCATCGCGCCGCCCCTTGTATTCCACTTGGCCGGCGTCGAGCAGGCGGTCGGAGAGGACGAGGCGATGGGGGATGCCGATCAGCTCCATGTCGGCGAACATGACCCCGGGGCGGGCCTGGCGGTCGTCGAACAGGACGTCGATGCCGGCGCCGGTCAGTTCCCGGTAGAGGACTTCGGCGGCTTCGCGCAAGCGCTGGGACTTGTGCATGTTGACCGGCACCAGGGCCACCTGGAACGGGGCCAGCGCCTGGGGCCAGGCGATACCGCGTTCGTCGTGGTGCTGTTCGATGGCGGCGGCCACCACCCGGCTGATGCCGATGCCGTAGCAGCCCATGATGAGGTATTCCTCGCGGCCGTTCTCGTCGAGGATGGTGGCGTTCAAAGCCTCGGAATACTTGGTGCCGAGCTGGAAGATGTGGCCCACCTCGATGCCGCGGCGGATAACTAAGGTGCCTTTGCCGTCGGGGCTGGGGTCGCCTTCCTGGACGGTGCGCAGATCGGCCACTTCCGGTAGGGGCAGGTCGCGTTCCCAGTTGACCCCGGTGTAATGCTTGCCGTCCTGGTTGGCGCCGCAGACGAAGTCGGCCAGTACCGCGGCGCTGCGGTCACAGATCATGGGAAGGTCGAGGCCGACGGGGCCGAGGGAGCCGGGGCCGCAGCCGACGGCGGCGCGGATTTCCGCCTCAGAGGCGAAGGCCAGCGGCGCCTTGACCTGGGGGAGCTTTTCCGCCTTGTGGGGATTGAGTTCCTGATCGCCGCGCAGGAGCAGGGCCACCAGCTGGCCGTTTTCGCCCTTGACCACCAGGGTCTTGAGGACTTGCGCCGGCGTCACGCCCAGGAACTCGGCGACTTCCTCGACGCTGTGCTTGCCGGGGGTGTCCACCAGGGCCAGCGGTTGCGACGGGGCCGGCCGGGATTCGGCGGGGGGCAGGGCTTCGGCCAGTTCCACGTTGGCGGCGTAATCACTTTCGGTGGAGAAGGCGATGGCGTCCTCGCCGGAATCGGCCAGGACGTGGAATTCGTGGGACAGGTGGCCGCCGATGGCGCCGGTGTCGGCGAGCACGGCGCGGAAATCCAGCCCCAGGCGGGTGAAGATGCGGCTGTAGGCCTCGTACATGGCGTCGTAGGTCTGCTGCAGCGAATCTATGTCGCGGTGGAAGGAGTAGGCGTCCTTCATGAGGAATTCGCGGGCGCGCATGACCCCGAAACGGGGACGGATCTCGTCGCGGAACTTGGTCTGGATCTGGTAGAAGTTGACCGGCACCTGCTTGTAGCTCTTGATTTCGCTGCGCACCAGGTCGGTGATGACTTCCTCGTGGGTGGGGCCGAGGCAGAATTCGCGCTCGTGCCGGTCCTGGAGGCGGATCAGTTCGGGGCCGAACTGGTCCCAGCGCCCCGACTCGCGCCACAGTTCCGCCGGCTGCAGTGCCGGCATCAACAGTTCCAGGGCGCCGGCGCGGTCCATTTCCTCGCGCACCACCTGCTCCACCTTGCGCAATACCCGAAGCCCCAGGGGCATCCAGGTGTAAAGCCCGGCGGCGAGGCGGCGGATGAGTCCGGCGCGCAGCATCAGCTTGTGGCTGACAATTTCGGCGTCGGCAGGGCTTTCCCGAAGGGTGTAAAGCGGAAACTGACTGGTGCGCATGGTTGTCTTCCTTGGGTTGGCGAAAAACGTTATTGTACCTTGAATGGACTATTTTGAAGCCTCCCTGCGGGCCGCTCTGGCGTTGATTTTTTCCGGGGACGGTGGGGTCTATTTCATTGTCCTGACTTCGCTGCGGATTTCCCTGGTGGCGGTGGTGCTGGCGGCCCTGGTGGCGGTGCCCCTGGGCGTGGTGATCGGCATGATACCGTTTCCCGGTCGCCATCTGTTGCGCCGGGTGTTCGGCAGCCTGACCGCATTGCCGACGGTGGTGGTGGGACTTTTGCTCTACGGCCTGCTCAGTCGCCGCGGTCCGTTGGGGGAATGGGGGCTGCTTTACACTCCCACGGCGGTGGTGATCGGCGAGTGCGTGCTGATTCTGCCTTTGCTGCTGCATCTGGTCAGTACGGCGGTGATGAGTGCCGATCCCCGCCTGCTGCCCACGCTCGACAGCCTGGGAGCCAAGTTTCATCACAAGGTGATGTATCTGCTCGCCGAGACCCGTTCCGGCGTGCTGGCGGCGCTGGTGACCGGTTTCGGCCGTGCCGTCGGTGAGGTGGGGGTGGCGATGATGCTGGGGGGCAACATCGCCGGGTTCACGCGCACCATGACCACCGCCATCGCCCTGGAAACCAGCAAGGGGGAGTTTGAGCTGGGCCTGGCCTTGGGGCTGATCCTGCTAACGGTGGCTTTCGTGGTCAACGCCCTGTTGGGCTGGTTGCAGCGGCCAGCATGAGACTCATCTACCAACTCGATCATGTGGTGCAGCGCTACGGCGGGCGGACGGTGCTCACCATCGAGCGTCTGGCTGTCGAATGCGGCAGCCTGACCGCCTTGGTGGGGGCCAACGGCGCCGGCAAGAGCACCCTGCTGCGCCTGTTGGCGGGCGTGGAGACGCCGACGTCCGGGAAGATCCTCTTTTGCGGTCGGCCTTTGGACCGGCAGGTGCGCCGGCGGATCGGCTGGGTGATGCAGCAGCCCTATCTGCTCGGCGGTTCGGCCCTGGACAACGTCATGCTGGGGTTGAAGTTCCATCGTTTGCCTGATCGGCACCGCAGGGCCCTGGACGCCCTGGATCAAGTGGGTTTCGAAGCCAGTCCCCACTTGCCGGCGTCCCGGTTGTCGGGCGGTCAGTGCCAGCAGGTGGCCCTGGCCCGCTGCCTGGTGCTGGAGCCGGAGGTACTGCTGCTGGACGAACCCTTCAACCACCTGGACGCCGGAACGGCGGCCAGGCTGGAAGCGTGTTTGAGACGGTGGGTGGCGGATGGCCGCACGGTGGTGTTCAGCAGCCACGATCCTGACCGCTCCCTGGCTTTGGCGGATCGGGTGGTCGCTCTGGCGGCGGGACGGTTGGTGGATGCGCCGTTGGTGAACGTCTTCAGCGGCCGCTGCCGGGAAAATCGCTTTCTGACCGGCCGCATCGAAATCGTCCTGCCCGGGCCGGCCTCCGGCAGTCACGCGGCGGTCAGCCCCCGCGATATCGTGTTGTCCTTCGAGCCTTTGGCTTCCAGCATACGCAACCGCTTTCAAGGGCGGGTGACCGGCCTGGCCGAGATGGGGGACTGCGTTCGGGTGACCGTGATAGCGGGCGAGAAATTCGAGGCCCTGATCACCCGGGCCTCGTGTCAGGAGATGGGGCTGACCTTGGGTCAACCCTTGTGGGTTCAGTTCAAATCCACCGCGGTGCGGGT
>JALSSF010000077.1 GCA_026984375.1 Methylothermaceae bacterium | reverse complement strand
CCGGCCCCCCGGAAATCACCGCGAAGCGGCGGGTCACCGCCATGGCGGCGGCCACCTTCTGCCAGTCGGTTTCTCCGGTCGGTGGAAACAGACGGTCCAGAAGCCCTTCAAGATCCGGCGATGGCGGCAGCGCTTCCAGGCGGCTCAGCACCGCCCCGGCCACCTGGCGTTCGTCGCGCCAGTGGCGGGCCAGATAGAGCCGGGTGCCGTCCAGGATCAGCAGCTTTTCCCGCCCCGGTTCGCCCACGCACGGGGCCGCCCGCAACCGGGTCAGCCAGCTTTCCAGCGGCGGGCCGATCCAGGCGTCGTCCGCCTGCCATTGCGGAAAGAGGGGCCTGCCGGCGTAGCCGGCCAGATCCACGCACACGTCCCCCTCCAGATTGCGGGCGCTCACCAGGGCCGCCGCGCGGACGGCCCAGTGATCCTCTTCCAGCTTCGCCTCGGTGGCCACGAAGCGGGCGAAATGAGCCGCCAGAGGGGGCAGGACGCCCTCCCGCGCCAGGGCTTCCAGCTCGTGACTCATGGCGTTTCCTCACTGTGGGTGAACAGCTCCAGATCGAGCCTGCGGATCAAAACCGGGTCCGGCCGCCGAAACCAGACACCCTGACGTTTCTCTCCCCCACACCCCATGCCGCGCAGAAACAGGTAAAACACCCCGCCGAAGTGGGTCTCGTAGTCGTATCCGGGCAGTCTCTGGCGCAGATAGCGGTGCAGCGCGACGGTGTAGAGCAGGTACTGGATGTCGTAACGCCGCGCCCCGATCTCCTCCTCCAGCTTTTCCGGGGCATAGTCCCCGCAAGTCCGCCCCAGCAGATTGCTCTTGTAGTCGGCGAGATAATATCTGCCACCGGATTCGAACACCAGGTCGATCACCCCGGTGACCAGCCCCCGGAACCGCTGGCCGCCGATGGGCGGCAGATCCTCGCGGCCGCCGTGTTCGCGCGCCAGTGCATCCAGGGTGGCGGGGTCCACCAGGCCGGTGGAAAAATCGAAGGCCAGTTCCCGCAGCTGCCTGGCGGGATCGAGCCCTCCCAGGCACAGGCCGAACTCATCCAGGATTGCCCCCACCACCATCTCCATCCAATGTCCCAAAGGGTCCAGCTCCTCCCCGATCTCGATCCCGAAACGCGGCGCGAGAACGGGGGCCAGCCGCCGCGTTTGCTCCGCCACGTCCTCACGGAACACCAGCTTTTCCAGCAGCAGGTGGAGGAAAGAGCCCACATGAGGGCCTGCGGGGAAGCGGAAGGGAAAGGGGCTTTCGGAATCCGGCTTCGCCATCCCCGTGGGGGGCTGGTGGAGATCCCGGGTCAGGGCGCTGTAGGACTGGATGCGCCAGTCGGTGGCGATGGCGCCGGTGAAAGCGGCGGCCTCCAGTGGCGGCGGAGCTTCCACCGTGGCGGTGACGGGCGCCCGATCCACCTGCGGCAGGGGCTCGACTCTGAAAATGGCGGGATCGGCCCTTTCCAATCGCTCGAGAACCGCTTCGCGGCCGGGCGGGGAGGCGGCGTCGAAGACCTGGGGCCGTTCCACTTCCAGATCCTCCGGCGTCTGCAGAGGGTGCAACAGCCACGCCAGGGCAGTCTGGCCGGCGTGCCCCGCCTTGCTGCCGGCCCCGCCCCACACCAGCCACAGAGCGTTCCGGGCCCGGGTCAGGGCCACATAGGCCAGACGCACATCTTCTGCCAGCCGTTCCTTCTCGGCAGCCAGAAATTCAGGGCTGCCGGGGTTCCAGTCCGCAGTCACGCAGACCCGTCCATCCCGGTGCCATTGCAGCAGCCCGTTTTTGTCCTTGTCCCGGGGACGGCAGCGCCACAGGTAGGGCACGAACACGACGGGGTATTCCAGACCCTTGCTGGCGTGAATGGTGACAATCCTGACCAGGTTTTCGTCGCTTTCCAGCCGCAGCTCGGCGGCGTCCTGTCCGCCCGCCTCGCGCTGATGGCGGAACCAGGCGATCAGGGCGTCGATGCCCGGATGGCTGCGCGAGGCCTGTTGCAGCAGTTCTGCCAGGTGGAGCAGGTTGGTGAGCCGCCGTTCTCCGTTTCCGTAGCGGGCCAGCATCGTGGGGAGATCCAACCCATGCATGAGATGCTGGAAAGCGGCCATGAAGCCCTTTTTGAGCCACCGTTCCCGTACCGACATCAGGTGGTCCACCCATTCGATCCAGCCTTGCGCGTCCTCCAGCCGCCGGTGGAGCTCCCCCGCGTTCAGTTCCAGCACGCCCGCCGCCAGCGCCCGGCGGGCCAGCCCCCGGTCCTCGGGCGCGGCCACCGATTCCAGCAGCGTGAGCAGGGAGGCGGCCTCGTGCGTCTCCCAGATCCGGTCGCGCAGCACCGCCACCGCATTGACGCCCCGCCGCTTCAAGGCCTTTTTCAAGCCGGCGGCTTCATGGCCGCTGCGCACCAGCACGGCGATGTCTCCCGGTTGCAGCCGTCCTGTTCCCAGCGTCACCCGCCCCTCCCCGGCCTCCCGCAGCAGCCGGGCGATTTCATCCGCCACGGCGGCATGGACATGGGCCTCGATTTTATCCAGACTCAGCGCCTTGCCCGTCTTTCCGTCGGCGGGCAGGGTCCACACCGTCAGGGCCGGGACCGGCCTGCCGCCTCGTACCAGGTGCTCATGCACCTTGTTCGCGGCGGTGGCCTTGCGGTAGGGAATGTCCTTGAAAACGAAGGGATCGCCGCGGGCGAAGATGCGGTTGACCGCCTCGACGACCTGCGGGGTGGCGCGCCAGTTGGTGTCCAGGGTCCAGATACCCGCTTCCCCCACGTCCCGGCGCGCCTCGAGATAGGTGAAGATGTCGCCGCCGCGAAAGCTGTAGATGGCCTGTTTGGGATCGCCGATCATCACCAGGCTGGTATCGGACGCCTCGCGATAGATCCGGCGGAAGATATGGTACTGGATGGCGTCGGTGTCCTGGAATTCGTCAATCAGGGCGACGGGATGGCGCTTTCCCAAATGCCCGGCGAGCTCCGCGCCGTTGTCCCCTCTCAGGGCGTCGTGAAGCCGGGTCAGAAGATCATCGAAGGTCAACAACCCCACCTTCGATTTCCGTTCGGCCAGCCGGTGCCTCACCTCCCGGGCGGCATCGGCCAGCAGGTGGCGTTTCAGGGCCTTGCGGTAATCCTCAAGCCGCTGCCAGACGGATTGGGCCTCATGAAAGAAAACATGGTCGGGCGACGCATCGCGCCCCGTTTTTTTCAGGCTCTGGCGAATATGCGCCATGGTGAGAATCCTGAAAGAAACAGGTGGCACAAAACCCTCCGAGGCAAAAAAGCGGTCGAGATCCTCCAATCCGCAAGCCAACTCGTCAGGATGGTAACCTTTCCCCTTCGCGCGGCTGAGGCGGTCGTTACGTTCGAGAATCCCGCCGATTTCCTCCCGGTGCCCGGCCCACTTGTCGCGCAAGGAGGCTATGGAGCGCGCCAGCGC
>JALSSF010000076.1 GCA_026984375.1 Methylothermaceae bacterium | reverse complement strand
CCACCAGGGTCAGCAGGCGTGACTGGTAAGTCTCCACCCAGCGCCACTCGCCGCGGATCTGGCGGCGCCTGCCATAGCGGCGCAAGATCCAGATGCCCAACAGATGGGCCACCAGATACGCCAGATAGACGAGCACGAAGATTCCCAGCAGGATGCGGCCCCACTGGCCCTCGCCGTCACTGAAAAGATGCCAGTAGGCGAATCCCAGGACGATGGCCAGATTCAGGGACTGAAGCACGTGCACCCGCAGCCGCAGCGATCCTTCGGGCGTGTCGTGTCCCGAGGCCAGGCGCACCAAGGGTCTGGCGAACAGGATCAGCAGCACGTTGATGCCGATGACCAGCCAGGTCAGGGCGTCGATGTGATTCCACGCGTTTTGCAGCCAGGTCCAAGTCATGAATCGTCCGTCACCCGTATCAATTTGCGGCCGCAGTGCCGGCACCGGTATTCCCTTTCCCCGCGCTGAACGCGATGGTGGCGAATGGCGGTCAGTTCGTGCTCGCGGCAGGCGCAGCGATAGCGGTACCGCTTGAGCCGGCGGGCCGGTTCCACCGCGTAGTCGTGGCAGCGCCTGGGTTCCAGCCCGAACAACGCCATCACCGCCCGCCATTCCGGGCCGTGGGGTTTGACCCGGCTGCCGTACTGCCAGAAAACCACGGCGTGAGCCACCTCGTGGCCGACCACTTCCTTCAGGAAACGGTCGAAATCCTGCCGCATCGGCACGACGTTGAAACGCAGCCGTACCTGCCCGTTGCGGGCCTGCATCTGTCCGGCCGCCCGTCCCGTCAGGTCGAAACCGACCTCCAGCGCCGGCAGCACTTTCCAGCGGAACCGGGCGGCGGCGACGGCCAGCAGTTCACCGATACGCTGATATACCAGGGAAATCCGCCGCGTCTCGATCATGATCCATCCATTATACGAGCTCGACCGCCTCCGCCGTCATTTCGTTTCCCCGACCTGCCGTGGAAG
Organism: Methylothermaceae bacterium; assembly: GCA_026984375.1. GTDB lineage: Bacteria > Pseudomonadota > Gammaproteobacteria > Methylococcales > Methylothermaceae > Methylohalobius. The sequence continues at coordinate 2,479 of JALSSF010000076.1, read as the reverse complement.
CGAGCGGACGGGAAGCTCGCGGCCGAGCGGCGAGCGATTTCGACCGTCCAACCGGTTTGGCGCTAAACTAACCCCATCAGCAACCGAAACCGCGGGCTATGGGCAACCTTACCGATCATCATCATCACCACCACCATGCTCCCGACCTGGGAGAAACCCGGCTGATCTGGGCGCTTGCCGTCAACGTCCTGCTGACGGGGGTACAGATCGCCGGTGGCATCGTCTCCGGCAGCCTCGCTCTGGTGGCCGACGCCCTCCACAACCTCTCCGACGCCGGATCCCTGGGCGTGGCCCTGCTCGCCCGCCGCATCGCCAAACGGCCGGCCGACGAATGGCGCACCTTCGGTTATCAGCGCGCCGAACTCATCGGCGCCCTCATCAATCTCACCGCCCTGATCCTGATCGGCCTGTACCTGATCTACGAAGCGGCGATGCGCTACTACAATCCCCGTCCCGTCGAAGGCTGGCTGGTGGTCTACGTGGGGGCCTTCGCCCTGGTGGTGGACACGGTGACCGCGCTGCTGACCTTCGCCGGTGCCAAGGAAAGCCTCAACATCCGGGCCGCTTTTCTCCACAACGTCGCCGATGCACTGGGATCGGTGGCGGTCATCGTCGCCGGCACCGTCATCATCGTCTACGGCTGGACCCTGATCGATCCCCTGTGTACCGTGCTGATCGCCGCCTATGCGATCTGGCACGGCTGGAGCGAGATGAAGCACACCATCCGCATCCTGATGCAAAGCACGCCGCTGGACATCGACCTGGCCGAGTTGATTCACACCCTGGAACGCGAACCGGGGGTGCTCGGGGTACATCACGTCCATGTGTGGGAAATCGACGAACACCGCCGCTCCCTGGAAGCCCATGTGGTCATCGATCCCCGGGACGCCAGCCGTATCGAGGAGATCAAGCAGGGTCTCAAACGCCGCCTGGCCCAACGTTACCGGATCCGGCACTCCACCCTGGAATTCGAACTGGAGACACCGGAAACGGCCCGGGTCTGCCCAGTGGAAGGTCAGGAGGTTTGCGGCCATCCCCGCACGCACGACCATCCGCATCACCCGACTCCCTTCCCGTGGGGAACGGCATGGCTCATTCTGGCCATCGTCTTGCTTCTGGTCGGGCTGACGCTGCACTTCCGCCTAGCCGGCGGCTGGCAAAGCGGCCTGGACGCCTTCCGATCGCCGGCGCAATGGTCCGGATACGAGTGGCTGGCCTACGGCGCGGCGTTTCTGTGCCTGTTGATGGCGGGGTGGTCTTATCGCGGAGACGACGCGTGAATCCGGCTACACTGGGACGGTTCCTCCGGAAATGGGAGCTTCGCTGATGCGGACCGAACTGTTGCGTCATATCGAGGAACTGGTACGGTGTCATTCGCCGAGCGGCAACGAAGCCGAAATCGACCGTTGGCTGTTGCATCAGTGGCAGGCACTCGGACTGCAGCCCAGTCAGGATGCGGCCGGCAACATCGTCGCCGCGATCGCCTCCGACCGGCTCGACGCCGCCACCCTGGCCATCACCGCCCACAAGGACGAAATCGGCATGATCGTCAAACGTCTCGACGCCGACGGCCGGGTCCGGGTGCGCCGCCTGGGCGGGTCCTTCCCCTGGGTATATGGGGAAGGGGTGGTGGATATCCTGGGTGACCGGAAGACCGTTTCCGGCATTCTCAGTTTCGGTTCCCGTCATGTCTCCCACGAATCCCCGCAGAAGATCTTCCAGGAAAAGCAGGCCCTGCACTGGGAAGACGCCTGGATCGACACCAAGCTGTCCCGCGCCGCCTTGGAAACGGCCGGCATTCGTCCGGGTTCCCGCGTCGTGATCGGGCGTCATCGCAAGCGTCCGTTCCGCCTGAACGATGACTACCTGGCCAGCTACGCCTTAGACAACAAGGCTGGCCTCGCCATCCTGACCCTCCTGGCCGAACGGCTGCGCCGCCCTCGCTGCCACGTCCTGCTGGTGGCCTCGGCCAACGAGGAAGTGGGCGCCCTCGGTGCCCAATACTTCACTTTCCGGCGATGTCCCGATCGACTCATCGCTCTGGAAATCTGCCCCAAATCCGACGAATACCCCATCGAGCGGGACGACGCTCCGGTCCTGGTGTCCCAGGACGGTTACGGCTTCTACGACGACCGCCTCAACGCCGAGCTGATGCAGACGGCGGCAAAGGCCGGCATTCCGCTGCAGCCGGTGGTGCTAGCCGGTTTCGGCAGCGACGCCTCCATCGCCATGAAGAACGGCCACGTCCCCAGCGCCGCCTGCCTCGGCTTTCCCTGCGACAACACCCACGGTTACGAAATCACCCATCTCAAATCCCTGGAGCGGTGCGTGGAACTGCTGTCGGCCTACCTCGCGGCCTGAGATCAAGGTCGAGAGCACGATCAGCGTTCGTGACCGACGCGACGGATTTCGTCGTAAAGCCGGCGGATACGCTCACGGCCGTAAAGACGCTCGAGCCGGCGGATGGTGAAGTGCGCCT
>JALSSF010000075.1 GCA_026984375.1 Methylothermaceae bacterium | reverse complement strand
ACTGGCTGTGGAAGTTCGAAGGCTTCCACCGCGCCGGCCAGGGCAGGACTTTTCAGCAATTGACCGCCGGCTTCGAATACACCTTCAGCGGGATTTTCGGTACCGGTGCCGACCTGGGCTTCCTGGGAGAATTCCTCTACGACAATCGCAGCAACCGGCTGCCCATGATCAACTTCGTGCCGTTCGAGAAGGACATCTTCGTCGGCACCCGCCTGGCCCTCAACGACGCCCAGAGCACGGAACTGCTCGCCGGCGCCACCGTCGATCTGGACACGGCGACGACCTTCTACAACGTCGAAGCCAGCCGGCGTCTAGGGGAGCGTTGGAAGCTGTATCTGGAGATCCGCGGCTTCGTCAACACCGATCCCAAGGATGCCGGCTACGTTCTGCGCAAGGAAAACTACCTTCATCTGGAGTGCCAGTATTACTTCTGAGGCAAGGAAGCGGCGCTGTGGCAGGAGAAGCTCACCACTCCCTGCGCCGGATGACGACGGCGGTCCAGTCGCACCGGATAGACCGCCGAACCGTGCAGCAAACGCAGCCGGGTCCCTTCGGGCAGCTCCTGCAGCGGCAGCACCAAACGCAACCCTTCCCCGTCTTCCAGCAACAAGGCGGGCTGATAGGTCTGAAACCGTCCCTGCCAAGGCTGCAGCCCCACCGCTCGGACCCGGTCCGCCAAGGCGCGAAACTGCAAGTTCAGCCCCTCCTCCCGTCCAGCGACGTACAACCGGTCCACCACCGCCAGGGTTCGTAACCGGGAACCACCCGGCTCGAACAAGCCGACCAAATCACCGATCCGCACTCCATGTCCGGGAACCCGGACCCACGCCCTCACCGGCCTGACCGGTATGCTGGAAACTTCTTCCCCCCGCAAGCGCCGGAAAATGGCGGCAAAGCCCAGGACCAGTTCAGCCCGCTCCGTCAGAACCGGACCATCCGGCCGACGGCTGCCCCTCTCCCAGCGCCCGCGCCACATCTGCAGCAGCTCCAGCTCGATCGTCCGATCGGACGAGTCCGGATGGAAACGTCCCGCCTGACCGGCCAGCGCCCGATGGTCATCCAACAACGCCAGCAACCGGCGGAAATCCAACCGCACCCTCAGGGTGCCTTCTCCCCAGCGGGCAGCCCGATCGATGCGGCCGTCGATACCCCACCCCGGTTCTGCGTCCTTCACCAGTCCGACCAAGGGAACCCACTTTTCCAACAGGCCATCCAGCCAGCGTACCTCGACCGGCCGGAGCGCGGCCAGGTCGACCAGTCCCAGCATCAGAAGATGCACGTAGGCGTTTTCCGCCGTGCTCGCCCGTCCCCCTCCCTTCCGCCTTCCCAAACGGTAGAGACGATGGACGTCCGACCAAAGACCTTTCAACAGGGGCCAGTGACACATGCCGGCGATGACGACGACCTGGCGCAGACAGTACAGGGCCTCGGTCAGCCGTTGCCCCGCCGCCTTCTCATCGGCCGCCTGCAACCAGACGGCATGGAGTCGGGCCAAATTCAGCCAGGCGGCGCTGAGCGCCTGATAGCGCCGCTTCTGCTCCCGGGGCATGGGAAAACGCTCCGGCAGCGCCTGGCCGGTCAGACGTTCCGTCAAGCGCCGCTTGACCGCCTCGGCCAGGCGCCGTCCCGCAGCGGAACAGGGCAAACCGGCCAGCTCGGGCAATTGCGCCGGCTCCCCCCCCGCTTGGATCCATCGACTCAAGGCTTCGACGGAAACCGGGGCGTCGGAAGCCGGCTGTTTAAGTATGTGAAACTGGGACATCGGACGCCGTTTTACGAACCTACGCGCCTATGTTAGTACAATCGCGACATGGACAGTCCGAAGCACGACGACCGAAAGATTCATCGGGAACTGTGGCACCTGGCCCTGCCGATGATGGCTTCCAATCTTTCCACCCCTCTGTTAGGGATGGTGGACACCGCCGTGGTCGGCCACTTGGCTCACCCCTATTACCTGGGCGCCGTAGCTCTGGGAAGCACGATTTTCAGCTTCCTGTACTGGGGTTTCGGTTTCCTGCGCATGGGCACCACCGGCCTGACGGCCCAGGCCTATGGAAAAAACGATCCGCTTCAAATCAACGCCACCCTGGCGCGTGCTCTGCTCCTCGCCTTCACATTGGCAATCCTGTTGCTGGCACTGCAGCGGCCCCTGCGGGACCTGGCCCTGCAACTGCTGGAAACCAGTCCCCAGGTGCAACTCCATACCCAGACCTATTATTCCATTCGCATCTTCAGCGCCCCGGCCACCTTGGGCAATTATGTCTGCATCGGCTGGTTCATCGGCCTGCAAAACACCCGGATCCCCCTGCTTCTCCTGACCTTGGTGAACCTGCTCAACATCCTATTCGATTACGTGCTCGTCTGGGTGTTGCACTGGCAGGTGGCCGGCGTAGCCCTGGCCTCGGTGGCGGCCGAGTATCTGGGCCTGATCCTCGGTCTGACGCTGGCCGCCAGGCACTGGCACCGCTTCCACCATCCCGGCTGGCGGACGATTCTCGACCTCCGGCAATTGGGCCGCCTGTTCGCCATCAACGCCAATCTGATGCTGCGCACCCTGTTGCTGCTGTTCGCTTTCGCCTTCTTCACGGCTCAAAGCGCCCGGCTCGGCGATGTCATACTGGCGGCCAACACCATCCTGCTGAACCTGCAAAGCTTCATGGCCTACACCCTCGACGGCTTCGCCCACGCCGCCGAAGCCATGGTCGGAAACGCGCTCGGACGCAGGGACATTCCCCTGCTGCGCCGAACCATACGGTCGGCTGGACTGTGGTCCGCGGTCTTTGCCGCTTCCTTCAGCCTGATTTACGCCCTGGCGGGTCATCGGCTCGTCCAACTGCTCACCAGCCTGGAACCGGTGCGGGCGATCGCCGTCGAATTTCTGCCGTTCGCCGTGATTCTCCCACTGATTTCCTTCTGGAGCTTCGTCCTCGACGGCGTTTTCATCGGTATGACCCGGGCGCGGGAAATGCGTGACGTGCTTCTCGTCAGCGCCCTGCTCGGCTACCTGCCATCGTGGTGGTGGCTCCGCAGCCTGGACAATTGGGGGCTGTGGCTCGCCTTCACGGGATTCATGACGATGCGCACCCTGGGTATGGAAATCCAGCGCCGGCGGATTCTCCATCGCCTGGCCGCTTTGGACGAAGGGTGAACCATTGGCTTCGACCGATGATTTCGCTATAATCTAGAAATTCTTATGGTGGGTGTAGCTCAGTTGGTAGAGCCCTGGATTGTGGTTCCAGTGGTCGCCGGTTCGAGTCCGGTCACCCACCCCACCAAGGGCCATTAGCTCAGTTGGTAGAGCAGCGGACTCTTAATCCGTAGGTCGTAGGTTCGAATCCTACATGGCCCACCAATTAGAACGACGACTTGGCCGGATCTTTTCGATCCGGCTTTTTCGTTGCGTGATCAAACCGTGACATCCCTTCCAATTTGGTCACCGTCTCCCTGCCTGTAAGGCAGCGCGCGTCTCGCCA
>JALSSF010000074.1 GCA_026984375.1 Methylothermaceae bacterium | reverse complement strand
CAACCGCCTTTCCCTCGAGGAGGCCACCCTCGCCGGCGTCACCGACATCCTGCAGCGGGTCCGGGAACTGGCGGTCCGGGCCAACAACGAAGCCTCCCTGCGGCCGGAAGACCGCGGCTACATCGCCGCCGAAGTGCGCCAGGCCCTCGACGAACTGGTCGGACTGGCCAACACCCGCGACGCCAACGGTGAGTACCTGTTCGCCGGCACCAAGAGCCACACCCAACCCTATCCCGAAACCACCCTGGCCACCGACGGCTATTACCGCTATCAGGGCGACGCCAACCGACGCCTGATCCAGATCGGCCCCACCCGGCGTCTGGCCGACGGCGATCCGGGGACCGCGGTGTTCGAACGGGTGGAGACCGCCCGCATCGACGCCCCGCCCGACCAGATCACCGACGGCACGCCGACCAGCGCCGAGATCCAGAAGATTCCCGTCGGCGCTCTCACCCCCGGCGCCGTCTTCGAACTGGAAGTGGACGGCGTCACCCTCACCGCCGGCCCCATGGACAAGGATCCGACCCTGACGGAGCTGGCCGACGCCCTGAACACGGCCGCTGGCGCCCTGCCGGCTCCGTTCACGGTGGCCGAGGGAGTGGGCGACGACGCCGGCAAACTGGTGCTGACCTGGACCACCCCGGGCGACGTCGCCGCCACCGCCCAACTGCGCCGCTACGACAACACCTTCAGCTTCATCGACCGGTTCGCCCGGGCCCTCGAAGGCGGTCTCGACGGCGACGACGCCAAGGCCCTCATCGAAGACTCCCTCTACGCCCTCGACAACAGCTTGGAGAAGATCAACACCACCCGCGCCGGCCTCGGCGCCCGCCTCAACGCCGCCGATCAGCAGCACCAGGTCAACGAGCGTTTCCTGGAGGAAATGCGGAGCAACCTGTCCGCCGTCAAGGATCTCGACTACGCCGAGGCCATCGGCCGCTTCAACCTGGAACAGGTGGCGCTCCAGGCCGCCCAGCAGGCGTTCGTCAAGGTCCAGAACCTGTCACTGTTCAATTATCTGCGCTGAATCTCCCACCCGCAGTTCCCCGCAGGCTTCGTGGATGAGGTTCTGGCCGAAATAGACCTTGTTGCCGCGCCGGCGGTAGGTCGCCAGGGTCGCCAGGGGTTCCTTGCCGGTGCGGCGCCCGGTTTCCGGATCGACGGTGGTGATGGGGCAGCGGGAGCACGGTTTGACCACCCGCATGGTGATGTCACCAATCCGGATGCGCCGCCAGCCGTCCTCGGCATAGGGCTCGGTACCGGACACCACCAGATTAGGGCGAAAGCGCCGCATCGGCACCGGCTCCGGCAACCGCCGGTTGAGATCGTCGAGGGACGCCTGGGTAATCAGCAACAGCGGAAAGCCGTCGGAAAAGGCGGTCCGCTCCCCGGTGCGGGCGTAGCGGGTATCCACCTGGCGTTTGACGTCGTCCGGGAACCACACCAGACGGCACGGAACGCCGACGGCCTCGCTGAGCCAGCGGTCGGCCGCCGCGCCCACCGGAACCGCCGGCACCGTGTCGCTCCACACCTGGACCCGCCAGCGCGGTCCCCGGGGATCGGCGGGGGGCACTCGGAAGGTGCCCAGCTCAGGATGGGACAGCGCCAAACCGCTGTCGCCATCGATCAGGCGGGGTCGGATGCGCGCCATCTGGGGATGCTGGCGCTGGGTGAGAAACCGCCCCGCCGGGTCCACCACCATCCAGCGCCGGTCGAGATGGAGACCGAAGTCGTCCAGGTACCAGCGCTCCAGGGCGATACCACCCAGGGACTTGACCGGATACAGATGGATTTCGCTCAGGACCGCAACGCTCATGGCTCGATGAACCCTCCCCGGGTCAGACGGCGCGGATCGAGTATCTTCGCCAGCTCTTCCCGGGACAGGCCGGTCATCTCCTCGGCCACCTCGATCACCGGCCGCCCCTCCCGATAGGCTTTCTTGGCGATTTCCGCCGCTTTCAGATAGCCCACGATCGGATTGAGAGCGGTGACCAGAATGGGATTCCGGCTCAGGGGGCGTTCCAGGTTGTCAGGCTTGACCCGGAATCCGGCCACCGCCTTGTCCGCCAGCAGCCGGGCGCCGTTGGCGAGGATGTGGATGCTCTGCAGCAGGTTGTGGGCGATCACCGGTAGCATCACGTTGAGCTGGAAGTTGCCCGACTGGCCGGCGACGGTGATGGCGGCGTCGTTGCCGATCACCTGGGCGCACACCTGGCAGACGGCCTCGGGAATCACCGGATTGACCTTGCCGGGCATGATGGAGCTGCCCGGCTGCAGGGCGGGGAGTTCGATCTCCGCCAGACCGGCGAGCGGACCGGAGTTCATCCAGCGCAGATCGTTGGCGATCTTCATCAGGCTGCAGGCCAGTACCTTGAGATGGCCTGAAAACTCCACCGCGGTGTCCTGGGCGCTGAGGGCGGCGAAGAAGTTGCGGCTGGGCTCGAACGGCAGGGTGGTCACGACCGCGAGGCGGGCCGCGAACCGGGTCGCGAATTCAGGATGGGTGTTGATACCGGTGCCGACCGCGGTCCCCCCCTGGGCCAGGCGATAGAGACGGCCGCAACCATCGCGCAGACGGGCCAGATCGGCGCTCAGCTGCGCCTCCCAGCCCGACAGTTCCTGCCCCATCCGTATCGGCATGGCGTCCATCAGATGGGTGCGGCCGGTCTTGACCACATCGTCGAGTTCGGTGGCGCGCCGGCCGATGACTTCGATCAGGTGGGAAAGGGCGGGAAACAGGGATTCGTGAAGCTGAAGCGCGGCGCTCAAGTGGATCGCGCTGGGGATGGTGTCGTTGCTGCTCTGGCCGAAGTTGACGTGGTCGTTGGGACTGACCGGCCTGCCGACGATGCGGCTGGCCAGGGTGGCGAGCACCTCGTTGACGTTCATGTTGGTGCTGGTGCCGGAACCGGTCTGGAACACGTCCACCGGAAACTGGTCGTCGTGGCGTCCGGACAGCACTTCGTCGGCGGCGGCGACGATGGCATCGGCGATGGCTTCGTCGAGCAGGCCGAGATCGCGGTTGACCTCGGCGGCGGTCCGTTTGATCAACACCACGGCGCGGATGAAAGCCGGCGGCAGCGTCATGCCGCTGACGGGGAAATTCTCCACCGCCCGCTGGGTCTGGGCACCGTACAGCGCTCCCTCCGGAACCCGGACCTCGCCCATGCTGTCTTTCTCGATCCGGTACTGATTCATGGCGGCCCTCTCTGCTTCAATCGAACGGGTGCTCCAGGACGATGGTCTGATGCCGGTCGGGACCGGTGGACAGCACCGTCACCGGCACCTGGAGCAGCTCCTCGATGCGGCGGATGTAGGCCCGGGCGTTGGCCGGCAGGTCCTCGAACCGGGTGACGCCGAAAGTGCTTTCCCGCCACCCGGGCAGGGTTTCCAGCACCGGTTCGCAGCGGGCGTAATCCTCCGCACTCAGCGGCGCCTGCTCCGTGACCCGGCCGTCGAGCCGGTAGGCCACCCCCAGCGCTACCGTCTCCAGACCGTCGAGCACGTCCAGCTTGGTGAGACAGATGCCCGACAGGCTGTTGAGGCGGGCCGACTTGCGCATGGCCACGACGTCGAACCAACCGCAGCGGCGGGGACGCCCGGTGGTGGCACCGAACTCGTTACCCTTGCGGGCCAGATGACGGCCGATCTCGTCGTCGAGCTCGGTCGGAAACGGGCCGTTGCCGACCCGGGTGGAATAGGCCTTGGTGATGCCGAGAACGTAGTCGAAATCCCGCGGTCCCAGGCCGCTGCCACAGGCGGCCCCGCCGGCGGTGGTGTTGGAAGAGGTCACGAAGGGATAGGTACCGTGGTCGATGTCCAGCAGCGCTCCCTGGGCTCCCTCGAACAACAGATCCGCCCCCTCGCGCCGCAAGGCGTCCAGCCGGGCCCCGACATCGACGATCATGGGCTTCAGGGACTCGCCCCAGGCCAACAGTTCGTCCAGCGCCCGACGTGGATCGATGGCTTCCCGGCCGTAAAGGCGGGTCAGGACGAAGTTGTGGTAATCCAGCAGCAGGTTCAGCTTCTCCGCCAACCGTTCGGGGTAAAACCAGTCGTCGGCGCGCAGGCTGCGCCGTGCCACCTTGTCTTCGTAAGCCGGACCGATACCGCGACCGGTGGTACCGATGGCCTTGTCGCCACGGGCCGCTTCCCGGGCGTGATCCAAGGCCACGTGCACCGGCAGCAGCAGCGGACAGGCGGCGCTGATCTTCAGGCGGGAACGGATGTCGATCCCGCCCTTTTCCAGGGTATCGATTTCTTCGAGCAACGCCGCGGGCGACAATACCACACCGTTGCCGATGAGGCATTCGACCCCATCGTGCAGCGCGCCGGATGGAATCAAATGCAACACGGTCTTGCGACCGTCGATGACCAGGGTGTGTCCAGCGTTGTGACCGCCCTGGAAGCGAACCACCGCCCGAACGCGATCGGTGAGCCAGTCGACGATCTTGCCCTTCCCTTCATCCCCCCACTGGGTGCCGATGATGACGACGTTCTTTGCCATGTCAAATCGATGAATCGGTTGACGGAATCACTTGATACTTGCCCTCCCGGCGGACCAATCGACAGTCGCAACCCATATCCTGCGCCGTTTCCCGCTGCCCCGGCAGAAGCTGCACCACCTGACAGCCCTCCACGCGGAGTCGCCGGATCGCCTCCAGCAGTTCCGGATCGTCCCCGGCGGGGGCCAGCACGCGCCTGGACGATGGTTCTTCGGCGGAAGACGCCAGCCGCAGCAACTGTTTCAGATCGGCGCTGAAGCCGACCGCCGCCCGGGCCCGGCCGAACGCCGCCCCGATGCCGTCGTAACGTCCACCCCGGGCGATCTCCCGCCCGACACCGGCCACCAGAGCGGCGAACACCAGGCTGGTATGGTAGTGATACCCCCGCAGCTCCGCCAGATCGAAATGGATGGGAAGCGACGGGTGCAACGAACGGAGCCGCCGCGCCACCTCGGTCAGGGTGTCCAGATGCGCCAGTACCGCCGCTGGTGCCCGGCGCAGATGGTGACGTGCCTGATCCAGCACCTCGAAATCCCCGTTGAGATCGATCAGGGCGGCCAGCTGGGCGCGATGCACCGGGTCGCAGCGGCACTGGCTCAGAAACTGTTGCAAATCCGGTTTGGATTTACGCTGCAGAATGGCGAACAACGCCGCCTCCGCCTCCGGATCCAAACCGGCCTGGGCCGCCAGTCCCCGGTAGATCCCCACGTGTCCCAGATCCAAATGGACCCCCAGAATGCCGGCCTGGGCCAGCAGTTCCAGCATCAGGCGGATGACCTCCAGATCCGCCTCCGGCCCGGCATAACCATACAGTTCCGCACCGATTTGCACCGGACTGCGCGCCGGTTGCAGGGGATCGGCGTAGGCCCGGAGCACGGTGCCGACATAACAGAGCCGGGTCGGAAGGTCCGACTTGAGATTGCGGGCGTCGATGCGGGCCACCTGGGGGGTCATGTCGGCCCGGACTCCCAGCAGGCGGCCGCTCAAGGGATCGGTGAGCTTGAAGGTCTGCAGCTCCAGATCGTGACCGGCGCCGATCAGCAGGGAATCGAGGAACTCGATCAGAGGCGGCACCACTTGCCGGTATCCCCAGGCGATGCAGGTGTCCAACAGGCGGCGGCGCAGCCGTTCCAGCCGCGCCGCATCGTCGGGCGACAGTTCCTCGATGCCGTCCGGCAGCAGCCAAGGCTCGGAGGGAAAACCTTTGGGCATGTCGTGGCTTACAGACGATGGCCGGCCCCGCCAAGCGGGACCGGCACGGTTGCTGGAATCCCCGCCGTCAGCGCCCCGGGCGTTCGCGCTTGAAGTAGCGGAAAAAGTCCGAGGTCGGTTCGAGGATGATCATGTCCCCTTCCCGGGCGAAGGTTTTCTGATAGGCGTTGAGACTGCGATAGAAGGCGAAGAACTCCTTGTTCTTCCCGAATGCCTTGGCATAGATGTCCGAAGCGATTGCGTCGCCTTCCCCCCGGATCTTTTCCGCATCCCGTCTGGCTTCCGCGATGATCACCTCTCGTTGCCGGTCGGCGTCGGCCTTGATCCGTTCCGCCGCCTCCATCCCCTGAGAACGGAACTCCTTGGCCACCCGGGCACGCTCCGATCGCATGCGCTCGTATACCGAGCTGGACACCCGCGGCGGCAGATCGATGCGCTTGATGCGGATGTCGATGATCTCGATGCCCAGCTTTTCCGCCACCGGCTGGGTGGCTTTCAGGAGAATCTGGCGGATCACCTCCCGGTCGGTGGACACCAGCTGGCGAATGGTGCGCTTGCCGAATTCGCTGCGCAGCTCGTCCTTGATGATCTGGTCCAGCCGGATGTTGGCCTGGCGCGGATCGCCGCCCACGGTGATGTAAAACGTCTTGACGTTCTTGACCCGCCACTTGACGAACGAATCGACGATGACGTTTTTCTTCTCCGAGGTCAGGAAACGCTCCGGCTTGGAGTCCAGGGTGAGAATCCGGGCATCGAACTTCCTGACCGTGTTCCATACCGGGATCGGCACCTTGAAGTGCAACCCGGGCTCGTAGTCGTAGCGCACGATCTCCCCGAAGCGGAACTTGATCGCCTTTTCGGTCTCGTGGACGGTGAACACCGAACCGTAACCCAGCAACGACAGCAGAACCAGCAGTCCCAAACCGAATTTAGACTGTACCATCAGCGTGCCCTCCTCCCTTCACGGCCACGGACACTGTGACGCAACGGGCGCCGTTGCAGCATCTGCTGGGCCGCCTGCGGGCCGCTGACCGCTTCCAGCTGCGACGGCAGCGAGACCGGCCGGGCGCCCCGCACCCGATCCAGAGGCAGATACAATAGATTGTTGCCGCCCTGCACATCCACCATGATGGTGTCCGTCTTGCTCAAGACCGCCTCCAGGGCATCCAGATACAGGCGGGTCCGGGTCACCTCGGGCGCCTGCTCGTATTCCGCCAGGATCTGCTCGAAGCGACTGGCGTCCCCCTGGGCCTTGGCGATCATCTTCTGCTTGTAGCCCTGGGCCTCCTCGAGGATGCGGGCCGCCTGCCCGCGGGCCTTCGGCACCACCTCGTTGGCATAGGCCTGGGCCTCGTTGATGAAACGTTGTTTGTCCTCACGCGCTTTGATGGCGTCCTCGAAAGCGTCCTGAACTTCCTCCGGGGGTTGGGCATCGACCAGGTTGACCGTGGTGATGGCGATCCCGGAACGATAGGTGTTCATGATGTCCTGAACCAATTTCTTGACCTCGGTGGCGACTTCGGCGCGGCCCTCGGTGAGCACGAAATCCATCGTGTGATGACCGACCACCTCCCTGAGGGCGCTTTCAGTCACCTCCCTCAAGGTCTTTTCCGGATCCTTGATGTTGAAGAGGAAATCCCGGGCGCTGCTGATGGTGTACTGGACCGCCAGGCGGACGTCGACGATGTTTTCGTCCTCGGTCAGCATCAGCGCCTCCTGCGGCACGGAACCGACACCGGTGCGATAACCGATCTCCAGGAAGCGTTGATGCTCGACATCGACGATGTCGACCGTCTCGACCGGATAGGGGACGTGCCAGTGCAGGCCCGGCATGGTGGTTTCGGTATAGCGACCGAAACGGGTCACCACCCCGCGATTTCCTTCGTTGACGATATAGAAGCCGGTCAACAGCCAGAAAACCAGAACGACCGCGACCACCAGCCAGACGATCGCCGCCGGCGCCCCCCCGGCGCCGCCGAAGAACCGCTCCAGCTTTTCCTGCATCGAGCGGATGATCTCGTCCAGGTCCGGCGGCCCGCCGCCCGGCTCCTGTCCATCGCTCCAGGGATCCTTCTTGCCTCCACCCGGTTCGTTCCAGGCCATGGACTCACTCCTAGTTGTAATCTACGACAAACCGCCTCACAGGGCAGTAAAAAACGATTCAGTTTAACACGATTCGGCCGGTTCCAAAGGAAACACGGAATTCGGCAACGCCATCGAGCACGCCTCTGTAGCGGTCGGGAAGTTCCACCTCCATGTTCCAGCCACCGGCCGGATCGACCTCGTCGTGCAGCACACGGCCTAGCCGGAACAAGCTGGCCCTGATCCCACCCTCGCTGGGGCGAAGATGGATCCGGGCACGCATCAAGCGGGAACCGAGCATGTCACGGACGGCCTCGTCGAGCAGATTCAATCCTGCACCGGTCGCCGCCGAAAGCCACACCCGCCGGGGGCGTCCGTCCCCGTCCCGTTCCAGACGCGGCGCCCGCTCCAGACAATCGATCTTGTTGTAGATCTCCAGAATCCGGTGCTCTTCCACCCCCAACTCCTCAAGAACCTCGTAGACCGCCGCGGTGTTGTCCTCACGGCGCTCGCTGCCGGCGTCGATCACGTGGAGCACCACCTCGGCCTCACAGGTCTCCTGAAGCGTGGAACGGAAGGCCGCCACCAGTTCATGGGGCAAGTGGCGGATGAAACCGACGGTATCGGCGACGATCACCGGCCCGCAGTCCAGTTCGACCCGCCGCAGAGTGGAATCCAGGGTGGCGAACAATTGGTCGGCCGCATAGACTTTGGAACCGGTCAGCGCGTTGAACAGGGTGGACTTGCCGGCATTGGTGTAGCCCACCAGGGCGACGGTGGGCAGGTCGGCTTTCTTTCTGGCGTTACGCCCCTGGGCTCGCTGGGTCTCCACCCGACGCAAGCGCTGCTGAATCTGGCGAATCCGCTGACCGATGAGACGACGGTCGGTCTCCAACTGGGTTTCCCCGGGTCCCCGCAGGCCGATGCCCCCCTTCTGGCGCTCCAGGTGGGTCCAGCCCCGAACCAGGCGGGTCGCCAGGTGACGCAACTGCGCCAGTTCCACCTGGAGCTTGCCCTCGTAGGAGCGCGCCCTTTGGGCGAAGATGTCGAGAATCAAACCGGTGCGGTCCACCACCCGCACCTTGAGGACCTGTTCCAGATTGCGCTCCTGGCTCGGAGACAGGGTGTGGTTGAACAATACCAGCTCCGCCCGGTGGTCGGCGACGGCGCGGGCCAGTTCATCCAGTTTGCCGCGGCCGATGAAAAAACGGGGATCGGGCCGGTGACGGCTGCTGGTGACGGTGGCCACCGGGCTGGCACCGGCCGCGCGGGCCAGCGCCTCCAATTCCGTCAGGTCTTCGGCGTCGAAGGTGGTGCTCAGATGAACCAGAACGGCACGTTCGCCCCCCCCGGGGCGTTCGAACAGCTGCATCAGCGAAGGGCGACGATCATGTCATTCTTCGTCACGACCGCCATCGTCGGAACTGCCGTGGGGAATCCGCACCGGCCGCGCGGGCACGATGGTGGAAATGGCGTGCTTGTAGATCATCTGGTTGACGGAGTTCCTGAGCATGATAATGTATTGATCGAACGAATCGATCTTGCCCTGCAGCTTGATTCCGTTCACCAGATAGACTGAAACCGGAATGTGTTCCTTGCGCAGGGTGTTCAAAAACGGGTCTTGTAAATTCTGGCCTTTCGACATCCTCGATTCTCCTTATTCTTTTGCCCGGGAAGGATGCAGGTTATTAAAACAGATTCTATTCAAATTGACCATGCGGCCTTATCATAGACGGCCAAATCGTTCAAAAAATTTCATTCCATCTTCCTTGAGGAAAGCACGTCCATGCAAATCCTGCTCGCCAATCCCAGAGGGTTCTGCGCCGGCGTCGATCGGGCCATCGAAATCGTGGAACGCGCCATCGACACCTTCGGCGCCCCCGTCTACGTCCGTCACGAAGTGGTCCACAACCGCTACGTGGTCGACAATCTGCGCCGCCGCGGCGCGGTGTTCATCGAGGAGCTGAGCGAGGTTCCCGAGGGAGCCACCCTGATATTCAGCGCCCACGGCGTCTCCAAACAGGTCCAGGAGGAAGCCCAAAGACGCAACCTGACCGTTTTCGACGCCACCTGTCCCTTGGTCACCAAGGTGCACATCGAAGTTCACCGTCACGCCCGGGAAGGACGGGAAATCGTCTTCATCGGCCATGCCGGCCACCCGGAAGTGGAAGGCACCATGGGGCAGTATCGCACCGACAACCCCAAAGGGGGCATCTATCTGGTGGAAACCCCGGAGGACGTCGCCACCCTGGAGGTCAACGATCCGGACAACCTGGCCTACGTCACCCAGACCACCCTGTCCATCGACGACACCCAGGCGATCGTCGATGCATTGCAGCGGCGCTTCCCGAACATCGTCGGTCCCAAGAAAGAGGACATCTGTTACGCCACCCAGAACCGCCAGGACGCCGTCAAGAAACTGGCCCGTAAATGCGACGTGGTTCTGGTGGTGGGCTCCCCCAACAGTTCCAATTCCAACCGCCTCCGGGAAATCGCCGAGAAGCTGGGCAAGCCGGCCTATCTGCTCGACGACGCCGCCCACTTGCAGCGCCGATGGGTCGAGAAGGCGAACACGGTCGGGGTCACGGCCGGGGCCTCGGCACCCGAGATCCTGGTGCAGCAGGTCATCGCCAGGCTGAAGGAATGGGGCGGGGAAACGGTGGAGGAAACCCCGGGCGTCGAGGAAAAAGTGGTGTTCTCCATCCCCAAGGGACTGCGGCAAAGCGCCTAGACCACCGCCTGGCGCTGCGGCCAGCGCAGGATCTCCCGTCCCCAAAGACGGGCGTAGAGCCATTGCATGAACCAGCCGCGCGGCAGATCCCGTCCGGTCACCACATAGAACAGCAGGTAGTCGTTGTTGAGGGTGGCATCGAGCAGCTGCAGCGCGGGCTCGGTGCCACAGAGCAGCAATTCGTCCCCGGGCCTCAGCAGCACGTCGTCTTCCGGTAGGAACATGATGGCATCGTCGGCCGAACGCAGCGCGAAGGGAACGATGGCCAGCCGTTCCTCCCGCTGCCGGGGATCGCGAAGAACGTCCCCCAGGCGGATTTCCGCCTTCTCCGCCCAGGCCCGGATCAGGGCGTCGGTTTTCCCCTCCTTCAAGTGCAGGGTCAGCAGTTGCGGCGTCGCATCGCCGAAGGTGCGCCGCAGACGTTCCAGGAGCTGGACCATGAAACGAACGTCGTAACGGTGTTTGCGCACCAGGAAACTGAAGAAGGGACGCAACAGGGGGGCGGTGAGGCGGAACAGGATGTTGCGCGCCGTCACCAGGGACGGTTGCATGATGATGTCGGCGTCGGCGGCCTCGAAAGCCACTTCGTTTTGATGGCGGTTCTGGCGCACGATCATGAACACGCCGGGGTTCAGGCCCCGGGCGTTGATGATGATGCTGAGATTGCGGCCGTCGTCGTCGTTGGCCGCCACCACGCCTACCGCTTTTCGAATTCCGGCGGCTTTGAGCGTCTTGGCCGTGGCCCGTCCCTGAATATAGATGTCGACTTCCTCCGCCGGGGGGCGGGGATCGATGACCGCGGTCTCCACGCCCAGGTTGTGAAGGGCCCGATACACCTCCCGCCCCATCCGACCGTATCCGCAGATGATCCAGCGCCCCGGCGGCGGCAACCGGAAGCGCTTTTCCAGGCTGGCCCCCCGGGCGCGGGCCAGCCATTCGTTGAGGATGTACAGAGAAGGATTGACGATGGCCGCCCCCAGCCCCTTGGCGAACACCTTGAAGGGATCGACGAAATGGGTGTCCCGCCCCAGAGTCGCCAGGGTCTCCTCGTGGAACTGGGAAGCCGACATGGCGATGATCTTGATATGGGGGTTGAGCAAACGGGAAACCGCGGCGATCTTGAGGTTGACCTCCTCGTCGTGGGTCAGGGCGATGACGCCCCGGCAGCGGGGCGACTGCACCCCCGCATCGATCAGAAAGCGAGGCACGCTGGCGTCGCAACACAATCCCGGCATGGGAACGTTGTAATCGCGCAGCTGCAAGGCACGGATACGGTCCCGGTCCTTGTCCAGGACCGCGGCCGGAATGCCGGCGTCGCTCAGACCCCGGGCCAGCAGGCTGCCGGTGTCACCGAAGCCGCAGAGAATATAGTAATCGGTACCAAGCCGGCGCACCGCCCGGGCGAAATGCCACTCTTCCCGGGCCAACTGAAAGAAGCGGTTCTGCAACAGACGGATGATCGCCCCGATGGAATACAACCAGGTCACTACGGTGACGAACAGGCAGAAGACCGCCCACATTCGCTGGGCGTCGCTGAATTCCTCGGGAATCTCGCCGAACCCGGTGGTGGTAGCGGTGTACATGACGAAATAAAAGGCGTGGAACACGCTCATGGGTTCGCCGTCGCGCCCGGGAATCAGCGCCATGCCCAGAATGGCGACGGCATAGACGCAGATGAGCACCAGAATCGGGGTGCGCATCTCGCGCAGGATGATGAAGACGACCGGATTGCCGCCTTTCCTGAAATCGGCCGGCATAGGGATCAGCGCCGCAGCATCAGGGTCTCGGCCACCACCATGACGACCGAGACGATGTTGGCCACCAAGGCGCCGCCGCTGAGGGAAACGATGCTGGCGGTCACGTCCGGGGTGAGGCCGGTCCCGGTGATATGCACCACCACCGTCCAATAGATCGCCGCGGCGATCAGCTCCAGGTCGGCGACCAGGCTGGTGGAAAGCAAAATGGCGCCGATCTGGGTCCGGTCCCCCAGTTTCAGGCCGGTGGCGATGAGATTCACCACCACCAGAACGAAGAGCTCGAACACGTTGTGGTATTGAGGATTGTCCATCTCGCCGATGAAAAAGCCGAAGTTCAGCGTCAGCGCCAGGACGATGAAAAAACCGAAGATCACTTTTTCAAGATTCATGGCCTCCCCTGCGTGCTTCACCCAAACCCGAATCGATGCCACGGTGTTCCACCGAGGCGCACCATTATCGCTTCTTTTTCCCACCGACCAAAGCCGGACCACTGTGCTCGCCCTGAGCAGGCCGATGCGGGTGATTCGGAAGGTTTTTTTCTGGTAGGATTACTCTCGACCTTGGAACACAGCGTACCAATATGGCGGAAATCCTCCGTAAGCCCCATGAATGAGACTCCGCAACGGATGCGCTTGGACAAATGGCTTTGGGCCGCGCGCTTTTTCAAGACCCGCAGTCTGGCGGCCGAGGCCATCCGGGGCGGCAAGGTCCACGTCAACGGTCAGCGGGCCAAACCGAGCAAAGAGATCACCGTGGGCAGTCGGATCGAAATCACCAAGGAACCTTACACCTGGGAAATCACCGTGGTGGCGCTGAACCAGCAGCGGCGACCGGCCAAGGAGGCGGTGACGCTGTACGAAGAAACGCCTGAAAGTCATGCCCGCCGCCAGGCGGAAGTGGCCCGGCGCCGGGCAGAAAAGGAAGCCGCCGGCCGTCCCCTGAAGCGTCCGGACAAGAGGCAACGGCGCCAGATCCACCGCTTCAAACGGACCCTCGACTGATGGTCGCCAGCGCCGCGTCCCTGCAACAGCGGGAGATTTACACCGTTTCCCGCCTCAACCGCGAGGTGAAATGGCTGCTGACCGACAGTTTCCCCCGCCTGTGGATCGAGGGGGAAATCTCCAATTTTTCCCGTCCGGCATCAGGCCATTGGTACTTCACTCTCAAGGACGACAAGGCCCAGGTGCGCTGTGCCATGTTTCGCCGCCAAAACCGGGCACTCGGCTTCGTGCCGAAGGACGGCATGCAGGTGGTGGTGCGGGCCCAGATCAGCCTGTACGAAGCCCGGGGGGAATTCCAGCTTCTGGTGGAAACCCTGGAAGAGGCGGGCGACGGCGCCCTGCGACGGGCCTTCGAGGCCCTGAAACAACGCCTGGCGGCCGAAGGGCTGTTCGCCGCCGAACATAAGCGCCCCATCCCGCCTTGGCCCCGCCAGCTCGGCATCGTCACCTCCCCCACCGGGGCCGCCATCCGCGACGTTCTGACCGTACTCAGGCGCCGATTTCCGGCCCTGGAAGTGACGGTCTACCCCTGCCAGGTCCAGGGCGACGGCGCCGCACGGGAGATCGTCCGGGCCCTGGAGCTCGCCAACCGCCACGGCATCTGCGACGTGCTGCTGCTGGTACGGGGCGGCGGTTCCCTGGAAGACCTTTGGCCCTTCAACGAGGAAGGCGTCGCCCGGGCCATCCGGGCTAGCCGCATTCCCGTGGTCACCGGAATCGGTCACGAAATCGACTTCACCATCGCCGATTTCGCCGCCGATCTGAGAGCCGCCACCCCGTCGGCGGCGGCAGAGAGCGTCAGCCCGGACGGAGCTGCGGTGCTGCAGCAGGTGCAGAGCCTGCGAAACCGCTTGGAAACCAGCATCCGCCGCCAACTGCAACAGACCGGTCATCGATACCAGACCCTGCTCGCCCGCTTGGAGCGCAACCATCCGGCCCGCCAACTGGGTGACAAAATGCTGCGTCTGGATGAACTGGAAGGTCGTCTGCACCGGGCGTTGAACCACAAACTGCAACAGAGCCGCCAGCAGCTGGCGACCCGGCACGCCCAATTGCTGCGCCACCATCCGGGCATGCGGCTGACGCAGCGACGTCAGCACCTGCTGCAATTGACCCAGGGCCTGGAAGGAGCGATGCAACGACGCCTGGAAACCGCCCGCTTGCGTCTGGGGGAACTCGGCCGCGCCCTGGAGGCGGTCAGCCCCCTGGGAACCTTGCAGCGGGGTTACGCCCTGGCCACCGATAGCCACGGCCGAGTGCTGACCGACGCCAGCCACATCCACCCCGGCGAGGAAATCCAGGTACGCCTGGCCCGGGGGCGCTTGACCTGCGAGGTGAAGGCGAACTACCCGGATTGAGGCGGCCCGCCTTTGGAAACATCGGCTCCATTGAAAAAGGCGCCCGAAGGCGCCTTTCCATCAGTCCTCGACGACCGACAATCCTGTCTGGCTGGCGTAGTAGGCCGAAACGTTCTTGACGTCCTCCTCCGACAAGCCCTGGACCATGGACTGCATGATCGGGTTGTTGCGCTTGCCGGACTGGTAATCCTGGATCGCCTTCACCAGATAGCTTTCGTACTGGCCGGCCAGACGTGGGAAATTCGGTGCCGGGGCATTGCCGTCCTCGCCATGGCAACTGGCGCACTTGGCCGCCACTTCCTTTCCTTTGGTCACGTCCCCGGTCACCGGTCCTTCCTGTTCCTTGCTCTCGAACTGGGCCAGGTAAGCGGCGATGTCGGCCATGTCCTGATCGCTCAGGGCACCGGCGTTCCCCTCCATGCTGGCGTGCTTGCGGCTGCCGTTTTTGTAGGCCTGGAGGGCGGAAATGACGTAAGGTTCATATTGGCCGCCCACCTTGGGCACGTGATAAGTGGGATAGACATTGGTGTAACCGGGGATCCCGTGGCAACCCTTACAGGCGTAGAATTTGCTTTTTCCCGCCACGGGATCGCCCGCTCCCTGGGCCGATCCGGCGACTAAAAACGCTGCACTCGCAATCCCCAGCCATACGTTTTTTCGTTTCATCGATTGGTCACTCCCCCAAAGATCATCAAAACGGTCCAATTATAACAACTCCCTGACGGCATCCCGCTCTTCCAGCAGTTCCCTTTCCGTCGCCGCCAGGTATCGACGGCAAAAATCGGTCATTTCCAGATCCGTCACCACCCGGTATTCCCGCTCCGTTACGGTCACCGGATAGGAAAAGACGATATCCTTGGCGATGCCGTAAGCGCCGTCGCTCAGGATCGCCATGCTGGTCCAGTCCCCTTCCGGCGTGCCGAAGACCCAGCTGCGCATGTGCTCGATGGCGGCATGGGCGGCGGAACCGGCGCTGGAACGCCCTTCCAGTTCGATGATGTTCTCGCCCCGATGCTGGACCCGGGGAATGAAGGTGTTCTCGTACCATTGCCAATCCACCCGTTCCAGGGCCGGTCGGCCCTTCACCTCGGCATGGACGAGGTCGGGAAACATGGTGGCGGAATGATTGCCCCAAATGGTGATCCGCCGCACATCGGTGACCGGCACCCGGCATT
>JALSSF010000073.1 GCA_026984375.1 Methylothermaceae bacterium | reverse complement strand
CCGTCGTCGATCGTCAGATTTGTTTCCATTTTGACAAAAATGATCGCCGATTCCCGACTTTGCGATCGGGTTCACGGCTTTGCCGTATGAAAGAGATTAAGCTTACGGTCAATGGAACTTACTGGCCCTGCCTGTGGAGCGATCGTCATGAATGCCGAAAAGAAAGTCGTCCAGATGTATGCCACTCCCAGAACCTCCCCGGCACGGATGGAACCCATCGTGTCCGAATGCCGGGTCCTGTTGCAAAAGGAATTCACCGCGGCGCTGGAGCGGTATTTCTCCCGGGTCGACGATGAACTGTTCACCCTGTCGGACAAAGCGAGCAACAACACCTTACAGGAGCTGTATTTCGAGGCGATGCGCTATCTGCGCCGGGAACGGGAGCGGGTGCAGCGCCTCTATCTCCAAACCCTATCGGCCCAGTACGATCGGTTTTGGAAGGCGACGCCGAAGCCGGCTGCCGCCACTCCCCCCCAGGCATCGTCCCTGGACGAGGACGATCTTTCCATCGTGGAGGAAGAGGCCCTGGAAGAGGACCTGGCGCTGTCCACCCTCGTCAACAAGGGCAATACCTTGTACCATCGGGAATTGTACTGTCTCAACAAACGCTTCGCCAAGCTGCTCGGCCGTTCCGAGCTGAGCAACGAAGACAATCCTTTATCTCCCCATACCTTGGGGCAGACGTTCGCGCAGATCCTGCGCCCCTTGACCCTCGATCTCAAGGTGCGGCTGATCCTCTACAAGCTCTACGAACAGGAGGTGATCGCCAAGCTGGAGGGATTCTACGACGGTGTCAACGACACCCTGGCCAGAAACGGGGTGTTGCCGGAGATTTCCAAAAAGATCAAAAAGAAGCGCAGCTCGTCTTCCAGTCCCGGCGAGCGCGAGAAAAGCGGGGACGGCGCCGGTGAATCGGCTTCGGACCAGGCGGTCTACGTCCAGGCGATCCAGGCGATGCATTCGCTGTTGGCCAGTTGGCGGGCCCAGGTGGGCCTGCCTTCCCTGGCCGACGCCGCGGGCGAGCCGGGTGTCGTCGTCAGCGACACCGGGGAAGTGGTCGGCGCCCTGTCCGCCCTGCAGGATCCGGAGCAGATCGCCCGGCTCACCGAAACCCTGAGGCAGGACGAGACGGCCAATCTGAAACTGATTCTGGCCGATCGGCTGAGTCAAACGCATGGCGACCGGCGGGCGCTGGCCCAGGTCGACGAAGACATCATCGACATGATCGGCATGATCTTCGATTTCATTTTGGAGGATCGCAATCTGCCCGACGCCGTCAAGGCGATCATCGGCCGTCTCCAGATTCCGGTCGTCAAGGTGGCCATTCTCGACAAGTCCTTCTTCTCCAAGAAGAGCCACCCGGCCCGGGTGCTGCTGAACCGGTTGGCCCATGCCGGCATCGGGTTGTCCGAAGACGACCGGCTGGAGAGCAACCCGGTCTTCCAGCGGATCAATCAGGCCGTGGAGCGGATTCTTGAGGAATTCGGCCAGGACGTGGATCTGTTCGCCGAGGTGTTGGCGGAATTCGAGCAGTTCATGGAGGAAGACGGGCGGCGCAGTCAGGTTCTGGAGGAACGCACCCGGCAGGCGACCCAGAGCAGGGAGCATTTGTTGCTGGCCAAAAAGCAGGTGGCCGACGAACTGGCCGTCCGCTTGCAGGATCTGGAGCTGCCGCCCCGGCTGAAGCGTTTTTTCGCCACCACTTGGAAGGACATCCTGCTGGTGGCTTGCCTGCGCCGGGAGCGGGAGCCGGAGGCCTGGGAGGCGAAGCTGGCCCTGACCGATACTTTGGTCGGGAGTCTGAAGCCGCCGGTCGGGGATGGGGAGCGGAGGAAAATCCTCAAGCGGATCCCCGGACTGTTGCGGGCATTGCGCGGCGAACTGGAGGCGATTTCCCTCGATCCCAAGCAGATCGCTCTGTTCTTCAAGGAATTGGAACAGATCCACCATGCCGTATTGCGTCATCCCCAGGACGGGGAGATGAATGCCCGGTTGCAGCGGGAGCTGGCGGAAATCTCCGCCAATCTGCCGGAAGTCGACGATCTGGCCCTCGATGATCTGAGCGATTTCGACGAGGAAGACATCGAAGAGGAGATCGTCATGATGGCGGAGGAACAGCCGGAAACCGCGGACCAGTTCTACGAACAGGCCCGCAAGCTTCAGGTCGGCGACT
Source organism: Methylothermaceae bacterium (assembly GCA_026984375.1). Taxonomy (GTDB): domain Bacteria; phylum Pseudomonadota; class Gammaproteobacteria; order Methylococcales; family Methylothermaceae; genus Methylohalobius. The sequence continues at coordinate 13,704 of JALSSF010000073.1, read as the reverse complement.
GGATCGAACTGAAGCAGCGAAACGGCAAGACGATCCGCGCCAAGCTGGCGTGGATCAGCAAGGTGACCGGGCTGCGTATCTTCGTCAACCGCCGTGGGGTCAAGGTGGCGGAACATACCCTCAACGGGCTGGCCGCCGAGTTGCGTCGCGGTGACGCCAAGGTGATCGAGGGCAGGGTGCCGTTGATGGACCGGGCGCTGTCGGCCATGATGAGTACCCTGAAGCATCCCGTCAAGCAGACGGACGAGGAGGCGGCGGACGCGGCGTTGGCGCTATGACAGGAACGGCGCCAGCAGCACCGCCATCAGGCTCAGCACCTTGGTCATGGGGTTGATGGCGGGGCCGGCGGTGTCCTTGCAGGGATCGCCGACGGTGTCGCCGGTGACCGCGGCGTGATGGGCGGGTGAGCCCTTGCCGCCGTAGTGGCCGGCTTCGATGTATTTCTTGGCGTTGTCCCAGGCAGCGCCGCCGATGCCCATATCCAGGGCCAGCAGCAGACCGGTCGCCACCGCCCCCATCAGCATTCCCCCCACCAGCAGCGCCATGCTTCCCGGCGGCATCCAGGGAACCAGCAGTGCCGCCATCAGCGGCGCCATGACCGGTAGCGCGCCGGGAAGCAGCATGCCGGCGATGGCGCTCCGGGTCAGTAGCGCCACCGCGTGGGCATAATCGGGCAGGGCGGTGCCCTGGAGGATTTCCGGGTGGCGGCGGAATTGCCGCCGGACCTCCTCGACCACCCGGCCTGCGGATTTCCCCACCGCCTCCAAGGCCAGGCCGCTGAACAGAAAAGGCAGCAGAGCGCCGCAGAAAACGCCGCCGAGGACGAACGGATCGTCGAGGGAGAATTGCAGGCTTTGGCCGCGGACGCCGAACTCCAGGCGGTAGGCGGCGAACAGTGCCAGGGCCGCGAGGCCGGCGGAGCCGATGGCGAAGGTCTTGGTCAGCGCCTTGGTCATGTTGCCGGCCGCGTCCAGCAGGTCGGTGTTGCGGCGCACCGCTTCGGGCAACGCGGCCATTTCCACGATGCCGCCGGCGTTGTCGGCCACCGGTCCGTAGGCGTCCATGGAAATGATGATGGGGGTCAGGGCCAGCAGCGCGGTGGTGGCGACGGCGATGCCGTAGACGCCGGCCAACTGGTGGGCGGTGACGACACCGATGGCGATCAGCAGCACCGGGGCGGCGGCCGACTTCATGCCGACCGCCAGTCCGGTGATGATGTTGGTGGCGTGACCCTGGCACGAAGCTCTGGCGATACGCTGCACCGGGGGGAAACGCAGGCCGGTGAAATAGGCGGTGTCGAGCACCAGTCCCAGGCCGACCCCCAGTCCCACCAGCGCGGCCTGGAACAGGGCGGGCGCCAGGTTCAGGGCCCGGGTGACCCACCAATAGCCGGCGGCGCTCAGCGCCAGACTCAGCACGATGGTGCGGAGCAGGGCCGTTCCCACTCGGGTGGAACGGCCCAGCCGGAGGAACTGGCCGCCGAGAAGACAGGCGAGCAGGGCGGTGCCTCCCAGCGCCAGGGGATAGAGCTGCAACGACGGATTTTCCGGAGTGCGCCAGGCAGCCACCAGAATGGCGGCCACCAGGGTGACGGCGTAGCTTTCGAACACGTCGGCCGCCATGCCGGCGCAATCGCCCACGTTGTCCCCGACGTTGTCGGCGATGACCGCCGGATTGCGCGGATCGTCTTCGGGAATGTTCCGTTCGATCTTGCCGGCCAGATCGGCGCCGACATCGGCGGCCTTGGTGAAAATGCCGCCCCCCAGGCGGCCGAAGACGCTCACCAGGGAGGCGCCGAAGCCCAGTCCGGCCAAGGGGGCGAGCCCACCTCCCCGTGACTCCAGCCAAAGGTAGAAACCCGAGACCGATGCCAGCGCCAGACCGGCCAGGAGAAAGCCGGTCACCGAGCCGCTGCGGTAGGCGATTTGCAGAGCCTCGGCCAGGGATGTTCGGGCCGCGGCGGCGGTGCGGACGTTGGCACGGACGGAAACCGCCATTCCCAGCATTCCGGAAAAGCCGGAGCAGAAGCCGCCCAGGGCGAATCCAAGGGCGGTGGCCGGCCCGAAGCGGGGAATCCACCACAGCAATAGAAAGATGACCGCGCCCACGATGGCGATGGTGCCGTACTGAATCCGCATGAAGGCGGCCGCCCCCTGACGGATCGCCCGATAGGGGCGCAGGAGGCGCTCGTCCCCCTCCCGCCGTTTCAACACCCACCAGGCGCACCCCAGCGCATACAGACAACCCAGTGCAGCGGCGGCGAAAGTCAGCGGCAACGTCCAGTGCATCCCTATTTCCTGCGGAACCCCTCGGTGGCCGGATCGTCTCAGGAACGATCACCGGTTTACATGGCCCAAAGCCCTTGAAATAATGCAGCGCGCGACTTCGATCATCCTATCACAATCTGCGGAAACGCCCATGACGCCCAGCACGATCAGCGACGAGCTCAATTTGCTTCTCGACGTCCTGCCCCATTCCCTGCGCGAGCGGGTGCAGGCCCTGCCGGGGGAAGATCTGTTGGAGATCGTCATGGATCTGGGGCGCCGGCCCCAGGCCCGTTATCCCGATCGCGCGGTGACCCTGGATGAGAATCCGATCGGCCGCGAGGACATCGCCCATGTGGTCGCCCAGGTGGGCGAATTCGGCGCCGACAACCGTGCCGGCATCGAAGGCACCTTGCACCGGATTTCCGCCATTCGCAACCGCCGCGGCCACATCATCGGCCTGACCCTGCGGGTCGGCCGGGCGGTGACGGGAACCATCGATCTGATCCGCGATCTGGTGGAATCGGGGAAAAGTCTGTTGCTGCTGGGACGCCCCGGCATCGGCAAGACCACCAAGCTGCGGGAGGTGGCCCGGGTGCTCGCCGACGACTGCGGCAAACGGGTGGTGGTGATCGACACATCCAACGAGATCGGCGGTGACGGCGACGTTCCCCATCCCGCCATCGGCGGCGCCCGGCGCATGCAGGTCTCCCGCCCGGAAAAACAGCACGCGGTGATGATCGAGGCGGTGGAAAACCACATGCCCGAGGTCATCGTCATCGACGAGATCGGCACCGAGGCCGAAGCCGTCGCCGCCCGCACCATCGCCGAGCGCGGGGTCCAGCTCATCGGCACCGCCCACGGCAACACCCTGGAGAACCTGGTCCAGAATCCGACCCTGTCGGATCTGGTGGGCGGGGTGCAGACCGTCACCCTCGGTGACGAGGAGGCCCGTTTCCGCGGCACCCAGAAGACCGTCAGCGAACGCAAGGCGCCGCCCACCTTCGAGCAGGTGGTGGAACTGGTAGACCGGGACGAGCTGATCGTCCACACGGACACCGCGGCGGCGGTCGACGCCATCCTGCGGGGCGAGGAGCCCGGCGGCATTCGTCGCACCCCGGACGGGGAATTCAAGATCGAGGCGGAGAAGCCGCCAGCACCCGAAAGCAAAGCCCTGATTTCAGAGTCGCTGAAAGGGGAGGTCCGCATCTACCCTTACGCCGTCAGCCGGGATCTGGTGGAGCGGGTGATCCGCAGCTTCCGTTTCGACGCCCGTACCGTGCCCAGTCCCGAGCGGGCGGACATGATCCTGGCCCTGCGTTCCCGGGCCGAGGACGCCCGGCTGCGCCGGATCGTCAACGCCACCGGCCTGCCGTTGCATACGGTGAAGAAGAACACCACCGCCCAGATCCGTCGCCTGCTCAATCATGTCTTCAGCCAGCCCGAGGAAGCGGCCGGCGAGGACATCGACGCCGCGATCCGGGAGGTGGAAGCGGCGGTGCAGAAGGTGCTGGAGGAATCGGTGGAAGTGGCTTTGTCGCCCCAGCCCCGCGAGGTGCGCAAGATCCAGCACCACATCGTCAACCGCTATCACCTGGCGGCCGAAAGCGTCGGCTCCGATCCCCTGCGCCATCTGGTGATCTATCCGGACTGGGTGGCGTCGGGATCATGAGACCGCCCCCGGCGCGCCCGGGGACGGTCGTCGTTCATTTTGGAAAATCCACCGTTTCCGGATTGACGCAAACCACCCGGCCGGTGACGGTACTGAATGTGTGGTTCAGGTAGTTCAGGATCAGCAGGTTGCCGGCCAGGGATTCCTTCTGGATACCACTGCCGCTGCCGCCGGTGGTCATGAAATAGGGAAGGCCAGAGTCGTCGAGTATGGTGGCGCCGTAGGTGATCAGGTAGGTGTCTCCGGGCACCATGCGGTTGCTTTCGATGAACGCCTGAATCGCCATCAGGTCGTTGCCGAGTGCCCCTTTCACGTCCTGCCAGTCGGCCTGGCGGGAGGCGGGTCCGAATTCCTGGGCGCAGGCCTGGGTCAGGTTGGGAGCGGAATTCCGGGCCACCGTGTAGCGGGCCAAGGTGACGGCCAACTGCGGGATCTCGTCACGCCCTGCGCTTACCACCCGGAAGACGTTGGCCTGCGGATCCCATTCCATGTCCGCCCAGTAGTTGCCCAGGCCGGGCACGTTGACGTTGCGTAGGCGGAGCATGTTGGGGGCGATACGCTGTACCCCGACTTTGGACAGGTCCACTTCCACCGCGCCGGCGGTGGTGGGAAGCCCGATGATCAACCAAGCGATGATGAATAGCCAGTGTTTCATGGTCGTTGTCCTCCTCAGATGCATGATGAAGGGCATGGATGGTAGCACCCTTTGCCGAGAGGGGGCTTGGGCGTTCGTTCCGCTATCTTACCCAATTGTCGGATAGCTGGATGTGGGGGAAGCGGCTTCCGCCGGTGTTGTCGGTCAAGGGAATACCGAGCTCGCTCTCCCAACGATTCCCACCGATGCCGCGCCGTCTGGATCCGGTTACGAAATTACCGGAAATCTTGGCGTTTCCGGCTCCATCCACGACGCTGACGGAGATGCCGTAGTCGGCGTTCCGTACTTGATTGCCGCTGACGGCCACGTCCCTGAGATAGGGTCCCCAGCCGACAAGAATCCCGAGATTGGGTTCGTGGGGTGTGTGCCCCATTTCCACCACGTTGCCGCTGACGATGGCGTCGGCTTCCACACTGATTCCGCTGGAATAGCCGGTATTGGGATTCGACGAAGTGGACAGTTTGAAGACATTACGCACGACGTTGCCCGTGATGGAAGACAGACGGCCGCCGCTGTCCAGGTTGGTGACCGAGATTCCCTGAACGGCGTGATCGACCACGTTGTTGGCCACGACGCTACCCGAGTGGGCGAATTCGACGAAGATGGCCGTTTCGTCGCAGTGGAGGCACTGGTTGTCCGTCACAATGGGGTCCGAACAGGAGTTGCAACGGATGGCGGAGAAACGGCAGTTGCGTATGTTGTTCGCCGTGATGATCACTTCGTCGGCGTTATAGGCGTTGATGCCGTTGCCGTTCTGGCCGTCGCCGCTTTGACTGTCGATTCGGGCAACGAAGTTGTGGGCGATCAGGGCGCGGGCGCGTCCCCGACTCGTCCGATGCACCGCGATACCGTTGTTTTTGCAGTTCCGGACCGTACAGCCGATCACGCGGATACCCTCGGAATTGAGAAAGAAAAGACCGTAATAACGGACGTCTTGAACCCGGCATCGTACGACGTCCACGTCTTGGCTGGCGTAGACCTGGAGACCGTCGCCGTCTCTGCCGCGACGAATACCGCAATCGATGAAACGGATGTGGCTGGCGTTTTGCACATAGACCACACCTTCCTGATTCAGGTTTCGATTGTTGCCGTCGAAGTCGATGCCACTGACCGTCACGTTACTGGCACCGTCGATCGTCATGAGCCCCGGGCCGTCGCTGAATTTCAACACGCTTTTCCCGGGTATGCCCTCCATGAGCAGGGAATCGGTGATGAGAATGCCGCCGCCTCGGATTTTATAAATGCCTTGGGGAACGAAGACGACGAGCCCCTGATTTTGTCCGGCTTGGATGGCAGCGCGGAAAGCGGGGGTGTCGTCGTGGCGCCCATCGCCTCGGGCACCGAACGATTTGACGTTGAGACGGGAGGCGTCCGAAGTCGATTGGGCGGTGGCCGTCGACGATGACAACAAGGCTCCGGCGGCGGCGCCGGCGAGCCCACTGCTTAAAAATGCCCTGCGATCCAACATGATCGTCTCTCCTCCACGGAAGTTGACTGGAGAGATTAGAATTCTCATATTTTCTGACTAACGTCAATCATCATTACCATGTTGAGCAATCGCCTACCTTAAGCTGATCCCTGTCGGCGATGCCGTCGGTCGGGATTGGTGGTGCGACAAACTTGACGGGTGCAGTGTGCCGTTGGTAGATCGGCGATGTCGGAGGTCATGCCTCCCACCCCTGGCGGGTGGGAGGCGGAAATCATTCAGTCCTCGAAGATCTTTTTTTCCCGGACGTTCAGCTCCCCGTCGAGCTGATACTGGATCGGCAGACCGGTGGCCAGTTCGTAGGCCAGGATCTGTTCCCGGGTCATGTTTTCCAGATGCATGATCAGCGCCCGCAGCGAGTTGCCGTGGGCCGCGACCAGAACGTGCTTGCCTTCCCGGAGCAACGGAGCCAAGCGGTCCCGGAAGAAGGGGATCACCCGGGCGGCGGTGGCGGCCAGGCTTTCCCCGTTGGGGGGCGGGGTGTCGTAGCTGCGGCGCCAGATGTGGACCTGCTCGGCGCCGAATTCCTGGCGGGCCTGGTCCTTGTTGAGTCCCTGCAGGTCCCCGTAAAAGCGTTCGTTGAGTTCCTCGGCGAAATGGATCGGCAGGGTGTCCCGATCCTCGGGGCCGGGTTTGAAATGTTCGTACCAGGCGCTTTCCCCCTCGTGGACCCGGCGGTAGCCGACGCAATGACGATTGAGGCGCAGGATCTCATAGAGGGTTTCCTGGGAGCGGATCAGGGTGGAGGCGAAAGCCACGTCGAAGCGCTGGTCCGCCAGGCGTTTTCCCGCCTCCCTGGCCTCCTCGATCCCCTTGGGACTGAGACTGACGTCGATCCAGCCGGTGAAGCGGTTCTGAAGGTTCCAGATCGACTGGCCGTGGCGGATGAGGGTCAGCGTGGATGAATTCATGTATCGGTCGCTCCTTTGCTGAGAGTAGGTCCAAAATCGACTCGTCATTTTAAGCCGTGACGAGGGGACAGTCACGCTCAAGGCGGGAATGGCTCATCACTATCCGTCTTGGAGCTGAATCACGGCTATGCTACGGTTGGAAAAGCGATCATAAGAGCATAAGAGGATGAGGCAATGACCGATCGTTCCGATACCGCCCGCGACCCTGCAGCCTCCATCCCGTCACCGCCCGGCCCCCACCACCGCGAGCCCTTGCCCTGGCAGGTGCCCAAACCCCCGGAAGAGGATCCCGAGGCCCCGCAGAGGGTGCAGCAGATTCTCGCCAGTCCCAGTTACCGGCCGGCGATCGCCGATCTGGCGTTTCTCAACAGCGACGAAACCCGACCGGTGCGGCTACAGCTCGACTATCTCAAGCCGGAGCTGGGACTGCGCCACGCAGGCGTGCGCCACACCATCGTGGTGTTCGGCAGCACCCGGATCCCGGAGCCGGCGGCGGCCCGGCGCAAGCTGGCCATCCTGCGGGAGGCCCTGGAACGCAGGCCCGACAACGCCGAGTTGCAGCGCCGCGTCAAGGTGGCGGAAAGAATCGCGGCCAAGTCCAAGTACTATGACGTCGCCCGCGAGTTCGGCCGTCTGGTGGGCAACGCCGGCCACGGTCCCCTCGACTGCCGCCTGGTGGTGATGACCGGGGGCGGGCCGGGGATGATGGAGGCGGCCAACCGCGGCGCCTTCGACGTCGGGGCCAAGAGCGTCGGCCTCAACATCACCCTGCCCCACGAGCAGTTCCCCAATCCCTACATCACCCCGGAACTGTGTTTCCAGTTCCACTATTTCGCCCTGCGCAAACTGCACTTTCTGCTCCGGGCCAAGGCGCTGGTGGTGTTTCCCGGCGGCTTCGGCACCCTGGACGAGCTGTTCGAGACCCTCACCCTGATCCAGACCCGCAAGATCAAGCCGGTGCCGGTGGTGCTGGTGGGGGAGGACTACTGGCGCCAGGTGATCGACTTCGACTTCCTGGTGGAGGAGGGCACCATTGATCCCGAGGATCGGGAACTGTTCTGGTATGCCGAAACCGCCCGGGAAATCTGGGAGGGGATTCTCTGGTGGTACGAGAGCTGCGGCGAACCCCTGATCAACGGCGAACTTTATCCACTCCGGGGGGAGGACTGAATGCACATCGAATTTCACGGCGCCGCCGGTGGGGTCACCGGTTCCTGCCATCTCCTGGAAGTGGCCGGCAAACGGCTGCTGATCGATTGTGGCATGTATCAGGGCGGGAAGGAGCTGGAATCACAGAACGCCGAACCCTTCGGCTTCGATCCGGCTGCCATCGACTACGTGCTTCTGACCCACGCCCACCTGGATCACTGCGGGCGCCTGCCGCTGCTGGTCAAGCGCGGTTTTCGCGGCGAGATCGTTACCACCGCCGCCAGCCGGGATCTGGCCAAGATCGTGATGATGGACGCCGCCCATCTGGCGGAGGAGGAGGCCCGGCGCCTCACCCATAAACATCGGCTCCGGGGGGAAAGTCGGAAGGTCGAGCCGATTTACGGCGTGCTCGACGTGTTCGACACCTTCGACCGTTTCGGCCGCCGCGCCGACTACAACCGGCCGCTCCGTATCGCCCCGGGCATCCGAGCCACCTTCGTCGATGCCGGTCACATTCTCGGTTCCGCCTGTATTCTGCTGCACGTGAGAGAAGGGGGACGGCGCCTGAAAGTGCTGTTCTCCGGGGATCTGGGCAACCGGGGACGGCCGATTCTCCGCGATCCGGCGACCCCGCCCCGCGCCGACGTGGTGGTGATGGAAACGACCTACGGCGACCGCCGCCACAAACCCCTGCCGCCTTCGGTGGCGGAGCTGTATCAGGCTGTGCTCGATACCCTGGAGCGGGGCGGCAACGTCGTCATCCCCACCTTCGCCCTGGAACGGGCCCAGGAGATTCTCTATTTCCTCCGCGAAGGCATCGAGAAGAAGATCCTGCCCCGGTATTTGCCCGTGTTTCTCGACTCGCCGATGGCGATTTCCGCCACCGAGATTTTTCGCCGTCATCCGGAATGCTACGACCGGGAAACCTGTGCCATATTCCTGGAAGGGCGCGATCCCTTCGCCCTTCCCAACCTCCATTTCACCCGCGAGGCGGCGGAATCGATGATGCTCAACCAGATTCACGGCGGGGCGGTGATCATGGCCGGTTCCGGCATGTGCACCGGCGGACGGGTGCGTCACCATCTGCGCCATAACCTCTGGCGGCCGGAGTGCAGCGTCGTCTTCGTCGGTTACGCCGCCCGCGGCACCCCGGCCCGGGCCATCATCGACGGCGCCAGGATGGTGCATCTCCTGGGAAAGGAAATTCCCGTCCGTGCCCGTATCCATACCATCGGCGGCTTTTCCGCCCATGCCGATGCCGACGAACTGGTCGCTTGGCATCGGCGAACCGGCAAGCCGGCGCGGACCTTCCTGGTGCACGGTGAAACCGAAGCTCTGGCCGCCATGGCGGAACGGTTGGCCCCCCAGGCGGTGACGATCCCCGAACTGCACCAGCGCTACGACCTGGCTCAATACAGCCGGTGACGGAACAGCCACGCCGCCGTCGCCATGGTGACCGCGGCGATGATCGCCATGGGCCAGAACTGGGGCCACAGCAGGGCGAACGGTGGATCGGCCAGGAAGGTGGTGCGGACGATGACGAGAAAATAGCGCATCGGGTTCAGATAGGTGATTCGCTGCACCGTCTCCGGCATGTTCTCGATCGGGGTGGCGAAACCGGACAGAATCACCGCCGGCACGACGAACAAAAACGCCCCCATCAGACCCTGCTGCTGGGTCACCGACAGGGAGGAGATCATCAGTCCCACGCCGATGGCCGCCAACAGATACAGGCCCATGCCGGCATAGAACAGCGTCAGCGAACCGCGGAACGGCACCCCGAACCAGTAGACCGCCACCGCCAGGATCAGGCTGCCTTCCGCCAGGCCGATGACGAAGGGCGGTATGGTCTTGCCCACCAGGATTTCGAAGGGGGTGATGGGGGTGACCAGCAACTGATCGAAGGTGCCCTGTTCCCGTTCCCGGGCTACGGTCAGCGCCGTGGTCACCATGGTGACCACCAGGGTCAGCAGGGCGACGATCCCGGGGACGATGAACCAGCGGCTCTGCAGATTCTCGTTGAACCAGGCGCGGATCACCGGTCGCCCCGGTGGGACGATGTGCAGATGCTCGACGGTGAAATCCGCCAGGACGGTGCGCAGATATCCCAGAACGATGAGCGCGGTGTTGGAATTGCGTCCGTCCAGGATCACCTGTACCGGCGCCTGCCGGCCGCGGGCGAGACGCTCGCTGAACCGGGAACCGAAGTGGATCACGAACAGGACCTGGCGCCGGTCGAGCACCGGCGCGATCTGGGCGTCGTGGTCGAGATGGGCCGCTTCCTCGAACACCGGCGAGCCCCGCAGACGCGCCAGCACCGCCTGAGACCAACGTCCCCGGTCCTCGTCGTAGACCGCGTAGGGAACGCGGTCGATGTCGAAGGTGGCGGCGTAGCCGAACACCAGCAACTGGACCAACGGCGGGGCGATGACCACGAAACGGCTGCGTTTGTCCTTGAACAGGGTCAGAAACTCCTTGACCAGGAGGTGCCAGATGCGGTGCCACATGACTATTCCAGGCGTTTGCGGGAGATTTGCCAGGTACGGCCCAGAAACAGCGCCGCCATGACGGCCAGGGCGGCCAGATTGGGCCAGATCACCGCCCCGATGTCCCCGGCCAGGAACACGGTCTGGAGAAAGGCTACGAAATAGCGGGCCGGGACCAGGTGGGTCAGCCACTGGATCGCCGTCGGCATGCTGCGGATTTCGAAAATGAAGCCGGAAAGGATGAAAGCGGGCAGAAAGGTGACGATGATGGCGATCTGGCCGGCGACGAACTGGTTACGGGTCACCGTGGAGATGAGCAGGCCCATGCCCAGGGCTGTCAGCAGAAACAGCGACGCGCCCAGCCACAACAGCCAGAAGCTCCCCCGCAGGGGGACGTCGAACAGCCACAGCGCCATCGCCACCGACAGCAGCAGGCCGCCGGTGCCGAGGAGAAAATAGGTCACGATCTTGCCCAGCAGGATCTCGCCCATCGTCACCGGGGTGGACATCAGGGCCTCCATCGTCCCCCGTTCCCATTCGCGGGCGATGACCAAGGCGGTGAGCAGGGCGCCGATCAGGGTCATGATGACGGCGATCAAGCCGGGGACGAGGAAGTTCCGGCTTTCCACCTCGGCGTTGTACCAGATGCGTGATTCCAGCGGGATCGGGATCGCTGCGGGAAGGCGCTCGGCGTCGGCCCGGCGCTGCAGCCAGGTGAGCCAGACGTCGGTCACGTAGCCTTGGACCAGACGGGCGGTGTTGGCGTCGATGCCGTCGACGATCAACTGGATCGGCGCCTCGCCGCCGCCTAGCAAGCGGCGGCCGAAGTCGGCACGCAGATGTACGATGCCTTTGACGGCGCCGGCTTCGAGCAATCGCTCGGCGTCGGCCATGCGTTCCACCGGCACGGGCACGAAATAGGGGGATCGGTAGAACCCGCTCAGAAAACTTTGCGCCGCCGGATCGGGGCGCTCGGCCACCAGCGCCAGCGGCACCCGTTTGGCGTCGAGGGAAACCCCGTAGCCGAACAGCAGCAGCAGAATCACCGGCAACACGAAGGCGATGGCGATGCTCGAAGGATCGCGGATCACCTGGATGAATTCCTTGCGGACCAGGGCGGTGATGCGGCGGTTCACCGTTGCGACTCCAGCAGGTGGATGAAGGCCTGTTCCAGGGAGGGAGCGCCGGTGCGGCGGCGGATCTCCTCGGGGCTGCCCTCGACGAGCACCTCCCCGGCCTGGAGGATGACGAGCCGGTCGCAGTATTCGGCCTCTTCCATGAAGTGGGTGGTCACCAGCACCGTCACCCCCTGCTCGGCCAGACCGTTGATGAGGTACCAGAACTCCCGCCGCGCCAGGGGATCGACACCGGAGGTGGGCTCGTCGAGAAACAGGATCGGTGGTTCGTGGAGCAGGGCGCAGGCCATGGCCAGGCGCTGTTTGTGGCCGAGGGGGAGATCGAGGGCGCGCTGGCGACGAAACGGCGCCAGTTCGAAGGTCTGCAGCGCCCAGGCGACGCGCGTCCGCTTGCGTTCGCCGCGCAGGCCGTAGAGGCCGGCGAAGCAGGTCAGATTTTCCTGCACGCTCAAGTGGCCGTAGAGGGAGAATTTCTGCGCCATGTAGCCCAATCGGGCGCGGGCTTCGGCCGGGGCCCGGCGCAGGTCGGCGCCGGCCACGGTCGCTTCCCCCTCGGTCACCGGCAGAAGGCCGCAGAGCATGCGGAAGGTGGTGGTCTTGCCGGCGCCGTTGGCGCCCAGCAAACCGAACACCTCGCCGCGGCGGACGGTGAAGGAAACCCCCTTGACCGCATAGAAGTCGCCGAAACGCCGTTTCAGCCCACGGACGACGATGACCGGTTCCCTTTCCCCGCTTCGGGGTCGCCGGGAAAGCCGCACCTCGGGCATGGAAAGCGTCTCGGCCTCGGCCCGCAGGCGGGCGACGAAGGCGTCTTCCAGGCGGGGTTCGACCGCTTCCGGCAGCGCCCCGGGATCGGTCACGGACGGCGGCCGGGGATGGCGGGTCACCACCCGGACCCCGTCGCTCTGGACCACGGCGTCGAGAATGTCGGGGTCGCGCAGGAGTTCCCGTAGGAGGCGGCGGCGGACCGCGGGCGGAGTACGGATGTAATAGACCCGTCCCCGCATCGGTTCGAGAAAACGGGAGGGGGAAGTCTGGCCGAGGCGGCGGCCCCGGTGGATCAGGATCACTTCCCGGCAGCGTTCGGCCTCGTCCAGATAAGCGGTGGCCATGAGCACGGTCAATCCGTGCTTTCGCACCTGATCGTCGAGGATACGCCACAGATCCCGGCGCGACAGCGGATCGACGCCGACGGTCGGTTCGTCGAGGAGGAGCAGGCGGGGCTGGCCCACCAGGACGCAGGCGAGACCGAGTTTCTGTTTCATGCCGCCGGAAAGGCGGCCGGCGAGGCGGCCGGTGAAGGGGGCCAGGCCGCTCATCGCCAGCAAGGGGGCGTAGCGCTCGGCGCGCTGCTGCGGCGCCAGGCCCTGGAGGTCGGCGTACAGGTCCAGGTTTTCCTGTACCGTCAGATCTTCGTAGAGGCCGAAACGCTGGGGCATGTAGCCCAGGCGGGCCTGGATCCAGGCCGGGTCTTCCGCCACCTCGGTGCCGAAGACGGTGATGCGTCCCCGGTCGGGGGTCAGCAGACCGGCGATCAGGCGCATCAGGGTGGTCTTGCCGGCGCCGTCGGGACCGATCAGGCCGGTGATCGCCCCCGGCCGGACCGCCGCTGCGAAGTCGTCGAGGGCGGTGACGGCCGGCGGGAAGGTCTTGGTGAGCGCCTCGATGCGGACCGCCGCCTCAGGCCGGGGGCTCGGCACCGGAAGGCTCCCGTCGGCAGGGGACGTTGGCGGGATCGGGGTGTTCCTGGGGCAGGGGGATGTGGACCGTCACCGGCATCCCCAGGCGCAATTCCCCTTGCGGATTGCAGACGAACACCCGTACCTGGTAGACCAGATGGGTGCGGATTCTTTCGGTTTGGACCGTCTTGGGGGTGAATTCGGCGGAGGGGGAGATGTAGCCGACCCAGCCCGGATAGCGCTTGTTCGGGAAACTGTCGCTGACG
>JALSSF010000072.1 GCA_026984375.1 Methylothermaceae bacterium | reverse complement strand
GCCGATTTCATCCACCTGCGTCTTCACAGCGAATACTCCCTCAGCGACGGTCTGGTGCGGATCGGCCCGCTGGTCGCCCGCTGCCGGGAGCTGGGGATGCCGGCGGTGGCCCTGACCGACCAGGTCAATCTGTTCGGCCTGATCAAGTTCTACAAGGCGGCGCTGGCGGCCGGCATCAAACCGATCGTCGGTGCCGATCTCTGGGTGAAGAACCCGGAGGCGCCGCGCCAGCCGGGCCGGCTGACCCTGTTGGTGCAGAACCGCACCGGTTACCGCAATTTGACCGCCCTGATCTCGCGTGCCTATCTGGAAGGGCAGCATCTGGGACTGCCCCAGGTGGAGGCAGCGTGGGTTCTGGAATGCGCTGAGGGTCTGCTCGCCCTGTCCGGCGCCCGGGAAGGGGAGATCGGGCGGCTGCTGCTGGCCGGGGCCGAGGACCAGGCCGAACGGGCGCTGGCCACCTGGCTGGACCGCTTCGGCGACCGGTTCTACTTGGAAATACAGCGGACCGGTCGTCCCGGGGAAGCGGAATATCTGGAAGCAGCCCTGCACCTAGCGGCCACGATGGACGTGGGCGTGGTGGCCACCAACGATGTTCGCTTCCTGGAGCAGGAGGATTTCGAGGCCCACGAGGCCCGGGTCTGCATCCACGAGGGGTGGGTTCTGGACGATCCCGGGCGGCCGCGGCGTTACAGCGACCAGCAATATCTGAAAAGTCCGGCGGAGATGCGTGCCCTGTTCGCCGATCTGCCCGAGGCGGTGGACAACAGCGTCGAGATCGCCAAACGTTGCAACCTGGAACTGGAACTGGGCAAACCCAGCCTGCCCCTGTTTCCGGTGCCGGAGGGGCTGACCCTGGAGCAGTATTTCGTCCGGGAGGCGGAAAGGGGGCTGGCGCGCCGTCTGGAACAAGGCGCGATTCCTCGGGAGAAGGAGGCGGTCTATCGGGAGCGCCTCCAGCGTGAGCTGGATGTCATCGTCCAGATGGGGTTCCCAGGTTATTTTCTCATCGTCGCCGACTTCATCCAGTGGGCCAAGGAGAACGGTATTCCCGTAGGCCCGGGGCGTGGTTCCGGGGCCGGTTCCCTGGTGGCCTACGCCCTCCGGATCACCGATCTCGATCCCATCGAATTCGATCTACTGTTCGAACGCTTTCTCAATCCGGAGCGGGTGTCGATGCCGGATTTCGACATCGACTTCTGCATGGAGCGGCGCGACCGGGTCATCGACTACGTGGCCCGGAAATACGGCCGGGACAAGGTTTCCCAGATCATCACCTTCGGCACCATGGCGGCCAAGGCGGTGGTGCGCGATGTCGGCCGGGTCCTGGGGCATCCTTACGGTTTCGTCGACCGCCTCGCCAAGCTGATCCCCTTCGAGCTGGGCATGACCCTGGACAAGGCCCTGGAAGAGAGCGAGGAACTGCGCCAGGCCTATCAGGAGGACGAGGAGGTGCAGAGCCTGATCGATCTGGCCCGTTCCCTGGAAGGTATCGCTCGCAACGCCGGCAAACACGCCGGGGGGGTGGTGATCGCCCCTTCCGCCCTGATCGATTTCACCCCGCTTTACCGCGAAGACGGGGAAGAGGGGGTCGTCACCCAGTTCGACAAGGACGACGTGGAGGCGGCCGGTCTGGTCAAGTTCGATTTCCTGGGGTTGCGTACCCTGACGATCATCGACTGGGCCGTGGAAACCATCAACCGCCGGCGTCGGGCCGAGGGGAAAGAGCCCATCGACATCGATCGCATCCCCCGTGACGATCCCAAGACCTACGCTCTGTTGAAGAGTTGCCAGACCACGGCGGTGTTCCAGCTGGAATCGCGCGGCATGAAGGATCTCATCCGTCGGCTGCAGCCGGACTGCTTCGACGACATCGTCGCCCTCGTGGCCCTGTTCCGTCCCGGTCCCCTGCAATCGGGCATGGTGGACGACTACATCAACGTCAAGCACGGCCGCGCCCAAGCCAACTATCCCCACCCGGCCCTGGAGCCGATTCTCAAACCCACCAACGGAGTGATCCTGTATCAGGAACAGGTCATGCAAATCGCCCGGGATCTGGCCGGCTACACCCTGGGGGGCGCCGATCTGCTGCGCCGGGCCATGGGGAAGAAGAAACCCGAGGAGATGGCCAAGCAGCGGGCCATCTTCATCCGGGGGGCGACGGAGCGCGGGGTCGCCGAAGACACGGCCCAGTACATCTTCGACCTGATGGAAAAGTTCGCCGGTTACGGTTTCAACAAATCCCATTCCGCCGCCTACGCCTGGGTTTCCTATCAGACCGCGTGGCTCAAGGCCCATCATCCGGCCGCCTTCATGGCGGCGGTGCTGTCGTCGGACATGGACAACACCGACAAGGTGGTCGGTTTCGTGGAGGAATGCCGCCAGCTGGGTCTGAAGCTGCTGGCGCCGGACATCAACCGCTCCGCTTACCGCTTCGACGTGCTTGAGGACGACAGCATCCTTTACGGACTGGGGGCGGTGAAAGGAGTGGGACAGGCGGCCATCGAGGACATCCTGGCGGCTCGGGAGGCAGGGCCGTTCCGGGACCTTTACGACTTCTGCCGCCGCATCGATCTGCGCAAGGTCAACCGGCGCGTCATCGAGGCCCTAATCCGGGCCGGCGCCCTCGACGCGCTGGGAGCCCATCGGGCCCAGTTGCTGGCGGATCTGAGCAACGCCCTGCAGGCAGCCGAACAACATCACCGGACCCAGGCCCAGGGCCAGAACGATCTGTTCGGCCTGGGGGATGACGCTGCCATGTCTGCACCTCCCGCATCTGCCGAGCCGGTGGCTCCGTGGCCGCTGAAAACCCTGCTGGCCGAGGAAAAGGCGGTGTTGGGACTCTATCTCAGCGGCCATCCGCTGGACGAATACCGCCAGGAATTGCAGGGGTTTGTCACCGCCCCGTTGGCCGAGCTGACGCAGGGCTGGAAGGGATCAAACGGTGAGGCGAGCCGGGTGGTGGTGGCCGGGCTGGTGGCGGAACTGCGTACCCGTCACGACAAACAGGGCAGGAAAATGGTGTTCCTCACCCTGGAGGACGGCGGCGGTCGCCTGGAAGTGGCCGTCTTCGGCGAGGTGGCGACCGGTGCCGAGGAACTGCTCACCAGGGATGCCGTGCTAGTGGTGCAGGGGGAGATCGGCCAGGACGACTTCAGCGGCGATCTGCGCCTGGTGGCGGACCGGGTCTGGAACCTGGCCCAGGCCCGGGAACATTTCGCCAGGGGTATCTGGATACGCTGGGACGGAGTAGACCGGGAGGCCGCCCGCGACCAGGTCGCCGGCCTGGCGGAACTGCTCCGGCCGCATCGGGGTGGGTGCTGTCCCGTGTTCGTGGAATACCGTAACGGGCGGGCACGGACCTGCCTGCGTCTGGGGAGCGACTGGCGGGTGCGGCCGGATGACGAGCTGCTGCACCGGCTGTCCCGCCGGTTCGGCCCCGACCGCGTCGCGTTGCGCTACGACTGATTGCGGACGAAAGGCAACACCCGGGCGCGTCGTTTGGCCTCCGGTAGCGCGGAGCCTTGAAGCAGGGCGTCGAGGGCGGTTTGCTGTCTGTCGCAGGATTCGAGCATCAGATGGTACAGCCGGATGCAGGCCCCCAGGGGGGAGCGGCTGCGGCGGATTTCCATGTCGATGCGCCATTGCAGGCGCTCCAGCCGCGACCGCCTTTCCGGGGGTAGGTCGTCCAGAAAGGCTGTGATCGCCGCCTGTCTTTGCCGCTCGAAGGCGATCGGGTCGCGGCGGGCCAGTCGCAGCCAGTGATCGAAATCGAACGGCTCGGAAATGGTATGCTTTTGCTCGTCCATGTCGACGTTACAGCAGTATTCGTGCCAGACACTCAAGACCGTTTGTCGTTCAGTGGGATAGATCGGTGCGCACCAGAGGAAAGCGTAATGCCGGGTACGATCTGTAAAAAATTTTGACATCGATGATGCCGCGGCTGCAGGTTTTTTGTTCCGGGCTGCGGTCGGGATCACAATATGGAGGAAACCCTGATGAATTGGTCTGCCTTACAACATCGGCTCGAACACCGTTGGGATCGTTGGCGGCAATCGCTGCAGTCCTGGTCCTGGTATCAGCGCTTCCAATGCCTGCCGCGGGGGCAGCGGATCGCCCTGATGGCGTTGGCCTTCCTGCTGAGTCAGGTGGTGGTGTTCGGGGGGCTGTATCTGCTGTTCGGTGCGACGGTGGTGGTCGGTTTCTTCGCCAGCGTCGTGGCGGGGCTGGCCACGGTTCTGGGTGCCTTGCCGGCGGTGCTGTTCAGGCGGATTTCCTTCCGTACCATCAATTTCACCATGGGGATGGCGGCGGGCATCATGCTTTCGGCAACGGCCTACTCGCTGGTGGAGCCCGGGATCGAATACGGTGACAAGTTGTGGCCCGGCTGGGGGGTGTACGTGGTGGTCGTCGGCGTTCTGCTGGGGGCCTGGTTTTTGGACTGGGCCGAGCGCACCGTGCCCCACGACCTGTTCACCGGCGATGCGGAGGTGGCCGCTTCCCTGCGCAAAGTGTGGATCTTCGTGGTGGCGATCACCCTGCACAACTTTCCCGAGGGGCTGTCGGTCGGGGTCAGTTTCGGCGGTGGCGACTGGGCCAACGGCACCCTGCTGGCGATCGCCATCGGCGCTCAGAACATTCCGGAGGGCATGGCGGTGGCGCTGCCCCTGGTCGGGGTGGGCTACAAGCCCTGGAAGGCGGTGGCGATCGCTCTGATCTCAGGGTTGGTGGAACCCGTCGGGGGACTGCTGGGGGTCACCATGGTCACGGTGTTCGAAACCCTGCTGCCGCTGGCGATGGGATTCGCCGCCGGGGCCATGCTGTACGTCATCGCCTATGAGATCATTCCGGAGATGCAGTCCAGGGAGCGTTCCTCCCTGGCGGCCTTCGGGGTGCTGGTGGGCTTCGCCGTCATGACGATTCTCGAAAGCACCCTGGGATGATGCTAGAGCTGGCCTGGGGCCCGTTCGACGGGTTCGCCGCTTTGGGCTGGGAGCGGCGGGAATGGCTGGCTTTTTTCACCAGCCTGATTCTCATCGCCGCGGCGGAAATGGGCGACAAGAGCCAACTGGTATGCATGACGCTGGCGGCGCGCCACCGTCCCTGGCCAGTGCTGGGGGGCGCCGTCCTGGCGTTCGCGCTTCTCAACGGCCTGGCGGTGGCGTTCGGCGCCGCGGTGGCCGCCTGGCTGCCCCGCTGGCTGGTGGCGCTGGCGGTGGGGCTGCTGTTTACCGGCTTCGGCATCCACGCCCTGATGGCCAGGGAAGGAGCGGAGCCGAGTGGGGCGGTGGAATGGAGCGGGCGTGGCATTTTCTTCACCACCCTGGCCCTCCTTTTCATGGCCGAGTTGGGCGACAAGACCCAGATCGCGGTCGCGGGCCTCGGTGGCACCCTGCCGCCGGTGCCGGTCTGGGTCGGCGCCACCCTGGCCCTGGCGTTCACCTCCGCACTGGGCGTGGTGGCCGGCCGCACCCTGTTGCGCTATTTCAGCGTCACCTTCATCCACCGGATCGGCGGGGTGGTTTTCCTGCTGCTGGCAGCCTTCACCCTGGCCGCGGGGGTGCCCTGGGAACGGATCCGGCCTCTGCTGATCCAGCTGTGGGAACGGTGGGATCAGGCTTCGATCTTGCCGGGTTCCGGTTTTCCGGTCTCCTGAATGAAGATCACTCCCAGGATGATGTCCGCCACGATCATGACGATGACCGCGACGTTGACCAGCACGACCGAAAGATAGCCGAGCCCGGCGACGGCGACCGCCGCCGCGAAGGGGCGCAGCAATTTGATCCGGCCGGCGGGAAACCGGTACAGACGCCAGGCCAGTCCGATCCAGAGCAGGCCGCCCGCCACTCCCAGCGCCTTGGACAGCAAGGAAAAGGTGCCGTAGCCCAGCCCTGCCAGGGGCAGCAGGATGAATGCGACCCCGACGGCATGGAGGCCGATCAGGGCGAGAATGGGCAGATCCGCCTCCCGGTAGTGATAGCGCTCGTTCAGCAGGCGCTTCAGGGTGGTGAACAGGAAGACGAACAGGGCGAAATTGACCAGTGCCAGGAGTGCCGCGATCAGCAGCGGACCGGCGCTAGGGCGGGTGATTTCGGCGGTAAAGGAGACGAAGAAGCGGCTCAGGACCGCGTGAATGAAGGCGAGAATGGCGGCCAGGGTGAGACGGTCGTTGCTCATGGCTCCTCCTCCTGAAAGTGGGAACGGGCTGTCATTGTAACCGGCTAGGTAGTGCTTCGCCCGGTTGCCTTGATGAAGATCACCGCCAGCAGGATGTCGGCGACGGCGCCGAAAATGACCCCGACACCGGCCAGCTTCAGCGAGGCGATGCCGACCCCGGCGACGGCGGTGAGGAAAGCGTAGGGCTTGAGAAAGCCGAACAGGTTGTCCTGCAGCCGGAACAGTTGGAGAGCGAATCCGACCAGAAGCAGGCCGAAAAGGACCGAGACGGTCTTGAGCAGCCAGGTTTCCGAGACCCCCGGCAGAAACACCCCGGCCAGGGTGAGCAGAGCCGCCAGGCCGTTGACGCCGATCAGGCCGGCGATGGCGAGATCGGTGCCGTGGAATTGGTAGCGCTCGTTCAACAGGCGCTTCAAGGTGGTGAAAATGTAGGCGAACAACAGGAAGCTGAGCACGGTGAGCACGGCGGTGATCAGCTTGGGACCGAAACTGGCCTGGGGAGCCAGCCGGGATACCAGAGACGCCAGCAGCAGGGTCAGCGTGGCGCGCACCAGGGCCAGAATGGCGGCCAGGGTGAGACGATCGTTATTCATCATAGCCTCCTCGTCGATGTTATTGTTATGCGGGCTCACCACCGATCGATTCGTTTTCCGGTAGGGAAGGAGACGGGTGGCAAGTCGTCGTGAACGGCTATTGTAACGCGGAGCGGGCCGTGAATCGGAAAACGCAGGCGGCCGGATGGGTCGCGGCGGTGCACGGCAGCGTGGTCGACGTTCGCTTCGCGGCCGAAGTGCCGCCTCTGCAGCGCTGCCTGCTGGCCGGTCCCGCACGGATTCCGCTGGAGGTGATCGTCCATCTGGACCGCCGCACCGCCCGTTGCATCGCCTTCGCCAATACCCAGGGTCTGCGGCGGGAGGATCCGGTCGAGGACAACGGTGCACCGATCCGGGTTCCCGTGGGGAAACAGGTGTTGGGGCGCATGCTTGACGTCTTCGGGGAGCCCATCGACGGCCGCGGTCCCGTCGTAGCCGAGGAACGGCGCGCCATTCACCGCCGACCGGTACCCCTGGCCCGGCGCCGGGTGGTTCCGGAGACCTTCGTCACCGGCATCAAGATCATCGATCTGCTGGTGCCCCTGGAACGGGGGGGCACCGCAGGTCTGTTCGGTGGGGCCGGGGTGGGCAAGACCGTGGTCATCACCGAACTGATTCACAACATGACCGGACGCTACCGCGGTGTCAGCGTGTTTTGCGGCATCGGGGAGCGGTGCCGGGAGGCGGAGGAACTGTTCCGCACCATGGAAGAGAGCGGGGTGCTGAACGACGCCGTCTTGGTGTTCGGCCAGATGAACGAATCGCCCGGCGTGCGCTTTCGGGTCGGCCACAGCGCCCTGACCATCGCCGAACACTTCCGCGACGACCAGCGCCGCGACGTTTTGTTACTGATCGACAATATCTTCCGCTTCGTCCAGGCGGGCACCGAGGTTTCCGGCCTCATGGGGCGGATTCCCTCGCGGGTCGGCTATCAGCCCACTCTGGCCACCGAGTTGGCGGAACTGGAAGAACGCATAGGCACCACCGTTCACGGCAGCATGACCTCGATCCAGGCGGTCTACGTGCCCGCCGACGATTTCACCGATCCGGCCGCCGCCGCCACCTTCGCCCACCTGTCCGCCTCGGTGGTGCTGTCCCGCCAGCGTGCCGCCCAGGGTTTCTATCCGGCCGTCGATCCGCTGCAGTCGAATTCCAAGCTGCTCCATCCCCACATCGTCGGCCACCGTCATTACCGAATCGCCCGGGAAGTGCGCCGGGTGCTGGCAGAATACCGGGAACTTCAGGACGTCATCGCCATGCTGGGGATCGAGGAACTGTCGGAAGCCGACCGCCTCACGATCAACCGGTCCCGCCGGCTGGAGCGGTTTCTGACCCAGCCGTTCTTCACCACCGAGCATTTCACCGGGCGTGCCGGGGTCATGGTGGACCTGGAGGACACCCTGGACGGTTGTGAACGCATCCTCAACGACGAATTCCGCGACCTCCCTGAGCAGGCGCTCTACATGATCGGCACCGTCGATGAAGCTTGCCGTTCTGGTACCTGAGCGGATATTTTTGCGGGCGCGCGCCGACAAGATTCTGGCCGAGGCGGCCGACGGCCACTTCTGTCTGGAACCGCGCCACGTCGATTTCATCGCCGCCCTGGTGCCCGGTGTCTTGACCTACCGGGAAAGCGGCGGGCGCACCTGGTATGTCGCCGTCGATGAAGGTATCCTGGTCAAATGCGGATTCGAGGTGCGGGTTTCCACCTTCAAGGCCGTGCGCGGCGACCGGCTGGAAACCCTGCGCCAAAAGGTGGAAAGCGAGATTCGTCAGCTTGACGAGAGCGAGCGTGCCACCCGAAGCGCCCTGGCCCGCCTGGAGGCAGGTATTCTCAGACAGTACGGTCGGTTTCACGGAGTGCGGTAATGGATGACGATCGCGATCTTTCCGGTCCGGAGCGTCTGTCCCGGGCCGTGGACGAGAAGGTCCGGCGCCGCCTCAGGGCCCGGCGGGAGGCGCGCCGCAGCCTGTGGTTCGGTTTGGGCATGTTCGGCCTGGTGGGATGGGCGGTCGCCGTTCCCACCCTGTTGGGAATCGCCCTTGGCTGGTGGTTGGACCGCAAATTTCCCGGCCCCCCGTCCTGGACCCTGACGTTTCTGTTCCTGGGGGTAGGCCTGGGCTGTTACAACGCCTGGCAGTGGATCCGGCGCGAGAGCCGCCATGACTGAATGGTGGCTCTGGAGCGCCCTGTTCGCCGCCGGTCTGGGGCTGGGGCTGTTTTTCTATGGCGGGCTGTGGTGGACGGTGCGCAAGATGCCCCGTGCCCGCCATCCGGTCGGGATGATGCTGGCGAGTTTCGTCGTCCGCCTGGGGGTGACGACGGCGGGGTTCGCGCTGCTGACGGCCGGGGATTGGCGGCGTATGCTGGCGGCCCTGCTCGGTTTCGTCCTGATGCGGGGGATGTTGGTGAACCGGTTCAAGTCCGCCGATGCCGTTCAATCCGGATGACATCGTGTACTGGCGGTACGGGCCGTTCCGCCTGAACGCCACCCTGGCCTATACCTGGCTGGTCATGGCGCTGCTGGTGGTGGGATCCTGGCTCGCCACCCGCCGCCTGGAACCGACGCTGCGCCCGGGGCCCTGGCAGAATTTTCTCGAAGCCCTGGTCGAGGTGATCCGGCGCCAGATCCGGGAGGTGACCCGCCAGGACCCCGACCGGTACCTCTGGTTCGTCGGCACTCTGTTTTTGTTCATCGCCCTGGCCGATCTGCTGGCCCCGGTTCCCGGCTACCATCCGCCCACCGCTTCCCTGTCCACCACCACGGCCCTGGCGCTGTGCGTCTTCGTCGCCGTTCCTTGGTTCGGCATCCGCGAGGTGGGGTTGAAGAACTATCTGCGCCAGTACCTGGAGCCCCATCCCCTGATGCTGCCTTTCAACGTCATCGGCGAATTTTCCCGCACCCTGGCTCTGGCGGTCCGCCTCTACGGCAATCTGATGAGCGGTGCGGTGATCGGGGCCGTGCTCATCACCCTGGTGCCGTTTTTCTTTCCCGTCGTGATGCAGTTGCTCGGCTTGCTCACCGGCTTCATCCAGGCTTATATTTTCGCCGTTCTGGCGCTGGTCTACATCGCCTCGGCCAGCGCCGCCCAGCGGGAAAGGCTCGCCCGGCTCCGTTCGGAGGAATCGTCATGACCGCAGACACGCTGATCGCCGCCGTATCGATCTTCACCGCCGGTCTCACCATGGGGCTGGGAGCCATCGGCCCGGCCCTGGGGGAGGGGAGGGCGGTGGCCCAGGCCCTCCTGGCCATCGCCCAGCAGCCCGACGAGGCCAATACCATCACCCGCACCCTGTTCGTGGGGCTGGCGATGGTGGAGTCCACCGCCATCTACTGTTTCGTCATCAGCATGATCCTGCTGTTCGCCAACCCCTATTGGGAACATTTGCTGAAGGCAGGTGGCTGACGGTGCAGGTGGATTGGCTTACGGTCGCCGCCCAGATCGTCAATTTCCTTATCCTGGCGGCCCTTCTCAAGCGCTTTCTCTACCGCCCCATCGTGACCACCATGGCGGCGCGCCAGCATTACATCGACCAGCAGCTGCAGGAAGCGCGTCACCTCAAGGCCCAGGCCGAACGTCTGATCGCCGCCTATCGCCGCCGTCTGGAGGACCTGGAGGCCGAACGCCGTCATCTCATCGACCAGGCGCGCCGGGAAGCGGAAACCGAGCGCCAGGCACTGCTGGAAAAGGCTCGGATCGAGGTCGAGGAGAAACGGCGCCAGTGGCGTGAGGACCTGGCCCGAGAACAGGCGGATTTGCTGCGCGACCTCAAGCTCCTTTTGGCGGAACAACTGGTGGAACTGGGCCGCCGAGCCTTCCGGGATCTGGCCGGACGGTCGTTGGAGGAAGGGATCGTCGAGGCCTTTCTGGAGCGCCTGGCCGCCCTGCCCGAAGACCAGCGTCACCTGCTGGCCCGGGCCCGGGATCCGGAATGGACCGTGGCCACGGCGCTGCCGCTGGAAGATTCATTGCGCCGGCGGATCGAAAGCCGGCTCAAACGGATCAATCCCCGGGCCCAGGTCCGGTTCGAGCAGCGGGAGGAACTGATTCTCGGCATCGCCCTGGAGGCCGACGGCCGTCTCTGGCAGTGGAATCTGGCCGCCTATCTGGACGAACTGGAGAGCCGGTTGCGCCAGACTCTGGCGCGCGGGGAGTCATGACGCCGTTACGCCACCGGCTGCCGCGGGAAAGCGCCGAGCTGGTGCGCGACGCACTGGCCGGTTTCCGTTTCCAGCTCCAGCCCCGGGAAGTAGGCAGGGTCCTGGGCCTCGAACGGGACGTGGCCCGAGTGCAGGGGTTGCCGGGGGTCGGGGCCATGGAGGTGCTCCGTTTCGGCAAATCGGCGGCCGCGGTCGCCTTCGATCTCGATCCTGACGAGGTAGGCGCCGTGTTGCTGGACCCGGAAAGCCGGGTGCGGGCCGGGATGCAGGTGCTGCGCAGCGGCCGAGTGCTCGACGTCCCGGTCGGTCATCCGCTGCTCGGCCGGATCGTCGATCCCCTGGGACGCCCTTTGGACGACGGCGACGCCCTGCCCGGTGCCGAGCGCTGGCCGGTGGAACGGGAGGCGCCGGCCATCGTCGCCCGGGCGCCGGTCGAAGTACCGTTGCTCACCGGTATCAAGGTGGTCGACGCCCTGATTCCGGTGGGACGCGGGCAGCGGGAATTGATCCTGGGGGACCGCCAGACCGGCAAGACCACTCTCGCCGTCGACACCATCCTCAATCAGCACGATCAGGAGGTGATCTGCATCTACTGCGCCATCGGACAGCGGGCCCAGGCCGTGGCCCGGGTGATCGCCCGCCTGCGGGAACGCGACGCCATGAAATACTGCGTGGTCGTCAGTGCCACCGGCGACACCCCGGCGGGGCTGCAGTTCATCGCCCCCTACGCCGCCACCACCATCGGCGAATGGTTCATGGCCCAGGGGCGCGACGTCCTGGTGGTCTATGACGATCTGACCCGCCACGCCGACGCCTACCGGGAGCTGTCTCTGCTGCTGCGCCGGCCGCCGGGACGGGAAGCCTATCCGGGGGACGTCTTCCATATCCATTCCCGCCTGCTCGAGCGTGCTACCCGCCTGAAGGAGGGCGGCAGCCTCACCGCCCTGCCCGTCGCCGAGACCCAGGCCCAGAACCTCGCCGCCTACATTCCCACCAATCTGATCTCCATCACCGACGGGCAAATCTATCTGTCGCCGGTGAAGTTCCAGCGGGGCGAACTGCCGGCGGTCGATGTGGGGCGTTCGGTCTCCCGGGTCGGCGGCCGGGCCCAGCTGCCGGCCTACTGGGAAGTGACGGGGGCGCTGAAGCTGGCCTATGCCCAGTACGAGGAACTGGAAACCTTCGCCCGCTTCGGCACCCGCCTGGACGAGCGCACCCGGGCCGCCATCGAGCGGGGACGGCGGGTGCGGGAGCTCCTCAAACAGGAGGAGGGGGACCTGCTGTCCCCGGCGGAACAGGTGGCCGTGCTGCTGGCGCTCAACGCCGGTCTGCTCGACTCCTTGCCTTTGGAGGAAGTTCATCCGGCGGAACGCCGGATCCGCGCGGCGGTGCAGGAAGCGGAGGAAACAGCCCGGCGTGTCGGGGCCGGGCCGCTGACCGCGGAGTTGAGGCAGGCGTTGCTGCGCCTGGCCCAGAAGGCGGTCGCTCCGTGAGTCGGCTCACGTACGGAACCGGTTCACCGCCGCTTCCAGGTTGGCGGCTGTCTCGCGCAGCTGTTCCGTGGCCTTCAGGGTCTGTTCCATCTTTTGGCAGACCTCGACGCAGCCCTCGTTGATTTCGCCGACGTTTTGGCTGATGGTTTCGCTCACCTGGCTCTGCTCGTCGATGGCGGCGGCGACCTGGGTATTGAGCTCCCCGGTGGCCTCCACCATGGCGATGATGTTGGTCAGGGTTTCGTTGGCCGCTTCGGTCTCCTGGGTTCCCTGATGGGCCTGCTCCCGACTGTGCTCGATCATTTCCACCGCGGAGCGGGCCCGGCTGCGCAGTTCGTCGATGGTGTTCTGGATCTGGGCGGTGGACTCCTGGGTCCGGCTCGCCAGGGTGCGCACCTCTTCCGCCACCACCGCGAAACCGCGTCCCTGTTCCCCGGCACGGGCCGCCTCGATGGCGGCGTTGAGCGCCAGCAGGTTGGTTTGGTCGGCGATGTCGCGGATGATTTCCAGCACCTCGCCGATGTTTTTGCTGTCGTTTTCCAGTTTGTGCAGTTCCTCGGTGACCCGGTCGATCTCGGCCGCCAGCGCCCGGATCTGCCGGGTGGCGTTGGCCACCACTTCGCGCCCCTGCTTGGCCTCGGAGTCGGTCTGGCGTGCCCTGTCGGCGGCTTCGGCGGTGCTCCGGGCCACTTCCTGGATCGAGGTGTTCATCTGCTGGATGGTGGCGGCGGTCCGTTCCGTGTCCTGGCGCTGCTGTTCCGCCCGGCTCTCGGTTTCCCGGGCGATGCCCGCCATGTCCCGGGCCGCCCGGTTCAGATGACCGATGCTGGCCTGAAGGTCGTCGATGAGTTGACGGATGCGGCGGGCGAAATTGTTGATGTGTCTTGCCATGGTCCCGACTTCGTCGTCGTTGTGCACCGGCAGTTGCACGGTCAGATCCCCCTCGCCGATGACCTTGAGCTGTCGGCCCATCTGTTCCAGGGGATGGGTGACGAGACGTTGGATGAATCGGTGGAACAGCCAGCCGAACAGCGCCAGGGCGACCAAGGTGCCGACGCCGGCCTTGAGCATGCTCCCTTCGATGGTAGCCATGGCGTCGTCGAGCGAGGCGACGATCTCGAAGGCGCCGTGGAGATCGCCGGGCCGTTTGTTTTCCATGGGGTAGCCCAGAATGTCCCGGCCGTCGTCGCGGCCCCACAGTTCGTAGGAAGTGGCGGGGTCACCGTGACAGATGATACATTGTTTTTCCAGACGAACCGGACGGAAATAGCGCACCGCGTTGATTTCCTCGTCGATGGCGACGTATTCGTCGGCCTGGGGATGACTGGCGAAATACTGCAGGGCCCGGCGCTCCAGATCGTTGGGTTCGTTGGCGGGATTGCGGGCGCCGACGCGTGGCGTACGCAGGGTGAAGCCGTCGTCGGCGATTTGGTCCTGGATCACCTTCCAGGACAGGACCACCGGCACGGTGGAAAGGATCTTTTCCCGCCGCAGGTGGGGATCGGCGATGGCGTTGAACTCCCGAACCGTCTCCGGGGTGATGACGCCTTCGTCCCAGAGCCGGCTGACGCGCTTACGCACCGATTCGGCCATCAGGACCACCTTGCGGGCCGTGTCCACCTGATTCTGGATGGCTCGTTCCCGTTGTTGCACCCAGTAGAGGGACAGCAGTGCGACGGCGATCGCCGCGAAAGCGGCTAAGACTACCTGAAACAGGCGCATACCGATGGAGCGTCGTGCGAACATGAAATTTCCCCCCAACTTTCGTCGAAATGTGTCAAGCTCACTGGAAACCATAGCCCAGAGTGGGGTAATTGCAAGGAACCATGACCCAGACGCTGGACGTTCTGCAGCGGGCCATCTCGGTCAGCCGGCAGCTTCAGGAAATCGTTCGCACCATGAAGGTGCTGGCGGCGGTCAGCATCCGCCAGTACGAGCGGGCGGTGGCGTCGCTGGAGCAGTACGGCCATACGGTGGAACTGGGGTTGGTCGGGATGCTGCGGCGCGCTCCGTTGCCCCCCCGGCGGCCGCCGGCCGGGGGGCGGGCGGCCATCGTGTTCGGTTCCGACCAGGGTCTGTGCGGCCGTTTCAACGAGACATTGGTCGATCTGGTCCAGACCAGTCTCGGGGAGGGGCGCGGCGTCCGCATCCTCGCGGTCGGTGCCCGGGCGGACATGGGGCTGGAGGCCCGCGGTCTGAAAGTCGAGGAATGCTTTTTCGTTCCGGGTTCGGTGGCCGGCATCACCTCGACGGTGCGCCAGATCCTGGAAAAGATCGAAACCTGGCGGGGCGAAGGCATCGGGACCGTGGACCTGTTTCATCACCGTTCCCATGGTCGGGGGCGCTACCGGCCGGTCCAGTTGCGGCTGTTGCCTTTGGAGGAAGCTTGGCTGCGGAGGCTGGGCGGCAGGGCATGGCCGGGGCGTTCCCTGCCGTGTTTCACCATGGCGCCGCCAGCGTTGTTGGCGGCGTTGCTGCGGCAATACCTTTTCGTTTCCCTGTACCGGGGCTGTGCCGAATCGCTGGCCGCCGAACACGGTCAGCGTCTGCTATCGATGCAATCGGCGGAAAGGAACATCGAGCGACGGATCGAGCGGTTGACCCGCACCTATCAGCAATTGCGCCAGGAACAGATCACCGCCGAGCTTCTCGAGGTGGTGACCGGTTTCCAGGCCTTGGAGGAGGAAGATCATGGGCGAGCGTGAACTGTGGCTGCTGCGTCATGCCAAATCGGACTGGAACAGCAGCGTTTCGAAGGATTTCGACCGTCCCCTCAATCCCCGCGGAAGGCGCGACGCCCCCCGCATGGGACGCTGGATGGCGCGCCAGGGTCTGATTCCCGATCACGTCGTGGCCTCGCCGGCGCGCCGGTCCCGGGAAACCGCCGAAGCGATCTGTGAGACGCTGGGGCTGGATGCTGGCGGCATCCGTTGGGAGCCGCGCCTTTACGAGGCGAACGTGTCCGATTTGCTCGCGGTGCTGCGTTCCTGTCCGGAGATGGCGCGGCGGGTGCTTTTGGTGGGCCACAATCCGGGACTGGAGGCGCTGCTGCTTTCCCTCTGTGGTCCGCTGTCTTCCCCGGGAAAGAAGCTGTTACCCACCGCCGCCCTGGCGCGGGTGGAAGTGACGGTGCCCTGGACCGCCCTGGGTCCGGGAAAGGGACGCCTGGTGGCCCGGGTGCGTCCCCGGGACCTGCCGGCGGATTTGTGATCGGCGCCGGCCGGTGCCCGCATCAGCCAGTAGACGACGCCCAGGGCCAGGACGGCCGCAGCCAAGGCCGCCAGGACCAGCGGTGGCACTCTTTCGATGTCGAGAATGATCAGTTTGCGGGCCAGCGCCATCAGGGCGACCAGGACCAGGGTCTGCACCCGGACGATACTTTCCCGCCGTCCGGCCACCTTGATGATGGAATGCTTGAATTCCATGGCGATCAGCACCGTCATGATCATTCCGAACAGGCGTTTGAAGCCTTCGGCACTCAGGATGTCGTAGCGCCCCAGGAAGACGGCGCCGAAGACCTCGCGCACCAGGGCGAACAGGGCGAACACGATGATGAAGGAAATGATGATGGT
>JALSSF010000071.1 GCA_026984375.1 Methylothermaceae bacterium | reverse complement strand
TCACCTGGGCCGTCAACGTCAACAAGGCCGACGCCAAGACCCTGGCCGCGGAACTGAACGGGGTGGGCAAGGCCAAGGCGGAAGCGATCGTCCAGGAGCGGGAAAAGGGCGGCCCCTTCAAGGACGGTTCGGATCTGGCCAAGCGGGTCCGGGGCATCGGCCCTGCCATCATCGCCAAGAACAAGGACAAGCTGGAGTTCTGAGCGATTCCCCGCCTCATCATTCTACCAGGGGCCGGCACCACCACCGGCCCCTTTCCTTACCGGGTTCCAGCCGCTGAAATCCCCTCGTCCCCCATCCACGAAAGTGAGGCGAACCGGTATCCCGGATTTTCGTGCACCCTTCCACCAACTAAGCTACTATCTTGCCGTCCAAGTTTTTTGAGAACGAATCGGGAGGAATCATGAATCGAGTACGTGTGATGCCCCAACCCCGGACCGGGGTTCTGGCGACCAACAAGGTGCTGCGCAACACCTATGCCCTGCTGGCGATGACGTTGCTGTTCAGCGCCGCCACCGCGGGTCTGGCGATGGCCTTGAACCTGCCCCATCCGGGGCTGATCGTCACGCTGGTGGGCTACTTCGGCCTGCTGTTCCTGACCCAGAGGTTCAGCAACAGTGCCTGGGGCCTGTTGTTCGTCTTTCTGTTGACCGGCTTCATGGGCCTGACTCTGGGGCCGATTTTGAGCCTGTATCTCAAATTCATCCCCAACGGCCATCAGATCGTGATGATGGCGCTGGGAGGAACCGGTCTGATCTTTCTCGGGATGTCGGCCTATGCCCTGGTTTCGCGCCGGGACTTCAGCTTCCTGGGCGGTTTCTTGTTCACCGGTATCCTGGTCGCCTTTCTCGCCGGACTGGGGGCAGCCTTTTTCCACATGCCGGGCCTGGCCCTGGCGGTCTCGACGATGTTCATGGTGTTGATGGCGGGACTGATCCTGTTCGAAACCAGCCAGATCGTTCATGGCGGGGAAACCAACTACATTCTCGCCACCGTGACGCTGTACGTGGCCATCTACAATCTCTTCACCAGCCTGCTCCATATCCTGGGCTTTCTAGGCGGCGAGGAATAGCTTCGTCGGAAAGGGCGGCTCCCGAGTCGCCCTTTTTCCACAGCACTTTCGTCCCATCCGGGAACCACACCTACAGGGGTTGGCTCCCCACTTCCAGCAGCTATAATGGGCACCCGGCAACCACAACGATCGGGAGGAAATAATGATCCTACTGACAGCTTCTTTGGCGGCATTTACCCTGGTGGCCCTGCTGGGGCTGTTCATGGCGATCGATCTGTTCCGCGGCGTTCCCGTATCCCGGCAGCTGGTGCTCACCCATGCTGGTTTCGCCGTGCTGGGCGCCCTGCTCGCCATCGGCGCCGCCCTGGCGGGAAACACCCAGGTCTATGTCAACATCGCCCTGGTGGTCGTCATCGTCCTGCTCGGCGTCACCGCAGCCCACAAACGCTACACCACCGGACAGGTGCAGAAGGGACTGATCCTGGCCCACGCCGGCCTGGCGGTGATCTGTTATCTGATCCTGGCGGCGGTGGTGTTCGGCGTGAAAATCACCGGCTGAAGCGATCCAGCCTTCGTTCTCGACGAACCCGGCTTTGGCCGGGTTTTTCATTCCTCCTTTTCCCCGCCGTGGGGCAGATGTCCCCCCTTCCAGATCGAGATCAACAGCCAGACCCCGCCGATGCCCGCGCCGGCGAAACCCAGCACTCCCAGCAAAGGGAGCCCCCACAGCGTCGGACCGCCGGGAACCGTCATGACGATGGACGAACCGATGATCAGCGAGGAGGTCACCATGCCCACGGTCAGGCGGCTGGCGGCCCGGTCGATGATCCAGCCGAAATAATCCAATTGATTGACGTCGACGTTGAAGCGCAGATTTCCGCTCTTGAGCGCCTTGATGAGCTGGCGCATGTCGTAGGGAAAGGCGGAAATGATGTCGAAGACGTCGGCGGCGGTGCGCCAGCCGCGCTTGAGCACGACATCGGGACGATAACGATTGAGCAGGGCACGGCGCACGTGGGGAGCGGCAGCGGTGATCAGGTCGAAATCGGGATCGACCTGGCGGCCCATGCCGTCGAGGGTCAGCAGGGCCTTGAACAGCAGGGCGAGATCCGGCGGCAGCACCAGATTGTAGCTGCGCATCAAATTGGTGAGATCGAAAAGGATGTTGGCGACCTTCAACTGCTTGAGCGGCAGGCCGTGGTAGGTATCGATGAAGACGTCCACATCGGCGGTCAGGGCGTCCACGTCCACCTGGACGTCGCCGGACCAGTCCAACAACACGTTGACCGCGGTCCGCGCGTCCCGGTCGATGACCGCCGCCAGCATGTCGACGATCTGGTAACGCCGGGTTTCCGACAGCCGCCCCACCATGCCGAAATCGATGAAGGCGATGCGATTGCCCGGCAGGAAAATCAAATTGCCGGGGTGGGGATCGGCATGGAAGAAACCGTCGATGAGGATCATCTTCAACACCGCGTCACAACCCCGCCGGGCCAGGACCTTGCGATTGAGACCGGTGGCCTCGGCCAGTTGCAGTTTTCGCGCCGGAATTCCCTCAATGTATTCCTGGACGTTGAGGCGCTCACAGCACCACTGCCAGTACATCCTGGGAATCACGATCCAGGGGTCGCGGGCGAAATTGCCCGCCATGCGTTCGGCGTTGCGGGCCTCGTTTTCCAGGTCCATCTCCCGGCGCAGGGAGGCGGCGAACTGATGGACGATCTCGATGGGCCGGTAGCGGCGCAGCTCCTTGACTTCGCTTTCCACGATCCGCGCCAGCCTTTCCAGCAGACGCAGATCCGCCTCGACGATCTCGACGATCCCGGGACGGCGGATCTTGACGATGACTCGTTCGCCGCTGAACAGGCGGGCGCGGTGAACCTGGGCGATGGAGGCCGCCGCCAGGGCCGCACGGTCGAACTCGGCGAACACTTCCGTCACCGGCGCCCCCAGATCCGCTTCCAATTGGGGACGCAGGGCTTCGAAAGGCAGGGGGGGAACCTGATCCTGCAGCTTTTCGAATTCCTCGATCCAATCGGGAGGAAACAGGTCCACGCGGGTGGCGAGAATCTGGCCCAGCTTGATGAAGGTCGGCCCCATTTCCTCCAGGGCACGGCGGATGCGCTGGGGCGTGTTGAGCTGGACCAGTTCCTCCACCCCTTTCCAATGGAGCGCCTTGCCCGCCTGCTCGAAGACGTGGGCCAGCCCGAGGCGGCGTACGAAACCCGCGAAGCCGTAGCGTACCAGGATCACGGCCAGATCATACAGGCGGCCGAGATCGTGGACCGCGCTGACCGCCTCCAACCACATCAGCTCTGATCGGGTTTTTCAGACTTCAGCCGTTTGGCTTGACGATCGAGAGCCTCGGAAATTCCGGCAAGGAAACCGCTGGCGATGGCGGCCAGCTGGGAACCGGCGGTACGGGCGCTTTCGATGCCCGCCTTCAACCCCCATTCGCCGGCCTCCTGCAGTTTGCGCGGCAAGGTTTCCATCACCTCCGCCATGTATTCACCGATGGCGGTGCCGCTGTCGCGGGCGTGACGCGCCAGATCATCGAGGATTTCACGGGTTTGGTCCGTGCCTTTCTTGGCCACTTCCGCCAGGGTGTCGATATAGACCTTTTCCATCTCCACCAGCTGATCGAACGCCCGTTTGACATCCTGCTCGGCGAATTCCTGGGCCCGACCGGCCGCCTCCTCCAGGGCCAGTTTGGAGGCCTCTGCGGCTTTGATCAGGCCGTCTTCGAGGCCCCGCATCACTTCCTCCAGGGCCTGACGCGCCCGACCGCCGTGCTTTTCGATGCCGGCGCCGGCACCTTCGACCACCGCCGCGACGACACTGCGGATCTCCGCCGCATCGAGACGGCCCTCGGCCAGGGCCTCCACGGTCAGGCGCCGCACCGTCTCGCGGACGTCCTCGGCCGCTTCCACGGCCTCCTGAACCGCAGCCTGCAGCTTTTCCGCCGCTTCCCGGCGTTCCGCCTCGGTCTTTTCCCGGGGTTGGTTCCCCTCTCCTTCCGGTTGCCGGACCGGCCCCTGTTCCGGATTGATTTCCTGACTCATCGCTGTCCTCCTGCTCATCGGGTCTGTCTCGAGCGGCTATGGTCGCCAAATCCCCGGCAAACTGCAAGCACGGCACGGAAAGCCCTTGTCACCGGCCGCTTCTCGGCGGGGTCCGGGAAAGGTCTGTCAGCGGCCGATTCGCTCCCCGGTCCGGGCGGTGGTAAGATATTCGAATGAAAACGTTGCAATCCTCCCATCGCTGACCATGCTGAAACATACCCTGCGGCGCCGCGTGCTCGGTTCGGTTCTGATCGTACTGGGTGCCTTGATGATGTGGCTGGCCCCCGAGGTCTGGATCGGCCTGGTCATGATCTTGATCGCCATCGCCCTGGAAATCCTCGGGATCACTCTGGAACGCCGGGCGCACTGATCCCCTTGCGCCACGCCGGAAGGCGTTGGATAATGCCCGTCATTCCCGTCATCTTTGTCGCCTGCTGACCAACTACAGCCCATGATCGACCCCAAACACTATCCTCTGCTCCGCCGCATCGATTCGCCCGAAGATCTGCGGCGACTGGATGAAAAGGAGCTGCTGCAACTGGCGGACGAAGTCCGCCACTACCTGCTCGAGAGCGTCAGCCGCTCCGGCGGTCATCTGGCTGCCGGTCTGGGCACGGTGGAACTGACCATCGCCCTCCATTACGTCTTCAACACTCCCTACGACCGCCTGGTCTGGGACGTGGGCCACCAGGCCTACCCCCACAAGATACTCACCGGTCGCCGGGACCGGCTCGCGACCATCCGAAAACGCGGCGGGCTGACCCCCTTCCCCAAGCGTTCGGAAAGCCCGTACGACGCCTTCGGGGTCGGTCACTCCAGCACCTCCATCTCGGCGGCGCTGGGGATGGCCATCGCCGCCTCCCTGGAAGGGCGCGACCAGCGCGCGGTGGCCGTCATCGGCGACGGCGGCCTCACCGGGGGCATGGCGTTCGAGGCCCTCAACCACGCCGGCTCCCTGGACGCCAATCTGCTGGTCGTCCTGAACGACAACGAGATGTCCATCTCCCCCAACGTGGGGGCCCTGACCAACTATCTGGCACGCATTCTGTCCAGCAAGCTCTATACCACCTTCCGGGAAGGCAGCAAGCAGATCCTTTCCCACGTGCCGGAAATGTGGGAACTGGCCCGCCGCGCCGAGGAACACGTCAAGGGGATGGTGGCCCCGGGAACGCTGTTCGAGGAGCTGGGCTTCAACTACATCGGCCCCATCGACGGCCACGACCTGCCCACCCTGATCGCCACCCTGCGCAACATCCGCAGTCTCAACGGTCCTCACTTCCTCCACGTCATCACCAAGAAGGGCAAGGGGTACCTTCCGGCCGAACGCGATCCAGTCACTTACCACGGGGTCACCCCCTTCGACCCCAGCAAGAACGCCATGACCAAGGCCCCGAGCAAGGGACTCACCTACACCCAGGTGTTCAGCCACTGGCTTTGTGATGCCGCCGAACGGGAACCCAAACTGGTGGGCATCACCCCCGCCATGCGGGAGGGCTCCGGCCTGGTGACCTTTTCGGAACGCTTTCCCGAGCGTTACTTCGATGTCGGTATCGCCGAACAGCACGCCGTGACCCTGGCGGCCGGTCTCGCCTGCGAGGGCTACAAACCGGTGGTGGCCATCTATTCCACCTTCCTCCAGCGGGCCTACGACCAGCTCATCCACGACGTGGCGCTGCAGAACCTTCCCGTGGTGTTCGCCATCGACCGCGCCGGCCTGGTGGGTCCGGACGGTCCCACCCACGCCGGCAGCTTCGATCTCAGTTATCTGCGCTGCGTTCCCAACATGGTGGTGATGGCGCCCGCCGACGAGAACGAGTGTTATCAGATGCTCAACACCGCCCTGGCCTGTGGCCGGCCGGCGGCGGTCCGTTATCCCAGGGGCACTGGGCCCGGCGTGGCCCTGAAGCGTACCCCTGACACCCTACCCATCGGGAAAGGCGTGGTCTGCCGCCGGGGACGCCGGATCGCCATTCTGGCCTTCGGCTCCATGGTGGCGCCGGCGCTGGCGGCGGCGGAACGGCTCGACGCCACGGTCGCCAACATGCGTTTCGTCAAACCCCTGGACGAAGCGCTGATTCGGGAGCTGACCCGCTCCCACGATTATCTGGTCACCGTGGAGGAAAACGTGGTCATGGGCGGCGCCGGCAGCGCCGTCAACGAATACCTGGTCAGTTCGGGGCTGCCGCTGCCGGTGCTCAACCTGGGACTGCCGGACCGTTACCTCGAACACGGCAGCCGGGAGGAATTGCTGAGCGAAGCGGAACTGGACGCCGACGGCATCCAGCGCAACATCGACCATTTTCTCCAGCGGCACGACAAACTCAAGGTCATCGCATGAGCGACTGGCGGGAGCGGCTCAAGGACAAAATCCGCGATATCCCCGATTTCCCACGCCCGGGAATCCTGTTCAAGGACATCACCCCGCTGGTGCGGGATCCGGCGGCGCTGCGCCTGGCGGTCCACCATCTGATCCACCCATTCGTCGGCTCCCCCGTCACCGTGGTCGCCGGCATGGAAGCCCGGGGATTCGTCTTCGGCAGCCTGGCGGCCTGGGAACTGGGGGTGGGATTCGTTCCGCTGCGCAAGCCGGGAAAACTACCTTACGATGTGCAAACGGTTTCCTACACCCTGGAATACGGGGAGAACGCCCTGGAAGCTCACGTCGACGCCTTCGCGCCCGGCGACCGGGTCCTGTTGGTGGACGACCTCCTCGCCACCGGGGGAACGGCCCGAGCCAGTTGCGAACTGGTGGAACGGCTCGGAGCGGTGGTTCACGGCTTCGCCTGCCTCATCGAACTGGCCGATCTGAAAGGACGCGACCGCATTCCCTGTCCGGTCCACAGCCTGCTACGCTTCTAGCGGGCGTAGACCCGACCCTTCCAGGCGCTGCGCTGCCCTTGCCAATACCGCCACGCCGAATCCCAGGTCATGGCCAGATAGAGGGTGCCGACCAGAGGCAACGCCGCGATCCACAGCGCGGACAGGCGGTAAAATCGCAAGGTCGGCCAGTAGGTCAACCCCATCAGGCTCCAGGCCGCCGCTCCCAACCATTCCGCCCGGGGCGTCAGCCACCCCAGCACCGGCCCCCAGAACATCAGCCCCACCAGTACGGTGCACAACAGCAGCAATCCCGGCTGGTAACGCAACTGGGTGTAGGCAGTGCGGGCCACCATGTCCCAGATGGGTTTCAGATCGTCGTAACCGCGGTGGCTGACCACCCCGTGGGACAGGCCGATCCAGGTGCGACGGCCTTGCCGTTTGACCCGGGCCGCCAGGGTGCAATCGTCGATCAGGGCGTCCCTGAGGCTGACGAACGCCTGGCACCGGCGCAGGACTTCGGTCCTGACCAGGATGCAGCCGCCGGCCGCCGCGGCGAAGCGGGGAAGCCGCGGATCGTTGGCCAAAGCGAAGGGGTAGAGTAGTTTGAAGAAATAGACGAACGCCGGCATCAACAGGGTTTCCCAAAATCCCCGGGTCCGCAGACGCGCCATGATGGAGACCAGATCCAGACGATGCGCTTCCATGTGGCGCAGCAAGGCCGCCAGCATTCCCGGACGCAGCTCGATGTCGGCATCCAGCAACAGCACCTTGTCGGTTTCCACCCGTTTCAATCCTTGCTCCAGGGCCCAGAGCTTGCCGCTCCAGCCCGGCGGCAGGGGTTTGCCGGGGACCAAACGCAGGGTGAGACCGGAAACCCGACAGGCTACGTCGGCCGTGCCGTCGCTGGAGCAATCGTCCACCACCACCACGCGGATCCCCGGGGCCTGGTCCGCCAGCGCCCCAAGGGTGGTGGCGATCACCCCGGCTTCGTTGCGTGCCGGAATCAGAACGGTCAGATCGCGGTGATCGACTTCTTCCGGAGCGGCCGGTTCCAGCACTTCACGGTTGCGCCAGGGCTGCCACGGCAGCAGCACGACGATACCCCACAACCCGGCGGCCAGCCCGGCGGCGACACAAACCCAATCCATGGAGTATGGTGCTTATTCGACGACCCCGACAGGTTTTCCTAGGGATTGTTTCTCCGTTTCCGGGACCGGTTCCGGCACCATCGGACCTTCGGTGCGGGGACCGAACAGGGCGACCCAGGCGGCCTGGAGCGGATGCGCCATGGTATCTTCCACCGCGGTGGGTTCGTAACCGCAGTGAGCCATGCAGTTGGCGCACTTGGGGTTCTTGGCGGTGCCGTATTTTTCCCAGGGGGTGGTCTCCATCAATTCCTTGAAGCTCTTGGCGTATCCCTCGTCGGCCAGAAAATAGCAGGGCTTCTGCCAGCCGAAGACGTTGCGGGTCGGATTGCCCCACGGAGTGCAAGCATAGGCGCGGTTGCCCGCGAGAAAATCGAGGTAGAACGAGGAATGGTTCAAGCGCCACTTGCGTTTCTTCGACTTGCCGATGCGGAACAGGCGGCGGAACAGTTCCTTGGTTTCCGGATTGCGGATGAAGACATCCTGACGCGGGGCCTTTTCGTACTGGAACCCTGGCGAGATGGTGACCGCCTCGACCCCCAGATCATTGCAGAAATCGAGGAATTCGGCGATCTCCTCGGCCGTCTCCCCCTGGAACAGGGTGCAGTTGACCGTGACCCGGAACCCCTTGGCCAGCGCCTCGCGGATGGCGTCGACCGCCCGTTCGAACACGCCTTCCTGACACACCGAAGCGTCGTGACGCTCCTTCAAGCCGTCCAGATGGACCGAGAAGGTGAGATAGGGGGAAGGGGTGTAATCCTTCATCCGCTTCTTGAGCAGCAGGGCGTTGGTGCACAGATAGACGAACTTCTTCCGGGCGATGATGCCTTCGACGATCTTGGGCATGTCCTTGTGGAGCAAAGGCTCTCCCCCCGGAATGGAGACGATCGGCGCACCGCATTCGTCCACCGCTTCGAGGCATTCCTCGACGCTCAGACGACGTTTGAGAATCTCGTCGGGATGATCGATCTTGCCGCAGCCGGCACAGGCTAGGTTGCACTGGAACAACGGTTCCAGCATGAGCACCAAAGGATAGCGCCGTACTCCCTTCAGTTTCTGGGTGATCAAATATCGGGCCACCGCCAACTTTTGTCTCAGTGGGATGCTCATACGCTCTTCTCCTGAATTTATTCCACTTCCGGCCGCTTATCTGACCATTTCGCTCAGGTTTTAAGATCCCAAGATACCCTTCATGTTGCTTTCACACCACAAGCCATCGCGAACAGGCCGAGACGTTGGATAAGTTAGTTTAACGGCTTTAGGCGAAAATACAACAGTCCTTGACCCCCAGGGCAAAATCCATAGAATGGGTGGATCGATTCGCCGGCCCGGGCGGTTCATCTTGACGGGGAAATTTCGCAGTCCATGAATGGAAGCGGCACACAAGCACTCGCCACGCTGGACGATGCAGCGTTTCAGGCCCATCTGCTGGACGGTGTCTCCCGCACCTTCGCCCTGACCATACCCCAGTTGCCCGAACCGGTCCATTCGGTGATCGCCAACGGCTACCTGCTTTGCCGCATCGTCGATACCATCGAGGACGAAGCGACCCTGGACCGTGCCAGCAAACGGGAACTGTGCGAGCGCTTCGTCGCCGTGGTGCGCGGTGAGGCGGATGCGGAACGTTTCGCCCGGGATTTCGCCGCCCGGCTTTCCGACCGGACCCCGCCGGCGGAACGGGAATTGATCCAGGTCGTTCCCCGGGTCGTTTCCATCACCCATAGGTTTTCCCGGGCGGACCGGGAAGCCCTGGCGATCTGCGTGGACACCATGGGGCACGGCATGGCCGATTTCCAGGATCGCGACCTTAGCCGGGGACTGGAAACCCTGCAAGACTTGAACCGCTACTGCTACTACGTCGCCGGCGTGGTGGGCGAAATGCTGACCCGGGTGTTCTGCAATTATTCCCAGTACATCGCCCAACGGTTCGACGCCCTGATGCCCCTGGCGGTCTCCTTCGGTCAAGGGTTACAGATGACCAACATCCTCAAGGATATCTGGGCCGACCGGGAACGCGGGGTCTGCTGGCTGCCCCGCGATCTGTTCGCCGCCCAGGGTTTCGAACTGGCCGAACTGCGCCCCGGCCATCGGGATCCGCGCTTCGTCACCGGCCTTCGTCAACTGATCGCCATCGCCCACGGCCATCTCCGCAACGCCCTGGAATACACTCTGCTGATCCCCGAATACGAAACCGGTATCCGGGACTTCTGTCTCTGGGCCCTCGGCATGGCGGTGCTGACCCTGCGTCGGATTCACGCCAATCCCTATTTCAGTCACGGTGACGAAGTCAAGATTTCCCGCCGTGCCGTCCGGGCCACCGTGATCACCTGTCGCCTGTGCCACCGCCACGATGATCTGTTAAGGTGGTTGTTTCGTACCACCGCCCTGGGACTGCCCGGACCCGCCGAGGGAAAGCTGTTGGATTTGAGCCACTTGCACCAACCACAACCCGCCTGAAAAACCTTCAAAGAGGCCAACGATGACCCAGCCGAACGCAGCTCTGTTGAAACAAGGAACCGACGAGGAAATCACGCAGGGTCTGCTGGACCGTGCCATCGCCAAGGCCCGCGACGCCCTACTGCAGGAGCAGCATCCCGAGGGCTACTGGGTGTACGAACTCGAAGCCGATTGCACCATTCCCTCGGAATACATCCTGATGATGCACCACATGGACGAGGTGGACGAAATTCTTCAGGCCCGGCTGGCCAATTACATCCGCGCCCGGCAGCAGGAGGATGGCAGCTGGCCCCTCTATACCGGAGGCCACGGCGACATCAGCTGCTCCGTGAAGGCCTACTACGCCCTGAAGCTGGCGGGCGACTCCCCGGACGCCCCCCACATGCGCAAAGCCCGGGCCTTCATCCTCGCCAAGGGTGGGGCGGCGAAAACCAACGTCTTCACCCGCATCCTGCTGGCGCTGTACCGGCAAATCCCCTGGCATGGGGTTCCCTTCATCCCGGTGGAAATCATGTTCCTGCCCCGATGGTTCCCGTTCCATCTGGACAAGGTTTCCTACTGGTCCCGCACGGTGATGGTTCCCCTGGCCATCCTCTGTTCGCTCAAGGTCGCGGCCAAAAATCCCAAAAACGTCCACATCCGGGAATTGTTCGTGGTACCGCCCGAGGAGGAGACCGATTATTTCTCCCACCACGTCAGGACCCCCATCGGCAAGCTCGTCCATGCGCTGGAACGCATCGGTCTGAAACTGGAACCCTACATCCCCACCGCCCTGCGCCAGCGGGCCCTGGAGAAGGCGCTGGCCTGGAGCTTGGAGCGGGCCAACGGCGAGGACGGGCTCGGAGGCATCTTCCCGGCCATGGTCAATCTCTACGAGGCGATGGACGCCATGGGAATCCCGCCGGAAGATCCCCGGCGCCAACAGGCCAGAAAAGCGATCCAAAAGCTGCTGGTCCACCGCGACCACGAATCCTACTGCCAGCCCTGCCTGTCCCCTGTCTGGGATACCGGCCTGGCCACCCTGACCCTGCAGGAAGTGCAGCGGGGGGAGAATCACGCCGCCACCGGCGAGGCCCTGGAAAAAGCGCTGGACTGGCTGGTGAGCAAGCAACTGCGCGACGAACCCGGCGACTGGCGCGTCCGTCGCCCCCATCTGGAAGGCGGCGGCTGGGCCTTTCAGTTCAACAACGCCTACTATCCGGACGTGGACGATACCGCGGTGGTCGCCTGCGCCCTGCTGCAGGGCGACAAACCGGAGCACCGCGAGGCCGCCTGCCGCGCCGCCCGATGGATCGCCGGCATGCAGTCCAAGAACGGTGGTTACGGTGCCTTCGATCCCGACAATACCTATTATTATCTCAACCATATTCCCTTCGCCGACCACGGCGCCCTGCTCGACCCGCCGGAGGCCGACGTCAGCGCCCGCTGCGTCATGCTGCTGAACCGCCTGGCCGGAGAAACCCCCTACTTCGCCCAGGTCAGGGACAAATGCCTGCGATTCCTCTGGAACGAGCAGGAACCCGACGGCAGCTGGTTCGGCCGCTGGGGTACCAACTACATCTACGGCACCTGGTCGGTGCTGATGGGGATCGAGGAGTGCGGCATTCCCAAGGAGGATCCCCGCATCCGCCGGGCGGTCGCCTGGCTGAAATCGCTTCAGCGCGAGGACGGCGGCTGGGGGGAAAGCAACGACAGTTACGAGGACCGTCACGACCCCACCATCCGGGGGCGCTTCCACGTCAGCATGGCGTGTCACACCGCCTGGGCGCTGCTGGCGTTGATGGCGGCGGGCGAAACCCACAGCGAGGCGGTGCGGCGTGGTGTCGATTATCTGCTGCGCCACCAGAAGGAGAACGGCTTCTGGCGCGACGAATACTTCAACGCGCCGGGATTTCCAAGGGTGTTCTACCTGAAGTATTACGGTTACGATCGCTTCTTCCCCCTCTGGGCCCTGGCCCGCTATCGCAACGAACTCGCGGGCAGGTGTTAGGCATCGTCGTCGCCCTGCCCGTCGAAAGCCGCACGCTCGCCCGACGATCCGTCCGTATTGGACAGACCCTTGCTCTGGGAGCGGACATCCGCCTCCACGTCGCCGGGATGGGCCCGGAACGGAGCGCGGTGGCGGCCGCCTCCCTGCAGCGCGGGGGAATCAGGGCGCTGGTGAACTGGGGTTGCGCCGCCGCCCTCTCCCCCGAACTGTCACCGGGGCGGCTGCTGCTTCCCCGCTCCTTCATCCTTCCCGACCGCAGCGAAGTATCCTGCGATTCCGTCTGGTGGCACCGGCTGGCCGACCGGCTGGCGGATCTGGCACCGGTGACGGCACCTGTGGTCGCCAACGAAACCGTCCTGGCCACGCCGGCGGCGAAACGCACTCTCCATCGGGAAACCGGAGCCCCGGCGGCCGACATGGAAAGCGCCTTCCTGGCGCACTGGTGCCTGCGGCAGGGAATCCCCTTCGTCGCCGTCCGGGCGGTGGCCGACGACGCCGGGGCGGCGATCCCGGCCGCGGTGCTCGCCGCCGCTGATCCCGACGGCGGCATCGACCCGCTCAAACTGATTCTCCAGTTGCTGCGTCATCCCCGGCAGATCGGGTCGCTGTGGCGCCTGGGACACCAGTTCCGCCGGGCCCGCGACACCCTGACGACGGCCGCCGCCCGCCTGCTCCCGGAAACATTTCTCATGCCATGATCGACCGCCTGCTCCGTCCCGTCCTCCACCTGTCCCATTGGTCCCAGGACCACCCCCTGTGGATGCTGGCTCTCGTCCTGCTAGGCGCTGTACTCAGCGGCCATTACGCCGCCACCCACCTCAAGGTCGACACCGACACGGCCAAAATGCTGGACCCCAGTCTGCCTTTCATGCAGAAACGCCGGCAACTGGAACGGACCTTTCCCCAAGACAAGAACGCCATCCTGCTGGTGGTGGAATCATCCGTGCCGGAAATCAGCGAGGCGGCGGCGCGGCGCCTGAAACAGCTGCTGACCCCACAAACCGGCACCATCGCTTCGGTTTACCTACCCACCGCCCATCCGTTCTTCGACCGTTACGGACTGCTGTATCTGGAGACCGGAAAGCTGGAACGGTTGGCCAACGACCTGGCCCGAGCCCAACCCTTCATCGCCCGGCTGTATCAGGATTTCAGCCTCCGCAGCCTGCTCTCCCTATTGGCCAGAGCGCTGCGCTTCGAAGAGGAACTGCCGGTCTCCCTGGATCCGGTGGCCGAGCGGATCGGCACCGCCTTCGACGCTGCCACCGCAGGTAAACCCTATCTGCTGTCGTGGCAGGATCTGTTGTTCGAGCCCGAACGGAAGATCGGCGCCACTCTGCAATTCGTGGTGGTCTCGCCGGTGCTGGATTTCACCCGCATGCTGCCGGCCGAGGGCGCCATCGCCACCATTCGCAGCGCCACCGAGCAGGTGAAACGCATCGATGGCATCCCGATACGGATCCGCATGACCGGGGAACCGGTACTGGAATACGAGGAACTGCTCAGTATCAGCCACGGCACCGAAATCGCCGGCCTGGTCTCCCTGGCACTGGTCTGCACCGCCCTTTTGATCGGCTTCCGCTCCTGGAAGCTGACCCTGGCCACCCTGGTCACCCTGATCGTCGGCCTGGCCTATTCGGTGGGGTTCGCGGCCTGGGCGGTCGGCTCCCTCAATTTGATCTCCATCGCCTTCGCCGTGCTGTACATCGGCATGGGGGTGGACTACGCCACCCATCTGTGTCTGCGTTACCGGGAATTCCTCCTCGAGGATCATACCCCCGCCGAGGCGCTGCGCCACAGCCTGTCCAGCGTTTCCCCCTCGCTGTTCCTCTGCGCCCTGACCACCGCCCTGGCCCTGTACGCCTTCATCCCCACCCCTTACAAGGGCATCTCCGAACTCGGTGTCATCGCCGGCTCCAGTATGTTCATCGTGGTCCTGGTGACGCTGACGGCGATGCCGGCGCTGTTGGCGCTGATGCCGCTTGATCCGGTCCGCCGCTGGAAGGAGCGGCGGACCCTGTTCCTGCCGGAGAATCTGGCCCGTTTCCCCTACCGCCACGGTCTGGCCCTGCGCCGGACGACCTTTTTCGCCGCCCTGGGCGCCCTGGGGCTGCTTTGCGGCATCACGGTGGACTTCAACCCGGTCAACCTCCGGGATCCCAACAGCGAATCGGTGAAAACCTTCAAGGAACTGCTGCGCACCAAGGAAGCCTCCCCCATGTTTCTCACCGCCCTCGCCGAGGGGGAGACGGAAAC
Source organism: Methylothermaceae bacterium (assembly GCA_026984375.1). Lineage (GTDB taxonomy): Bacteria > Pseudomonadota > Gammaproteobacteria > Methylococcales > Methylothermaceae > Methylohalobius. Next base: position 1,381 of record JALSSF010000071.1, on the reverse strand, counting down.
CCGGTTGCTGGAGAACCGCTTCGAACAGATCCCGGTGGTGGAGGCCGCGGTCTCCGTTTTCGACCTGATCCCCCAGGATCAGGAGGACAAGCTGGCCGTCATCGACGAAATGGCCCTGATCCTGGGGCCGCAGCTGGAACGTCCCCTGCGCCCGGAGACCGGGGGTACATCCCTCGCCGATCTGCAAGGCTTCCGCCGTGATCTGGATTCGGCCCCGTCCCGGTCCCTGGAACCGGAGACGCTCGCCCGGCTCAAGGAATCCCTCGACCGTTTCATCACCCGGTGCCGCGCGCTCGGGGAACCGGCCTGCGGAAAACTGATCGACCGGGTCCAGTTCAGCGTTCTGGGCACCTTCCCCCGGGTAATGGAAAAACTGCGTCTGGGGCTGACGGCCCAGCCCATCGGAATCGCCGACCTGCCCGAGGACATCCGGGCCCGCTGGGTCAGCGACGAAGGAATCTACCGTATCGACATCCTGCCGGCGAAGGACATGAACGTCCTCGATCACGTGCGCGAATTCGTCGCCCAGGTGCGCGCCGCCTATCCCGAGGTGACGGGACTTCCGGTGATCTACATCGAATCGATGGCGGTGATCATCGCCTCCTTCCAGCAGGCGTTCGCCACGGCCATCGTGCTGATCTTCCTGCTGTTGTCGTTCCTGTTGCGCAACGGGCGCGACACCTTCCTGGTGCTGCTGCCCCTCGTCGTCGGCACCCTGCTCACCGGTGCGGCCACCGTGCTGTTCCGACTGCCCTTCAACTACGCCAACGTGATCGTCCTGCCCCTCCTGTTCGGTCTGGGCGTCGACAACGGCATCCACATGATCCACCGCATGCATCAGCTCCCCCCCGGGCGCTCCGTCTTGACCACCAGCACCGCCCGCGGCATATTTTTCAGCGCCCTGACGACCCTGTTCAGTTTCGCCAGCCTGGCTTTCGTGGCCCACGCCGGTATCGCCAGCATGGGAAAACTGCTGGCCATCGGCCTGGTGCTGAATTTGCTGTGTACTTTCTTTATCCTTCCCGCTTTCGCCACCAATCGAATCCATTCGTCATGACCGTAAGCATCACCGAATTGTTACGCGATCGAGGCAACGACAAATTCGCTCTCCACGAACAGCATCTCAACCAGCAGATGGTCCGGGTGCTGCGCACCATCGGCTACGACCGGTTCTACACCCGAGCGCAGGGGCCGTATCTCTACGACGAGGCGGACAATCGCTATCTGGACCTGCTCAGCGGTTTCGGCGTCTTCGCCCTGGGCCGTAACCATCCGACGGTCAAGGCAGCCCTCCGGGAGGTGTTGGAACTGGATCTGCCCGACCTGGTGCAGATGGACGTGTCCCTGCTCGCCGGCATTCTGGCGGAGAAGTTGGTGCAGC
>JALSSF010000070.1 GCA_026984375.1 Methylothermaceae bacterium | reverse complement strand
GGTCGAACTGAAGACCCGAAACGGTCCCGGTCCCAAAGTCACCGTCATTCTGGCCCAAGAAGCACAGCCGCCCAAAGGACAGGCAGCCATCGAGTGGTGCCTGATCACCAACGAGCCCATCACCACCTTGCCTGAAGTTCAAACGCGCATCGAATGGTACCGCAAGCGCTGGTGGATCGAAGTCTATTTCCGGATTCTCAAAAGCGGCTGCCGAATCCAAGCCCTGCAACTTCGCACCGTTGAACGCCTGGAACGGGCTTTGGTGCTGTATCTGATCGCCGCCTGGCGCATCTTGATGCTGATGACGATCGGGCGGGAACATCCCGAATGGTCGTGTGAAGTGGTGTTCTGTGTCGAAGAATGGCAGACCGCCTGGGCCATTCACCATCGCACCCCACCCCCCTCGACGCCGCCGGATTTGGCCACGATCGTCCGGATCGTGGCCGGCTTTGGCGGCTGGCTGGGGCGCAAGAACGATCCTCCGCCTGGACCCAAAGCCTTGTGGCAGGGCATGACCAAACTGAGTGCCTATGTGGAAGCCGTGACAGTCATCCAGGCGGCCGAGATCAAGTTCCCGCGCAGAAAACGGATAAAGCATTGATTCCTACAAGTCATGTGAAGATGTGGGTAATAGGGTGGCTTTAGTCACCAGGCCCATTAGCTCACCTCCAACTTCGCTTGCACTCGTTAAGCTGAGGTAGCTTACCCTCAAACTACCCTATTGGGATAGGTTCTAAGAGTACAGCTTGCATTCATAAGCTATATTAAAAAAAAACGGCTCTATCAATCACTCATGACGCAACCTGTTCCCAGAGCGTCGGCGGTCCTCTCCTCCAGAGGTAAGGAACGCCGCCGATGGCCCCGTTACCCGCTCAAGCTCGCCGTATCCGTTCAGATCAACGGGCGCCGAGTCAGCTGCATCGCGCTGAACTTCTGCCGGGAGGGAATGTTCCTGAAGTTTACCGATCCCCCTCCCTCCCAAATCGAAGCCGCAACCGTCACCGTAATCCTCTCGGGGCAAAACCGGATTTCCGACTACCGCATACCGGCCAGAGTAGTCAGACAGGGAGAATCCGGTATCGGAATCCAGTTCCAGGAACCGTTACCGGCGGAGCTGCTGCAATGGTTACAGCGGCTATCGGCGGCAGAACCGCCTGTAGAACAGTCCCGTACAGATCCAGCGCAGCTGAAATCCTTTATCCTGTCGTTCGGAAAAACCGTCCTGATCCAGACCCTCGAAGACTTCCAGATCCGTATCGGGGACCACTTGCTGCAATGCGCGGACAAGGCGGACAGCAATGTCGATTCCTCTGCCTTCTGGGAAACCACCAGTCTATTCAAAAATCAGAATCCGCCCCTACTCAGTGAAACGCTTCTCTGTTTCAAAGAACGAGCCGAACGTTTTTTCACGTTGACCATCCGGGAAGTTCCGTCCACCCGGAAAGCTAAAACCGGTCCGTTGAGCCTGATCGACCAATCCGATTTCGAAGACTGGCTGAACGTGACCGAAACCGCAGCGCCACTGGAAACGCTGCATCAAGACGTCCTGCGGAGACTGGAATTTCTGCTGCTGCAGACCCATACCAGCTCCGATCACATGGCCCGAATCCCTTTTTGCCCCACTTTTCTCGGTGAATGCTTCCGCTCCGCCCTGGACCGGCTCGGGATCGATTCCGTCCCGGTGAGGAAAGCCTGCTACCGACTGTTTTTCTCCTGTCTGCGCACGCCGTTCGGCCAAGCGATCGACCAAGCCAAGAAAACATTTCACATCGATGTCGACCAACCCCCGATTCCGATACGCACCGAGAACCGCTCCCAGGCGCAAACGCACGACACGCCCGAGGACGGCGGGACAAACGAAGCTTCCGCATCCGAACTACCGACACAACAGGAACAGCCGACCGCGCACCCGGATTCCAGAACCGGCGTCGTCAATATACTGGACCGTCTGATGAGCGACCTGGGAGCCCCGGCAGATCCAGACTTCCCAGCCCAACTGCGACAGGTGGAACAGCTCCTGGACCGGACGAAGACGTTGCCCTTGGACGAAAACGACGAAGAATTCCTGCAACGCCTGCAATCCCTGGCACGGCAATCCGGCCAATCCTGGCCACTGCTGAACAGCCGGCTGCAGCAACGGCTGAGCGTGGCCAACCGACTCACCCGCGCCTTGAGCCTCGAATCCAGCCGTGCCGATGCGGGCTGTCTTGAGCGATTGAGAATGCCCTTGCTGCGATTGATCCTGAGACGGCCGGAATTGTTCGAAGCGGATGGCAGCCCCGCGGTCGATCTGGTCAACCAACTCGGCAAGGCGGAACAATGGGCCAGCGAGGATGCCGATCTGGCCAAGGCACTCGACCGATACCTGGATTCACTCGCCGAACAGTTGCGCGCCTGCAAGGCAAAGCCCGAACCGTTGCTGGCGCAGGCGCAACGCCAGCTGCAGCAAATCCTGCAACCGGCGCGGAAGAAACGGGAACGCTTCCTGCAACGACTCATCGACGGTTACGTCGGCCGCCAGCGGATCGCACAGGCGAAACTGGCCGTTTACCGAGCATTGCATCGACGTCTTTCCGGTGAACCGGTGGCCGAACCTTTGGTGGAACTGCTCAAAGCCGGATGGTTCCATCTGCTGGTTCTGACCCACCTCAGTAATGGAGCCAACAGCCCCCAATGGAACGAACGGCTTGAAATCATCGAACGACTGCATCGGTGGCTGGCGGCTCCGGAGGAAACCCGCCTTCCCGAGCGGGAGGTTCACGCCCTCCTGAATACCATCGATAGCGATCTGGGACCGATAGGCAACAACGCCATTCATCACCGCCAACTGCTTCAGACCCTGTCCGATTGCCTCCTGGGTCCGAAACAGGGTGAACGGCGCCGGGCACTGGCCAAGACGGCATTAAACCTGGAGTCGTTCGTCGACCGCCTTCTGCCGGCACTCGGCCAGACCAGCATACCAAGGGAAGTGCAAAACCTTACCGTCGGCGAGTGGATCAAAATCCAGAAAAACGGCAGACCCCATCCTTTCCGGCTGGTGTGGATCGGTACCCATCCTCCGCTGTATCTGTTCGTGGATGCAAGCGGTCTGCGCAAACTGGAACTCAAACCCAAACAATTGGCGTTGCTGTTCCGGAATCATACCGCCACTCGGATCCGCAATCTGGATCTCCCTCTTCTGGATCGGGCCACTGAGCGTGTCTTCAATGAATTGATCGACAAACTTCCCAAGCCTTCCTATGACGCCGTCACCGGACTGATCGACCGCAAAACCTTTCTCCAGAACCTCCGGTATGCGCTGCGCCAGGCAGGCTCTCCTCGGGAACGGCACATCATCTGCCAACTGGAACTGGATCTGCTGCACACCATCGCCTCGGTCTGCGGCCAGAGTGCCGAAGAGGCGCTGCTCCGCCATGTCACCGAGCTCCTCAAGGCCAACATCCCGGAGCACGCTCTTCCGGCCCGTCTACGTGACAACGTCTTCGCCATCCTGCTGACCGACCATTCCCTGAAGGATGCCCTGCAGGTGGCTCAGACGCTCCGCCGGGCGTTCAGCCAGGCCCGTTTCCGCCACGGGGATCAGGATTACAGTCTGGACGCTCACATCGGCCTGATCCCTTTCGGCTGGGGGGACAGACTGGACACCATTCTCCTCAATGCCGACGCGACCTGCCTCAAGGCGAAAAAAAGGGGCCGCAATAGCATCGAGATTTACAAGGCCCACGACGAAGACATCGAGAAGGAAAAGAACATGCTGATCTGGGCGGGCTGGATCAATCGACTGTTCGATCAGAATCGATTGTTCCTCCGCTGTCAGAAGATCGCCCCGCTCCATGGCGAAGCACCGGGACACTACGAAATCTTGATCGGCGCCAAGGACAACGACGGTAAGGTGATTCCGCCGGACAAGTTCATCCCGGCCATCGAACATTTCAAACGGGGAGCGGAACTGGATCGTTGGGTCGTGGACAACACCCTCGAATGGATGGAATCCCACCGCGACTGGCTGGAAAAACTGGGCGGCTTTTCCATCAATCTGTCGGGACAGTCGATCCTCGATCCGGACTTCCAGTCCTTCCTGGAAAAACGGTTATCCCGGCACCGGGACATCATCGACCAATTGACCTTCGAAATCACCGAAACCGCGGCGGTGGGCAGCTTCGAACAGGCCGCCCGCTTCATCCGCAGTTTCAAACGGCTCGGCTGCCGGTTTTCCCTGGACGACTTCGGCACCGGTTATGCCTCCTACGCCTATCTGAAACATCTAGCATTCGATTATCTCAAGATCGACGGCATCTTCATCCGGTCGCTGCTCGACAGTCCCACCGACGAAGAGATCGTCAAGTCCATGAATCACATCGGCCATTCCCTGGGACTCCGGACCATCGCCGAATACGTGGAAAACGAAGCGATCCTGGCCAAGTTGCGGCACATCGGTCTGGATTACGTCCAGGGTTATCACATCGGCAGGCCCGTTCCCCTGGACGAACTGTCGCCCTGACTTCGCCGTCCCGTCCTGCGCCGCAGTGCGGCGACCAGACCTCCGAGCGAACGCCGGAGTTGCGGATCCGGCAAGCCGGACAAGCTCCGCTCCAGCTCGGAAACGACGGCCGGCGAGGGAATTTTGGCCCGGGGCGGCGGTCGATGGGCGATGGAATCCGGCAATCCGACCCGAACCTGGAAGCGCCGCACCGGGAAGTCGGAACGCAGCGCCGCCAGAATCGAGGGCTGACAGTACCGCAGCCGGCTGGCCCACACGGGTGAGGTGACGTACAGCGTCAACCTGCCCCGGCCGTCGAGTACACAGGCCAGACAGTGGGGCGCCAACGTTTCCGGCACATGCCGGCGCACTATCTGCAGCAGGCGTTCATGCAGCTGGCAGCGGCGCAACAGGGCAGCCAGGTTTCGGTCGCCCTGCAGCCATTTTTCTACGGGTTTGGGTACCGGTCTCGTCACAATCCCTGAACGATTTCGTGGTTTTGGCGTCCAATCTGGCGGCATTCCGGTTTCCAGCCATTCCCGCGGGTGGGGTAAAATGGCGGAATCCTTTCGGCTGTTTACTTACCAACTCGGAATTAAAACACAATGCTAGGCAAGCTGGTCAAGAAAGTCATCGGGTCGCGCAACGACCGCATCATCCGCCAGAAACGCAAGATCGTCGACAAGATCAACGCCCTGGAACCCCGGTTCCAGGCACTGAGCGATGCCCAGTTGCGCGCCAAGACCGATGAATTCCGAAAGCGCCATCAGGACGGCGAAAGCCTCGACGACCTGCTGCCGGAAGCCTTCGCCACCGTGCGCGAGGCCGGGCGCCGGGTGCTCAACATGCGCCACTTCGACGTCCAGCTCATCGGCGGCATGGTGCTTCACGACGGCAAGATCGCCGAGATGCGCACCGGCGAGGGCAAGACCCTGGTGGCGACCCTGGCGGCCTACCTCAACGCCATCCCCGGCAAAGGCGTTCACGTGGTCACGGTCAACGACTATCTGGCCCGGCGCGACGCGGCGTGGATGGGCAAGCTCTACGAATTCCTCGGCATGACGGTGGGGGTGATCGTCAGCGATCTGGACCAGACCCAGCGCCGCCAGGCCTACGCCGCCGACATCACCTACGGCACCAACAACGAATTCGGCTTCGACTATCTGCGCGACAACATGGCCTTCAGCAAGGCCGATCAGGTGCAGCGCGGCCACTTCTACGCCATCGTCGACGAAGTGGACTCGATTCTCATCGACGAGGCCAGGACACCGCTGATCATCTCCGGCCCCACCGAGGAACGCACCGACCTGTACCTGAAGATGAACGAACTGGTGCCGCACTTGGAACGCCAGGAAGGCGGGGAAAAGGAGGAAGAAGTCACCAAACCCGGCGACTACACCGTGGACGAGAAGACTAAACAGGTGTTCCTCACCGAGCGCGGCCACGAGAAGGTGGAAAAACTGCTGGTGGAACACGGCCTGATCCAGCCGGGGGAAAGCCTCTACGACGCCAACAACATCCGACTGCTCCATTACCTCAACGCGGCCCTCCGGGCCCACGCCCTCTACCACCGCGACGTGGACTACATCGTCAAGGACGGCGAGGTCGTCATCGTCGACGAGTTCACCGGCCGCATCATGCCGGGACGGCGCTGGTCCGAGGGTCTGCACCAGGCCATCGAGGCCAAGGAAGGGGTGCCGATCCAACAGGAAAACCAGACCCTGGCCTCGATCACCTTCCAGAACTATTTCCGCCTCTACGAGAAACTGGCGGGGATGACCGGCACCGCCGACACCGAAGCCTACGAATTCCATCAGATCTACGGCCTGGAAGTGGTGGTGATCCCCACCCACAAGCCCATGATCCGCAAGGATCACAGCGACCTGGTCTATCTCACCGCCCGGGAGAAGTATGACGCCATCGTCAAGGACATCGAGGAATGCCACCAGCGCGGCCAACCCGTGCTGGTGGGCACCACCTCGATCGAGAATTCGGAATACCTGTCGCAGCTGCTCAAACGCAAGAAGATTCCCCACCAGGTCCTCAACGCCAAGCAGCACGAACGCGAGGCCCAGATCATCGCCCAGGCGGGCCGCCCCGGCGCGGTGACCATCGCCACCAACATGGCCGGCCGCGGTACCGACATCGTCCTCGGCGGCAACCTGGAGGCGGAGCTGGCGGCCCTGGGCGAGGACGCCCCCGAGGAGGCCAAGGAAAAGGTGCGCCGCGAGTGGCAGAAACGCCACGACCAGGTGGTCGCCGCCGGCGGCCTGCACGTGATCGGCTCCGAGCGCCACGAATCGCGCCGTATCGACAATCAGCTTCGCGGCCGTAGCGGGCGGCAGGGCGACCCGGGCTCGACCCGCTTCTACCTGTCGCTCCAGGACAACCTGATGCGCATCTTCGCCTCCGACCGGGTCGCCGCCCTGATGCAGAAGCTCGGCATGGAGGAAGGGGAGGCCATCGAACACCCCTGGGTCACCAAAGCGATCGAGAACGCCCAGCGCAAGGTCGAGGCCCACAACTTCGACATCCGCAAGCAACTGCTGGAATACGACAACGTCGCCAACGACCAGCGCAAGGTGATCTACGAGCTGCGCAACGAACTGCTCGAGGCCGAGGACATCAGCGACATCCTCGACGCCATCCGCCGCGACGTGATTGGCGAGGTGGTGGACAAGCACATCCCGCCCCAGAGCTTCGAGGAACAATGGGACCTCGACGGGCTGGAGCAGACCTTGGAAAGGGATTTTGGCTTTTATTTCCCGGTAGCGAAACGGCTGGAGGAAGATCCGGAACTGCAGATCGAACAGCTCAAGGCGGAAATCGTCGAAGCGGCGGAAAAAGCCTACAAGGAAAAGGAACGCCAGGTGGGCCCCGAGGTCCTGCGCCAGTTCGAAAAATCGGTGATGCTGCAGATCCTCGACCACGCCTGGAAGGAGCACCTGGCGGCCATGGATCACCTGCGCCAGGGCATTCACCTGCGCGGTTACGCTCAGCGTGACCCGAAACAGGAATACAAGCGGGAAGCGTTCTACATGTTCAGTTCCATGCTGGACAACATCAAACACGAAACCATAAGCATCCTGTCCCGGGTCCAGGTCCAGAGCGAGGCCGACGTGGCGGCCATCGACGAGCAGCGCCGCGAGGAAACACCCCAGGAGATGCACTTCGAACACGCCGAGATCACCGGTCTCGAGGAGGAAGAAGCGCTGGCATCGCCGGGCGAGGACAACAACGGTGCGGTGGCGGTTCAGCAGCGCCCCTTCGTGCGCGAAGGGCGCAAGATCGGCCGCAACGAACCCTGCCCCTGCGGCAGCGGCAAGAAATACAAACACTGCCACGGCAAGCTGCGCTGATGGCGGTCGGTCCCGATCGGTTTCCCACCATCCCTCCTATCGCCGGCATCCGCCTGGGAACCGCCTACGCCGGCATCCGCAAGACCGAGGCCGACGATCTTGCCGTCGTCGAACTGGCGCCCGGCACCACCGTAGCGGCGGTGTTCACCCGCAACGCCTTCTGCGCCGCTCCGGTGACCGTGGCCCGGGAACACCTGACCGCCGGCGAGGTACGCTGGCTGGTGATCAACGCCGGCAACGCCAACGCCGGCACCGGTCCCGACGGCCTGGCGGCGGCGCGCGCCACCTGCGCCGAACTGGCCCGCCTCGGGGGTGGCAAGCCTCATCAGGTCCTGCCCTTTTCCACCGGCGTCATCGGCGAACCCCTGCCGTTGGACCGACTGACCGCCGCGCTGCCGTCGGCTCTGGCCGACCTGCGGGGCGATGGCTGGGAGCGGGCGGCGCGGGCGATCATGACCACCGACACCCGTCCCAAAGGTGCCGTGGCCATCTGCCGTATCGAGGGACGCGACACGACCGTCGCCGGTATCGCCAAGGGCAGCGGCATGATCGCCCCCGACATGGCCACGATGCTGGCTTACGTGGGCACCGATGCCGCGGTCGAACCCGCCGCCCTGCAGGCATTGCTGAACCGGGCGGTCGATACCAGTTTCAATCGCATCACCGTGGACGGTGACACCTCCACCAACGACGCCTGCGTCCTGATGGCCACCGGCCGGGCGGGACACACCCCGCTGACCCCCACCCACCCCGACTGGTCCACTTTCGCCGCCGCGGTCACCACGGTGTGCCGGCGACTGGCCGAGGCCATCGTCCGCGACGGCGAAGGGGCGACCAGACTGATCCGCGTCCGGGTGGAACAGGCCCGCGACGAGGCGGAGGCCCGCCGGGTCGGCTTCACCGTGGCCAATTCCCCTCTGGTCAAGACCGCCTTCTTCGCCGGCGACCCCAACTGGGGCCGGATCCTGGCGGCCGTGGGCCGGGCCGGGATCGACGCCCTGGCCATCGAAGCGGTGGAAATCTGGCTCGACGAGGTGCGCATCGTGAGCAGCGGCGGCCGCGACCCGGACTACACCGAAGCGGCCGGACAGCGGGTCATGGCCCGGGAGGAGATCACGGTCCGCATCGTCCTGGGGCGGGGCGGGGCCGCGGCGGAAGTGCTGGGCTGCGACCTCTCCTACGACTATGTCCGCATCAACGCCGAATACCGCACCTGACGGGCTCCACGTCGCCGTCGGCGTGATCCGTAATCCGTTCGGTGAGGTGCTCATCAGCCGCCGTCCCGATCATGTCCATCAGGGCGGCCTGTGGGAATTCCCCGGCGGTAAACGCGAACCGGGAGAGACGATCGAACGAGCCCTGGCGCGGGAACTGCGCGAGGAACTGGGCATCGAAGTCGCCGTCGCCGAACCGCTGATCCAGATCCGCCACCGCTATCCGGAGCGGCAGGTTCTGCTCGACGTGTTCGAGGTCACCGCTTTCACCGGGATTCCACAAAGCCGGGAAGGGCAGCCGCTACGCTGGGTCCACCCCGGAGCGCTGCGGCACTACGACTTTCCCGCGGCCGACCGTCCCATCCTCACCGCCATCCGTCTGCCACCCCATTACGCCATCCTGGAAAACGGCGGGGATGGAAACACTTATCGCAGGCGGCTGCGACGTTTGCTCGAACGGGGCGTCCGGCTGATCTACTGGCGGGCCCGGGACCTGCCCCAGGCGCACTATCTTCAACTGCTCGGGGAATTTTGCCCCTTGGTGAGGGAAGCGGACGCCACCCTCATGGTGCGCAGCCATCCGCAAATCACGCCTCAAAACCCGCTGGGCCTGCACCTGGACGGCGCTGCGTTGAAGGGGCTCCGCCGCCGTCCCCCGGGCTGGTCCCTGGTCAGCGCCGCTTGCCATACCCTGGACGATCTGCTCCGTGCCCAGGCGCTGGGCGTGGATTTCGTCACCCTGTCACCCATCCTGCCCACCCCGACCCATCCCCATGCCGATCCGATCGGCTGGCACAGCGCCCGAGCCTGGCTGACCCGGGTCAACCTTCCGGTCTATCTTCTGGGCGGTCTGGACCACTGCGATCTGGCCCGGGCCCGGGCTAGCGGCGCCCAGGGAATCGCCGGCATCCGGCTGTTCGCTCTCTGAGCACGATTCTCGACTACTATTGATATAAGGAGAAAATCAACAGGTCCGATGCTCGATGGGATGGATCTCCCGGTTTTTCCACCACACAGCCGCCGCGTCCCCCTCGAAACCGGCGAAGACGGCACCGGCTTCAGGCCGCCCGGGCATTGCAAGCCGGCGATCATCGGCGCCGGTCACTGCGGCCGAACTGCAAAGGTTGGTGCCCTGCAACCAACTCTCCCCGGCCGAACTGGAACCGTTTCTCCCCCATTGCAGGCGTTATACTTTCGCCCCGGGGGAGCGATTGTTCACCCGCGGTGCGCGGGAAGAGAACGCCTGGTACCTGGGCAATGGCGAAGTCGAACTTGACTTCGGCAAACAAGCGCGCACCGTCGACGCACTTTCCGCAGCCGCCCGCTATCCGCTGGCCTGCGGCCAACCCTACGCCGCGGATGGTGTCGCGCTCACCGAGGTCGAGGCGCTGCGCATTCCCAACACCCTGATGCTGGCGGCGGTGCACAAGAAACGTGCCCGCCCGATCGAGGCGAACCTTGTCACGGAAAACTTCAACCAATTGCCCGACGAATTGCGACAAAGCGAGGTTTTCTACACGTTCTGGCGCACCTACCGCAGCGACAGCCTGCAATTGCCCCCGTTGCCCCAGGTGGCCCTGCGCCTGCGAAAAGCCATGGCCGAGGACATCGGCGTCGGGGAAGCCGCCAGGATCGTCCAGACGGATCCGGTTATCACCGCCCGTCTGATCGAGATCGCCAATTCGCCCCTCTATCGCGGTATGGCACCGGTGACCACCTGTCAGCAGGCCATCGGCCGTATCGGGCTGATGGGAACCCGCAGTCTGGTGACCAGCCTGACCCTGAAACGAATGTTCCATGGCGATCGACCCCACTTGCGACGCTGGTTGAACCATCTCTGGCAGGAGAGCGTCCGGATTTCCTGTTTCAGCTACGTCCTAGGTCTGCGCCTGTCTGGAATCGATGCCGAACAGGCCCTGCTGGCCGGTCTGATGAGCCATATCGGTGCGCTGCCCTTTCTGTATTTTGCCGGCGATTTCCCAGAAGAGTCGCTTCCGGACTCGATGATGACCGCGGCCATAGCCACCGTCAAGGGACCATTGGGGGTTCAGCTTCTGTCCGCCTGGGAATTCCCGGAAGAAATCCGCCGAATCCCGCTTCATTGCGACGACTGGTATTATTGCGACGAGGAGGAATTGTCCCTGACCGATCTGGTCATCCTGGCCAATTGGCACACCAAGCTGGGCCGGGTGAAAACCGGCTCTCTTCCCCCCATCGAAACCTTGCCCGTTTACCAAAAATTGGACCTGCGCACCATTTCCCCGGTGTTCTCCCTGGATTTGTTGCACACGGCCAAACGGGAGATCGAACAGGTCCGCCGGTTGTTTCACTAGCCTAGCCACCATGTTGTCGCGCTTTTTGAGGCGGAGATCGACCACGGACTGCCGTCCGAGAACCAAACCGGCGGATTCGCTCGCCCCCCGTCACGTGACCGTGGCGGAACTGAGGCTTCTGATTCCCCTGCGCAATTTCAGCGCGGAAGAACTGCGCGCCTTCTCCCTGACCCAGAAAACCGAGACCTACGGCGCCGGTTCCATCCTGTTCCAACGGAACGAGACCGATGACAGCGTTCTGTATCTGTTGTCCGGCTCGGTGGAGATGCGATTGAGCGATACCCAGAGCTACGAGGTCGCGGCCGGATCCGCCAAGGCGCGTTTTCCCCTGTCCCACGGGGAAACCCACCGGGCCACCGCCGTGGCCCAATCGGACGTCGAGGTGTTACGGGTTTCCGCCCGGGTGATGCACAAGAATCTGCACGCGGGGCTTGCCGAAGACCGTCTCCTGGAACCGGAAAACTGGGACGTTCCCAAGGCGCTGCGCACCACGCCGCTGTTTCAGACCTTTTGCCAGTTCTTCACCAGCGAGGAACTCAGGTTGCCCACGCTCCCCCCCGTCGCCGTCCGGCTGCGCCGGGCCATCGACCGGGAGGACATCGGCGTCGCCGAGGCGGCCGCCATCGTCCAGCTCGACGCCGCCATCGCCGCCAAACTCCTGCACATCGCCAACAGCCCGCTGTATCTGCAAGCACAGCCGGCGCGCAATTGCCTGGAGGCCGTCAATCGTCTGGGACTGAAAGTCACCTGCACCCTGGTCACCTCGCTCTGCCTCAAGGATCTGTTCAAATCCCGGGACAAAGTGCTGCAAAGGCGCATGCAAACCCTGTGGCGTGACAGCCTCAGGATTTCAGCGCTTTCCCATGTCTTGGCGAGGGACAACCGGTGGCCCGATCCCGAGGAGGCTCTGCTGGCCGGTCTGCTGAGCGACATCGGTGCGGTTCCGTTCCTGGTTTTCGTGGAAAACTTCCCCAAGGAACACTACGACCACGAGGATGTGGAAGCGATTCTGGCCGCCGTCCGCGGCCCGGTAGGTTATTACGTGCTCAAGAAATGGGGCTTTCCCGAGGAAATCGTCCAGGTGCCTCCCCTGGCGGAGCAGTGGCATTATGACAGCGGGCCGCATCTGACCCTGAGCGATATCGTCATGCTTTCCCGACTGCATCATCATCTGGAAAGCGGAAAAACCGGCCAGCTTCCGGTCATCGCTTCCATTCCCGCCTGCCACAAGCTCCGGGACGGCACCCTGTCACCGGAATACTCCCTCAAGGTGCTCCAAAAAGCCAAGACGGAAATTCAGGAGGCCTTGGCGCTGCTGCGTTAGAAAGCCAGGGGTTCGGGGACCGGATGGCGCGCCCGGCGATAGTCGGCGAGGATCCGCTCGACGTAACGGCGGGTCTCCCGATAGGGAGGAATGCCGCGATAACGGTGCACCGCCTGTTCGCCGGCGTTGTAGGCCGCCAGGGTCAGGCGGACGTCACCGCGGAAGTGGCGCAGCAACCAGCGCAGATACAACACCCCGCCGATCATGTTCTCCACCGGACTGAGGCGATCGACGCCGAAACGCTTCGCCGTCCCCGGCATCAGCTGCATCAGGCCGTAGGCCATCCTGGGGGACAGGGCGGAGGGATCGAAATTGGACTCGGTCTTGATGACGGCGAGGACCAGGCGCGGGTCCACGTTAAACTCCCGTCCCAGCAGGCGGGCCCAGGCAAGTACGGCCCGGCGGTCCATCCGCCGGGGATCCCGGGTGACGGGACAGCGGGGATCGCGTTTCGGCCTGACATCGCTGAAGCGACGCACCATCCGCAGAGCGTAACGATCTCCCCGCTTGGCCGCCCGTCGAAACCACCCCAGTGCCACCCCCTTGTGGCGCTTGACGCCCCGACCGTTGAAATACAGCCAGCCCAGACGGTACATCGCCTGGCGGTCATCCAGGGCCGCCGCCAGGCAGTAGAGCCGATAGGCCCTGCCATAATCGGGCCGGCCGCTGACGCCGCGTTCGGACTGCAGGGCCGCCTGGCGCAACCGGAGCGGCGAGAGCCGCTTTTCCGCGGCAAACCCGACACCCAGCCAAGCCAACAACAGCATAGCAAGGATCCACTTGGGTCCTGTCATGGGACGATCCCGATCGGTTTGGCATCCACATGAGCTAACAGCAAATGCCATGCCACCCCTTTGTTTTCAACGATTTGGCGACCGGTTGTAAAATTTCCTGACAATCAGACCAGCAGATTCCGCAACAGATCGGCCAGTTTCTCCCGTTGACGCGCCAGCCGCAGCCGGTCGGCGACGATGATGCTTTCGAGCTGCATCAGGGCTTGTTCGAAACGGTCGTTGACCACCAGATAGTCGTATTCGTCGTAGTGGGCGATTTCGGCCCGGGCAGCACGCATGCGTCGGGCGATCACCGCCTCGCTGTCCTGTCCCCGGCTGCGCAGGCGCTGTTCCAACACCTGGCGGGACGGGGGAAGAATGAAAATCGAGCGGCTTTCCGGCATCTTTTCCCGCACCTGACGCGCTCCCTGCCAATCGATTTCCAGAACGACGTCGAATCCCCGTTCCAGATTTTCCTCCACTTGGCGTCTGGCGGTGCCGTAATAGTGATCGAACACCTTGGCATGTTCGAGAAAGGCTCCCTGGGCCAACATGCGTTCGAACGTTTCCACAGAGACGAAATAATAATCCCGGCCATCGACCTCGCCGGGACGCCTGGGACGGGTGGTGTGGGAGATGGAGATCACCAGATCCGGCAGTTCTTCCCGCAGCCGCTTCAGCAGACTGGTTTTTCCCGCCCCCGATGGGGCGGACACGATGAACAGGGTACCTTTGCCCATGGCTTACTCGATGTTCTGGACTTGTTCGCGTATTTGTTCGATCAACACCTTCATTTCCAGGGCGCATTGGGTCAGGGCGGTTGAGGCGGCTTTGGCCGCCAGGGTGTTGGCCTCCCGGTTCATTTCCTGACACAGGAAATCCAGGCGTCGTCCCACCGGCTGATCGCTTCCGAGCAGACGATCCACCTCCTTCAGATGAGTGTCCAGGCGATCCAGTTCCTCGGTCACGTCCAGTTTCTGGGCCAGATAAACCAGCTCCTGCTCCAGACGCTCCCGATCCGGCTCGCTGCAGATTTCCTCCACCCGGGCGGTCAACTTTTCCCGAATCGCGTCCAGCGCCTGCGGCACCAGGCGGCGGGCGGTTTCCACCGCTTGGTGTAACGTCTGGCAGCGTTGACGAACGAAAGCCGCCAACTGCTCCCCCTCGCGCCGGCGGGCGGCGGCCAGTTGTTCCAGGGCCCGGGAGAGACCGGCCAGGACTGCCTGTTCCAAGGCTTCCCGGTCGATTTCCGGCTCCTTGAGCGCACCGGGCCAGCGGGCGACGTCCAGGGGGGAAACCGGTGCCGCCTTCAGCAGCATGGGGTCGATTTCCCGGATCGCGACCGTCAGGGCGGCGATCAGGGGCCGGTTGAGTTCGAAACGGTAATCGGCATCGGGCAACGGCTCCAGACGCAGATGGCACTCCACCTTGCCCCGTTTGACGTACTTCCCCACCTGCCGGCGGACGGCGGGTTCCAGAAAACGCAGATTGTCCGGCAGCCGGAGAATCAGATCCAGATAGCGCGAATTGACCGAGCGGATCTCCCAACGCAGAGCGTAGGGTTCGGCGCGGGTCTGGCATTCGGCGAACGCGGTCATGCTGCAAATCATGATATAAACCCAACTATGCTTAAAGCAGGCAATAGTAGCGCAATTCCCGACGGAACATAATGTCCGCAAGCCCGCCCCCCGAGCGTCCCTTCGATCATCTGCCCACCGGGATGGTGGTGGACCGCTACGTCATCGAAAGACCCCTGGCCGACGGCGGCTTCAGCGCCGTTTACCTGGCCCGTCAGCTGGAAGACATGATCCAGGTGGCCATCAAGGAATATCTGCCCCGGCGGCTGGCTTACCGGGACTGGAACGGCAACGTCGTTCCCAACGACGACGCCTGCCGCAACGCCTTTCTGCGCGGCCGGCGGCTTTTCGTCGAAGAAGCCCGCATGCTGGCCACTTTGAAACATCCCAACATCGTCGAGGTCACCGGTTTCTTTCACGCCAACGCCACCGTTTACATGGTGATGCGCTACGACTACGGCAAGAGCCTGGGCTGGTACACGAAGCACCGCCCCCGCTCGCTGGACGGTCCCTTTCTGATCCGGCTCGCCCAGGGACTACTGGCGGCCCTGGAGGCCATTCATGCGCAAGGGTTCGTCCACCTGGACCTGAAACCGGAAAACATCCTGATTCGCCCCGATGGCTCCCCCCTGTTGCTGGATTTCGGTGCCGCCCGCCCTTTTCCCGACGCCAAGGACTGGAATCGGCCCGGCAAGGTGCGCACCCCGGGCTTCTCGCCACCGGAACAGTTCCATCACCACCTGCCCCTGGGCCCCTGGAGCGACCTCTACGGCCTGGCCGCCACGTTGCGGTTCTGCCTGGACCGCCAACCGCCCCCCGAAGTGCCGGCGCGCCTGGAACACGATACTCTCAAACCTGCGCTCCAGCTGTATCATGGACGCTACCCCGAAGGACTGCTAGCCGCCATCGACCGGGCGCTGGCGCTCGACCCCCGCCGGCGTCCCCAGACGGCAGCCCAATTCCGCGAATTATTGACAACTTAGGACCGATTCCCATGAAAACGACCGTTTGGCTGGCCCTGAGCCTGATTTTGATCGCCTGTCAGGTCGAAGACCTGCATTTCTACGTTCGTTTTTCCGATCCCCGGGGC
>JALSSF010000069.1 GCA_026984375.1 Methylothermaceae bacterium | reverse complement strand
GTTGAACATGACCGTGGCCGGTTTACACATCAGATTGGGAGCCACCACCGCCAACAACGCGCTGTGACCTGCCTTGTTGTTGGTCAGGCAGTTGGCGAAAGCAGTCTCCGCCGCACTTCCCCGGGGACCGATAATCAGATCAATGTGAGCGACCTCATTGCCGTCACCCTTCAGGGACTCACCGATCAGCAGCTTGTCGATTTTTGCCATCCTTACTGTTTCCTCTTCTTGGGTTGATGAAAATAACGCCAGAATTTTCTGAATCAATGACATGTCGTGCCTCCCTAATCAGTGACCGGGTACCGGGAACCCGCCACTGTCGTCATCCCCGATCCTTCCTGGGAGAGCCGTTCCTCCAAGGCCGCGGCCAGTAGGGTCGCGACCGTCAGATCGGCCGTCGTGCCCGGATTGATGCCCGCTTCCTTGAAGCGCGCATCGATTCTCCGGATTTCCGGCACCAGCGCATCCGGCGTGTCGCTGTCGAGCAAACGCCGCTCCAGCCGCGCCATCTCCGCCTGAATCATCCCTGTGTAGCGTTTACCGAACTTGCGTTCCACATGGGTGTCGGGAATCTGTCGCAAAAAGGTCACGAACACCAGGACAG
Organism: Methylothermaceae bacterium; assembly: GCA_026984375.1. Classification (GTDB taxonomy): domain Bacteria; phylum Pseudomonadota; class Gammaproteobacteria; order Methylococcales; family Methylothermaceae; genus Methylohalobius. Next base: position 2,972 of record JALSSF010000069.1, on the reverse strand, counting down.
CAGCCCAACCCTCGCTCTCCCATCGATAAACCCCATTATGATACCTGGGAATTCCCAGTTCATAAACATCCTTGAAGCTAAAAGTATAGTTAAAAGCAACGCGATCGTGGTTTTTTGCCAACGCCATCGCCTCCCGCAGGGTCACCGTCGGCGGATGACGGACATCCTCGCGGCTTACCTGTCCCAGCCCGCCGGGCTGCACCAACCGGATCGCCCGGTACACCCAGTCAGCATCCTCGCGGGTCGTCGTCTCCAGAACCCGGCGCAACCGCTCCCGTAACGAAGCCCCCGCCGGATTCCGGGCCGCCATGAGCAAAGGGGCGGAAAGCAGCAGGATGCCCAGGTTGGTGTTGCATCCCAGCGCCTCGAAGCTGGCGGCGGCGGCGTGGTAGATACGCTCGCCCAGACCGAGATCCTCCCGGCACAGCCAGGGAGCGCTGACCTCGGCGCTGCGGAGAAAGTCCGCCGCGGTCATGCCGTGGCCGGGGGCATAGACGCTGACGTTTCCCGGTTTGAACGCCTCGACATCCAGGCGGCAGGCATCCAGATAACAACGCTGAAGATCCCGGGGGGAGATCATCGCGCCAACCTTGCCAGGAAGTCGTCCACCAGCCGTTCGGTAATGTCGAGGTCACACACGCTCTGCAATCCCTTCCACGCCGGGATTCCGTTCACTTCGATCACCCAGAGGCGGCCGGTCTCGTCCCGGATCAGATCCACCCCGGCGTAATTCAAATGCAATACCCGTGCCGACTCTTCCGACAGACGAATCATCTCCCTAGAGGGATCGATCCCCTGACACCGCCCGCCCTGGGCCACATTGGTGCGCCAGTCCGCCCCATGACGGCACATGGCCGCCACCACGCGGCCGCCGACGACGAACAGGCGGAAATCCCGCGCCGGTCTCGTACCCACGTAACGCTGCAGGTAATACACCCCGCCGGCCGGGCGTAGGTCCGCCACCGACGCCGGCGAGGTGTGCAACTGCACTCCCTCTCCCTGGGAACCGAACAAGGGCTTGGAAACCAGCCATCGCCCCTGGGACAGCTCCCGGAGGGCGATGGCACGGGCTTCGTCCGGATCGGCGGTGACCCAGGTGGGAGGCGTGGGGATTCCCGCCCGGGCCAGCAGCACGCTGGCCATTCCCTTGTCCACGCTCAGCTCGATCGGCCGCGGCGGGTTGTACACCACGATCCCCAGGCTCTCGTAGACGTGCAGCAGATCGAGGCGCAGGATCAGTTGTTCCAGACTGCCGCCGCTGATACCCCGCACGAACACCCCGGCGGGTTCCCGTTCGCCGAAGCCGGGCAGCAACGCCGGGGGGCGGTCCGGCAAGGTCTGCAGCTGTCCCCGGGACAGGGAAACGAACACGATCTCCCACCCCCGCCGGGCCAGACTGGCTTTCAGGCGCGCGCCGTGCCAGCCCGGCTCGTCGCTGATGACGGCGATCCGCCCTTTCACGCGCCGAAGGAGCGGGCCAGGAGTTCCGCGTCGAGTTTTCCGCTCCGGAAGGTACGGCCGGCTTCGACGGCGGTGACCATAACGCTGGCCGGGCTGAACAACATGGGATCGACCTTGAAGAAATCGTAATCGTATTCCTTGAAAACCTGGGCGAACGGCTTGCCGTAATCCCGCGAAGTGGAACTGGGAAGCTCGTGGGCCAGCTTCTCCGCCGCCTCGGCACTGCCCCGGACGAACAAATGAACCTGTCCGGCGAAAAGAATGGCATCGTTGGTCCGACCCATGGCGGTGATGAAATCGGGCGCCGGGGGCGGCACCGGGGCGCTGCCGGAACCATCGACGATGTCGTCCAGGGGAAATCCCAATTCGTGGGCCTTGTGCATGGCCACCTCCAGCACCCGGGCCACCACCTGCAGTCCACCCGCCAGGCTGGAGGTGGGGGTCACGATCACAGTCAGCTTCGCCGCTTCGACCCCGCAATCGGCCGCGATCTTGTCCAGCAATTCCAACGGCGGGAACCGGTCCACCTCCATGACGATGACGGTGGCATCGGCCTTGTCCTGATAGGCTAGCTCCTCGAACAGGGGCTCTTTCAGGCTCAAGGAACGCGCCGGTCCCGATCCCAGGGCATAGAAGGCCTCCTTGCCCTTACCGTGGGACAGGCTCCAGCCGGCGTACTGACTGCCGAGACAGGAAAGCACCGGATCGCTGGCGTGGACGTGCACGCGCAGCGGCCAGTCCGGGGTCAGGGCACTGTGCGCCAGGGTCACCGTTCCCATGCCCCCCATGCAGATTTCCGCGATCCGCCGCCCGGCCTCCAGACCGCCGATCGTGTCGATGCCGGCGTCCACCAGGGTCACGCCGTTGTCGAGCCGTTTCACCCCGAGCCGCAGCATGGCGGCATCCCGGATCAGGGACTCCACCAGGGGTTGGGTGCTGAAATTCACACTGACGCCAATCTGTTCTGTCATTCCGTTTCCACCTCGATGATTTTGCATTGATCCTGAAACTGCCGTTCGAGCCAGCGAAGCCGCCGCATCAGGGTATCCTCGACCTGAGCCACCGTGGTACCCGTGGCGAAGACGGTGCACAGGGGCTCGCCCCGCGTGACGGAGGATCCCGGAGCAGGAAGGTCGGCACACCAGCCGGGCCAGCGCCATGAACGGTCCACTTTGCCGTCGCCGGGAGCGTACACGATCCGCATCCCTTTCACCGGCACACGGCGCGCCGCCGGGGGACGCCCGCCCCGACAGGCCCGAACGTGCGCCCCCACCCCGCCTCCGTGCCACGCCGAATCCCACAGGGCCAGCGCCGCGCCGGGGCGGGGATTGAGTTCCAACACGAGCGCTTCACGATCCGTGACCATGAAATCGAGGCCGTGAAGCCCGCGCAATCCGAGCGCCCGGACCAGACGCCGAGCCGCGGCCACGACCCGATCCGCCAGGCGACGCGGCAACCGGGCCCGGTTGACCGCCCCCGCGAACAGGAACGGCAGACGGGCATTATAGGAC
>JALSSF010000068.1 GCA_026984375.1 Methylothermaceae bacterium | reverse complement strand
ACGAGGAGGACCATCGCTATCTGGACCTGCTCAGCGGTTTCGGCGTCTTCGCCCTGGGCCGCAACCACCCGACGGTCAAGGCGGCCCTCCGGGAGGTGCTGGAACTGGATCTGCCCGATCTGGTGCAGATGGACGTGTCCCTGCTCGCCGGCATCCTGGCGGAGAAGTTGGTGCAGCGCACCCCCGCTCCCCTGACCCGCCTGTTCTTCTGCAATTCCGGCGCCGAGGCGGTGGAGGCGGCGATCAAGTTCGCCCGTTACACCACCGGCCGCAGCCGGATCCTCTATTGCGAGCACGCCTTCCACGGCCTGACCATGGGGGCGCTGTCCCTCAACGGCGAAGAGATCTTCCGCCAGGGTTTCGGCCCCCTGCTGCCGGACTGCGAGGCCATCCCCTTCAACGATCTGGAAGCGCTGGAACGGGCGCTGCGAACGCGGGAGACGGCCGCCTTCATCGTCGAGCCGATTCAGGGCAAGGGGGTCAACCTGCCGGACGACGACTATCTGGCCGAAGCCGCCCGCCTGTGTCGCAAGTACGGCGCCCTGTTCGTGGCCGACGAAATTCAGACCGGCTTGGGCAGGACCGGCAGGCTATGGGCCGTCGAACACTGGAACGTGGAACCGGACATGATCCTCATGGCCAAGGCCCTGTCCGGGGGATTCGTGCCGGTGGGGGCGGTGGCCATGACGGCGAAAATCATGGACAGGGTCTTCAACCGCATGGACCGGGCGGTGGTGCACGGTTCCACCTTCTCCAAGAACAACATGGCGATGGCGGCGGGAATCGCGACCCTGGAGGTGCTGGAGAGCGAGAACCTGATCGCCAACGCCGCCCGTCAGGGGGATGCCCTGCTGGCGGAACTGAACGAACTGGCCCAGCGCTACGAATTCTTCCACCAGGCCCGCGGCCGGGGGCTGATGATCGCCCTCGAGTTCGGCAAACCCGACAGCTTCAAGCTCAAAACCGCCTGGAATCTGCTGGAGACCGCCAACAAAGGCCTTTTCAGCCAGATGATCACCATTCCGCTGTTCAAGAAACACCGGATTCTCAGCCAGGTGGCCGGCCACGGTATGAACGTGGTCAAATTCCTGCCGCCGCTGGTGATCGGCGACGACGACCGGCGCTGGATCGTCGAGGCCATGGACGACGTGCTCGCCGACTGCCACCAGGTTCCCGGCGCCATCTGGGACCTGGGCAAGACCCTGGCCGGCCACGCCCTCAAGGCCCGCAAATCCGCTTGATCGACCGAGAAAGTAGAGAGGAACGCCGAGATGCGCACCCTAATCCTTATGACCTCCATGGTATTGGCCGCCGTCTCCCCGGCGGTGCAGGCCCACGCCGTCATCACCCATTCCTCCCTTGACGCCGGCCCGGTCGCCCCCGGCCAGGCCACCGATGTCCACCTGTTCTTCAACTCCGACATCGAACCCCTGCTGTCCATCGTCTATCTGGTCAGCGCCGGCGACCGGAAGCAGGTGCTCGAACTGCGCCACGGCGAGCGTCCCGGGGAGTTGATCGTCGCCCTGCCCCCGCTGGGGCCGGGCGAATACGCCCTGCAATACAAGGTCTTCGCCGCCGACGGTCACATCACCGAAGACGTGCTCAAGTTCACCGTACCGGGAGGCGAGCGCCGATGACGACCGAAACGGTTCCCGCCATCGCCGTCGGCGGCCTGGAAGGGCTGGCCAACTTCCTCGACGACCTCATGGGCGGCATCGCCCTGATCAGCTTCGCCCTGTCGCTGGGCGCGCTGATCTGGAACCGGCTGATCCTGAAGGCGCTGTTGCCGCCGGGGCCGGGCAGCGAGCGCCTATACCGTCACAGCCTGCGCTGGCTCTATCTCGGCGCTTTCGCCCTGGCCGCCAGCCACGCCGTCGCCCTGGCCGCCAAGGCCTGGGTGTTGAAGGAAACCCTGGGGACCCTGCCCTGGTCCGCCTACACCGCCACGGTTCAGTTCAAGGCCGGTTTGATCCGCATGCTGTTGGCCCTGGGTCTGGGGTGGATCGGGCACGGCCTGCTGGCACGGCCGGAAGATCCACTACGCTGGCGCCTGGCGTGGGGACTGATGACGGCCATCGTCGTCTGCGGCGCCTGGCTGACCCACGGGGTAGGCCGCTTCGAAATGCGCGAACTGCTGATGGCGACCACCATCCTCCATCAGATCTGCGGCGCCCTGTGGTTCGGCGGTGTGGTTCAGTTGATCGTGTTCTGGCGGGTGGCGCACACTGATCCGGTGCTACGGCCCTATTGGCCCCAGGCGCTGCGGCATTTCTCCACCCTGGGCGCCCTGGCGGTGGCCGGCCTGCTGCTGACCGGCATTCCCCTGGCCTGGCATTTCATCGACAATCTCACCGCCCTGATCGGCACCGGTTACGGCAGCCTGCTGCTGACCAAGATCGCCCTGATGCTGGGGGCCCTGGGACTGGCCTGGTTCAATTACCGGGCCGGCAAACGCTGGGAGCAGTCGGGCGATCATCCCGCCCTGTACCGCACCATCCCCCATCTGATCGAGGCCGAATCCTTCCTCCTGGTCAGCGCCCTGTTCGTGGCCGCCACCTTGTCGAGCCAGCCGCCGGCGGTGGACATTCCCCACCTGACCGCCTCACCCGGCGAAGTGTGGCACATGTTCAGCCCCAAGTGGCCCCAGCTGACCTCCCCCACCCACGAGGAACTGCTGATCGGCGAGGTGCAACGGGCCACCATCGTCGGCAAGGAGGCCCCCGTCGCCGCCGCGGAATGGTCCAATTTCAACCACAACGTCTCCGGCCTGATTCTCACGGCCATGGCCCTGGTGGCCCTGGGCGGCTACCTGTTCCGCTGGCGCTGGGCCGACTACTGGCCCGCCGGTTTCATCGTCCTGGGAATCTTCCTCTTCTTCCGCTCCGACGCCCAGGCCTGGCCGCTGGGACCGTTGGGATTCTGGGAAAGCACCTTCGGAGACGGGGAAATCTTCCAGCACCGCCTGGCCACCCTGCTGGCCTTCGTCCTCGGCGGGCTGGAAATCCGGGCCCGCACCAACCCGGCCGCCCGTCGGCTGCGCTACCTCTTTCCCGTTCTGTGCGCGGTCGGCGGCATTCTGCTGCTGACCCACGCCCACGGCGGCTTCGAACTCAAAACCGAGTACCTGATCCAGTCCACCCACACCGTCATGGGACTGCTCGCCATCTTCATGGCGGCCGGCCGCTGGCTGGAACTGAAACTCCAGCCGCCGGCCTCGACATGGGCCGGCATGGTGGCCATGGGCTCGATGACCCTGATCGGTCTGCTGCTGATGTTCTACGACGAACCCCTCTATTGAGAGGGGTTCCGTTTCACCCCGTTCCGGTCTCGTCCTCTTTGGCGTAGTCGGCGATCTTTCGGTCCAGCTTGGACAGCAGCGCCTCGAAGCCCTCCTTCTCCAGGATTTCGCTGAATTGCCCCCGCTTCAGGGCCAGATCGCTGATACCGTCGTAACGCACGTCGACGATTTTCCAGCCGTCCCCGGTACGGCGCAAAATGTAGACGAATTCGACGTCCTCCTCCTCGGGAGATCGCAACTTCGCCTTCACCACCCGGAAGCGCCCGCGAAACGGTTTCTCGGAGAGGAT
>JALSSF010000067.1 GCA_026984375.1 Methylothermaceae bacterium | reverse complement strand
TTCTCCGACACCGGCGTTACAACCGCGTGAGCGGCCGATGACAAGGGGGTTACCGGGCCGCCAGATCCCCCCAGCGGCATTGCACCGCCGTCAAGGCCGCCACCGCCGCGGTCTCCACCCGCAAAATCCGCGGTCCCAGGGCCACCGGCACGAAACCCTCGGCCTCGGCCAGGCGCAGCTCGGCGGCGGTCAAGCCCCCTTCGGGACCGATCAGCAGCGCCAGCTCCCCCGCCGGTTCCGGCAACGCCCCCAGCGAAGCGCCCGAAGGATCGAAGACCAGGCCGCGGCGACCGGGTAACCAGGCCGGCAACGGCTGGGGCGGGGCGACCGCCGGCACCCGGTTGCGGCCACATTGCTCGCAGGCGGCGACGGCGACGGCCTGCCAGTGGCGGCGGCGGCGCTCGGCGCGTTCGCCCTCGAGCACGACGTTGCCGCGTTCGGTCAGAAGCGGGGTGATGGCGGCCACCCCCAGTTCCACCGCCTTCTGCACCGCCCAGTCCATCCGTTCCCCCTTGGCGACGGCCAGGCCCAGGTGGATACGCAGAGGCGATTCCCGTTCCACGTCACGCCAGGCACCGAGACGGAGACGGACCCGGCGCCGGTCGAAGGCGAGCACTTCGGCATCGAATTCGCCGCCCTCGCCGTCGAACACCGTCAGGGGCGCCCCGGCACGCAGCCGCAGTACGCTGCGCAGATAGTGGGCGCGTTCACCCTCGACGGTCACCTCATGCCCGCTTCGCAGCGGAACGGGCAGATACAGGCGGGAACGGCGCACTCAGCCAAGAGGCTCCGGCGGTGGCGGGGGCTGGAGGTACCAGCCCTGTTCACGCAGCGCCGCCATCACCTGCCCGGCGTCGGCGCGGGCCAGCCGGCGCTGCGGGGTCAACTCCAGCTCGAAGACGAACACCGGATTGACGAACCAGCGCATCAGCTCGGCCGGCACGGCGGCAAAGTCGTCCCGCTCCCGCAGGTAGAGGTACATTTCATCCTTCTTGCGGGAACGGTAGACGTAACACTTCATGCCAGCCCCAGGTTGCGGCAGATGGTCAGGGTCGGCTCAGCGCGGTTCATGGTGTAGAAGTGCAGGCCCGGCACCCCGCCGTCGAGGAGGCGACGGCACAGCTCGGTCACCACTTCGACGCCGAAGGCACGGATCGCCGCCAGATCGCCGTCGAAAGCCTCCAGGCGCTTGCGCATCCATCGGGGTATTTCCGCCCCGCACAGGTCCGAGAACCGGGCCAACTGGGCGTAGTTGGTGATGGGCATGATGCCGGGGACGATGGGGATTGCCAAGCCCTGCTTCCGGCAGTCGGCGAGGAAATGGAAATAGGCGTCGGCGTTGTAGAAGTACTGGGTGATGGCGCCGTCGGCCCCGGCCCGGACCTTGGCGGCGAAATGGCGCAGGTCGTCCGGATAGCTGGCGGCCTGGGGATGGGTCTCCGGGTAGGCGGCCACTTCCAGATGGAAATGGTCGCCGGTTTCGGCACGGATGAAGGCCACCAGGTCGCTGGCGTAACGGAACTCGCCGTCGGCGTGCATCCCCGAGGGCAGGTCGCCGCGCAGGGCGACGATGCGGCGGATGCCCGCCTCCCGGTAACGTCGCAGGAGGGCGCGGATCTCGTCCCGGGTGGAACCGATGCACGACAGATGCGGCGCGGCCTCGATTCCGGTCTCGCGCTGGATCTCCAGTACGGTTTCGAAGGTCTTGTCCCGCGTGCTGCCGCCGGCACCATAGGTGACGGAAAAATAGACCGGATCGAGCGCCGCCAGCCGCCGGTAGGCGTCCCGCAACTGGGTAGCCATCTCCGCCGAACGGGGCGGGAAGAACTCGAAGCTGAGCAGGGGGCGGTTCATATTGGGCATTTGAATTTCACCGCAGAGACGTGGGGTGCACAAGCTTTTTCAAATCAATTCTTTCTCTGCGTTCTCTGCGTCTCCGCGGTGAGCGATCAATATCGATAGTGATCCGGCTTGTAGGGGCCGTCCACCGGCACGCCGATGTAGGCGGCCTGGGCTTCGGTCAGCCGGGTCAGCTTGGCGCCCAGTTTTTCCAGGTGCAGGCGGGCCACCTTCTCGTCGAGGATCTTGGGCAGGACGTACACTTTGTTCTCGTACTTGCCCGGATTGTTCCACAGCTCGATCTGGGCCAACACCTGGTTGCAGAAGGAGTTGGACATCACGAAGCTGGGATGCCCGGTGGCGCAGCCCAGGTTCACCAGCCGCCCCTCGGCCAGGAGGATGATGCGTTTGCCGTCGGGGAAGATGACGTGGTCCACCTGGGGCTTGATGTTCTCCCAGCGGTACTGGCGCAGGGAGGCCACGTCGATCTCGTTGTCGAAGTGGCCGATGTTGCAGACGATGGCGTTGTTCTTCATCGCCTGCATGTGCTCGTGGGTGATGACGTGGTAGTTGCCGGTGGCGGTGACGAAGATGTCGGCCACCGGGGCGGCCTCCTCCATGGTGACCACGCGGTAGCCTTCCATCGCCGCCTGCAGGGCGCAGATGGGATCGATCTCGGTGACCCACACCGTGGCCCCCTGGCCGCGCAGGGCCTGGACGCAACCCTTGCCCACCTCGCCGTATCCCAGGACCACGGCGATCTTGCCGGCGATCATGACGTCGGTGGCCCGCTTGATGCCGTCGAGGAGCGACTCGCGGCAACCGTAGAGATTGTCGAACTTGGACTTGGTCACCGAATCGTTGACGTTGAAGGCCGGGCACTTGAGCTTACCTTCGTTCATCATCTCGTAGAGGCGGTGGACACCGGTGGTGGTTTCCTCGGAAAGCCCGCGGATGTCCTTCAGCAGCTCCGGATACTTCTCGTGGACCACCTGGGTCAGATCGCCGCCGTCGTCGAGCAGCATGTTGGGACGCCAACCGTTGGGGCCGAACAGGGTCTGGTCGATGCACCACCAGTATTCCTCCTCGGTCTCCCCCTTCCAGGCGAACACCGGAATGCCGGCAGCGGCGATGGCGGCGGCGGCGTGGTCCTGGGTGGAGAAGATGTTGCAGGAAGACCAACGCACTTCGGCCCCCAGTTCCACCAGGGTTTCGATCAGCACCGCAGTCTGGATGGTCATGTGCAGGCAGCCGGCGATGCGGGCACCGGCCAGCGGCTTCTGGTCACGGTATTCCTCGCGCAGGGCCATCAGGCCCGGCATTTCGGTCTCGGCGATGCGGATCTCCTTGCGGCCCCAGTTGGCCAGGGAGATGTCGGCGACTTTGTAGTCGGGCTGAAGGCTCGTGGCAGGTTGGTTCATGGCGCTTTCCTCTGATTCGGTGATACGGTTTCAGGTTCGGGGTGGCAAACCGGCGGCCTCGCGCAACTGGTCGGCCTTGTCGGTACGTTCCCATGTGAACTCCGGCTCGCTGCGGCCGAAGTGGCCGTAGGCGGCGGTCTTGCGATAGATCGGCCGCAGCAGGTCGAGCGCCTCGATCAGGCCGCGGGGACGCAGATCGAAGTGCTCGCGTACGATCTCCACCAGACGCGATTCGGCGATCTTGCCGGTGCCGAAGGTTTCGATGCTGATGGAGGTGGGCTCGGCGACGCCGATGGCGTAGGACACCTGGATCTCGCAGCGCTCGGCCAGGCCCGCGGCGACGATGTTCTTGGCCACGTAGCGGCCCATGTAGGCGGCGGAACGGTCCACCTTGGTGGGGTCCTTGCCGCTGAAACAGCCACCGCCGTGGCGGGCCATGCCGCCGTAGGTGTCGACGATAATCTTGCGCCCGGTCAGGCCGCAGTCCCCCACCGGCCCTCCGATGACGAACTGGCCGGTGGGATTGACGAAGAACTTGGTATCCGAATGAACCCACTCCCGAGGCAGTACCTTGAGAATGATCTCGTCGATCACCGCCTCGCGGATGGCGCTCTGGGGAATGTCAGGGGCGTGCTGGGTGGACAGCACCACCGCGTCCACCGCCACCGGACGGTTGTCCTCGTAGCGCAGGGTCACCTGGCTCTTGGCGTCGGGACGCAGCCACGGCAGCACCTTGGCCTTGCGCAGCTCCGCCTGCCGCTGCACCAGCCGGTGGGCGTAATAGATGGGCGCAGGCATGAGGGCGTCGGTTTCGTCGCAGGCGTAACCGAACATCAGACCCTGATCGCCGGCCCCCAGATCCTTGTCTTCGGCCTCGTCCACACCCCGGGCGATGTCGGGCGATTGCTTGCCGATGGCCTGCAGCACCGCGCACGACTGCCAATCGAAGCCGATGGCCGGATCGTCGTAGCCGATGTCGCGCACCACCTCGCGCACCAACTGTTCGGCATCGACCCAGGCGCTGGTGGTGATCTCCCCGGCAAGCAGGACCATGCCGGTCTTGACCAGGGTTTCGCAGGCCACCCTGGCCTTCGGATCCTGGGCCAGGATGGCGTCGAGCATGGCGTCGGAGATCTGGTCGGCGATCTTGTCCGGATGCCCCTCTGAAACCGATTCGGAAGTAAAAATGAAATCTTGACTCACCCCAGTTACCCTCTGTTTCCGTATGATTAATGCCAATGCGATTCGCACCGGGCCGGCTATTTTAACTTATACGGCGCCCAATCGGCATGCCGGCGCTTGATTCGTTCTCAAACGCCGGTGAAGGAAATTCATTGCCGATTCACCCTATTGGGTAATAATAGTCGTTTCCAAGCTAGACCAACCTGGAACGAAGGAGACAGAACATGCGCAAAACGTTGCTGTTGATAGGGGCCGCCCTGACCGCCGGCTGCACCACCAATCCTTACACCGGGGAACCCCAGGTCAGCAAGACCGTGATCGGCACCGGCGTGGGGGCCGCCACCGGCGCCGCGCTGGGAGCCATCGGCGGGGCCATCGCCGGCAAGCCGGGCAAAGGTGCCGCCATCGGCGCCGGCGTCGGTGCGCTGGCCGGCATGGGAGTCGGCGCCTACATGGACCGCCAGGAAGCCATCCTGCGCCAGAAGCTGGCCGGCACCGGGGTCCGGGTGGTTCGGGAAGGAAACAATCTGCGCCTGATCATGCCCGGCAACATCACCTTCGCCACCAACTCGGCCGAGATCGCCCCCCAATTCTATTCCACCCTCAACGCCGTGGCACTGGTGCTGAAGGAATTTCCCGAAACTCTCATCGAAGTCACCGGTCATACCGATTCGACCGGCAGCGAGGCCTACAACCTACAGCTTTCCCAGCAGCGTGCCAACAGCGTGGCCCAGTATCTGATCGCTCAGGGCATCGCCCCCAACCGCATTCTGGCCAAAGGCATGGGTGAAAGCATGCCCATCGCCCCCAACGACACCCCGGAAGGACGGGCCATGAACCGTCGGGTGGAAATCCGGATCCGACCCATGACCCGCTAGTCGAATCGATTGTCATCACCTCGTAATCTGCCGGGTCTATGCTTGTGGATCGGCAATTTCGCTTCCCATGCCCATGAGCGAAGTCGACATTCTGGTGGTCGAAGACGAAGCCCCCATCCGGGAGATGCTCGAACTGATCCTGGGTCAGGCCGGCTTCACGATCCGGAGCGCGGCGGAGGTACGCCAGGCCGCCTCGCTGCTTGAACAACGGCGGCCGGATCTGGTCTTGCTGGACTGGATGTTGCCGGGGGTTTCCGGCGTCGACTGGGCCCGGCAGCTCCGCCGCGACCGCCGCTACAGCGACCTGCCGCTGATCGTGCTCACCGCCCGGGGTGAAGAGGAGGACAAGGTGACCGGCCTGGACAGCGGCGCCGACGACTTCATCACCAAGCCCTTCTCTCCCCGCGAGCTGATCGCCCGGATCAACGCGGTCCTGCGCCGTTACGGCAAGGGGGAGAAGCCGGCCCTGATCAGCGCCGGCGGCATCGTCATCGATCCGGAGAGGCACCAGGTGGAAATCGAACGCCATCCGGTCAACCTGAGTCCCACCGAATACCGGCTGCTGGAATTCTTTCTCACCCACCCGGACAGGGTCTACAGCCGCGGCCAGCTGCTCGACCGGGTGTGGGGCAGCAACAGTTTCATCGAAGAGCGCACCGTGGACGTGCACATCCGCCGGTTGCGCAAGATTCTGGCCCGATTCGGCCGCGATGCGATGATCCAGACCGTACGCGGTTTCGGCTACCGTTTCAGCGCCCAAACCCACTGATGACCCATCCCTGGCGCGCAGAGGGTGCGGTCCTGGTCTGGGGGCTTGCAGCCGCCTTCCTGATCGGCTGGCTGGAAAACCGGATCGACCTGGCGCTGATGGTGCTGTTCGGCGCCTATCTGGGGCGCCATCTTTATTACCTCCGGCACCTGCTCGCCTGGTTGCAGGAATCGAGCCCCCTCCTTCCCGACGGAACCGGCATCTGGGCCGAAGTCTTTCATCGGCTCCGCCTGATGCAGCGGCGCCACCAGCGGCGTAAACGCCGCCTCGGCAAGATGCTGAAGCGTTTCCGCCAGGCGACCGAAGCCCTGCCGGACGCTACGGTGGTGCTCGACGAGAACTTCACCATCGAATGGTTCAATCCCGCGGCGGCGCAACTGCTGGGGTTGCGCAAGCGGGACATGGGATTGCGAATCCACGACCTGCTGCGTTCGCCGCGCTTCGTGGAACACCTGCGACGACGCCGTTTCGAACACCCCATCACTTTGCCCGCGCCGCCAAACGAGCGGCTGCAACTGGAAATCCGGGTGATTTCCTACACCAAGGATCGCTACCTGCTGATCGCCCAGGACGTGACCCAGATCCGCCTGCTCGAGCGGCAGCGACGCGATTTCGTCGCCCATGCCTCCCACGAACTGCGCACGCCGATCACGGTTCTGAAAGGATATCTGGAGACTCTGATCGACACCGAAGAAGCGGTGTCGGAACCCTTCCGGCCGGTTCTGGAGCGGATGGATCAACAAATCCGCCGGCTCCAGTATCTGATCGACGACCTGCTCTATCTGGGGCGCCTGGAGACCAGTCGCAACGAAACCAGGCGGCAAAAGCCGGTGGACGTCGGCCGGCTGCTCGACGACATCCGCCGGGAAACCGAACAGTGCCACGACCGGCACGCGCCGCTGCAGCTGGAGATCGCCTCCCCGGCCCGGTTGCTGGGGAACGAGGAAGAACTGCGCAGCGCCTTCACCAACCTGATCGTCAACGCGGTCAAGTACACTCCGGCCGACGGCAGCATCACCATCCGCTGGTACGAAACCGACGACGGCGCCTGCCTCGAAGTCAGCGATACCGGGGAAGGGATCGAACCCGAGCATCTTCCCCGCCTGACCGAGCGCTTCTACCGGGCACCGGGGGCGGAAATCCGCAACCCGACGGGCACCGGCCTGGGGCTGGCCATCGTCAAGCACGTCCTCAACCGCCACGACGGTCGGCTGGAGATCGATAGTCGACCCGGTCACGGCAGCCAGTTCCGCTGCCACTTCCCCAGCCAGCGCGTGTGTCCATGAAGCGTCTGCTTCGGCTTCTCGTTCTGATCTCGGTATGGCCCCTCGTCCCGGGGGCGGAAACCCTGACCGTGGTCAGTGACCGGCTGATGGCGCCGGTCGTGGCGGACTGGTTGAATAACACGGGCATCGAAGCCGAGCACCGGACCACCAACGCCCTGACCGCGGTGCAGCAGTTGATTCAAGGCCGCGCCGACGTAATCGCCATCGGACGCCCCCTCTCCGACGGGGAACGGCGTCAGATCCGGCCGCCGGGGCGGGTACGCTCGTTGCCCGTCGGCATCGATGCCATCGCACTCTACGTGCCGCGGCGTTCGCCCCTGAAAGAGCTGACGCTGGCACAACTGGCCCGCTGGTTCGGCATCCGGCCCTGCCATCGCCATCGGGCCGGCGCCCCCGCCGCGGCGGTGCCGACCCGTTTCGCCCTGAGCCCAGCCGTCGCCGGCCACGATCATTTCGTGCACCAGGTCCTGTGCGACGCACCGCTGCGACCCGACGTGTTCCTGCTGAATTCCGATCGCGAAGTGATCGAAGCGGTGGCCCGGCGTCAGGGCGCCATCGGCTTTGCCAGCGCTGCGCTCGGTGCGGAACCGCGCATCCGCCCCCTGGCGTTGAGACGCGGCGTCAAAAGCCGTCCCTATTTGCCTTCCCGGCAACACCTGGAAAGCGGCCGATATCCCCTGACCCATTTCCTCTACCTGCACCTGACCGCCAACGCCGGGGCCAGGGCGCTGACGCGCTTCGCCCTGACCTCCCGGGGACAGGCGCTGCTCGGACGCCGTTTCGTCGCCCTGCCCGAGTCGGCGCGGGGACGGGCCTTGGATGTGCTGGTACGATAAGATTCACGAGAGCACTGCGGAGAACGACGTGGAAACCCTGGAACAAATCAGTCAAACCGTGGCCCTTTCCATGGGAGCCGCTTGGGCCAGCGGAATCAATCTCTACGCCACCCTGCTGATGCTCGGCATCCTGGCACAGACCGGCAATATCCAGTTGCCGCCGGATCTGGCGGTCGTCGCCGATCCTCTGGTCATCACCGCGGCGGGAATGATGTATCTGATCGAATTCGTCGCCGACAAGACCCCGGGTGTCGACAGCGGCTGGGACGCGATCCATACCTTCATCCGTATTCCGGCCGGGGCCGTGCTGGCGGCCGGGGCCGTGGGCGAACTGGCGCCGGCCGCGGAACTAGCTGCGGCGATCGCGGGAGGAACCATCGCCGCCGGCGCCCACGCCACCAAGATGAGCACCCGCCTCGTGATCAACACCTCGCCGGAACCGGTGTCGAACTGGGCCGCCTCCATCGGCGAAGACGTGGCGGTCATCGGCGGCTTGTGGACGGCCCTGCACTATCCCTGGCTGTTCCTCGCTCTGTTGCTGGTTTTCATCGCCCTGACGATCTGGCTGCTGCCGCGGCTGTGGGCCGCCCTGCGGCGGGTGTTCGCCTGGATCGGCCGACGCTTTTCCGGTTCGCCGCGACAGGATCCGGGTTAAACCTGCACGCAGCGGTTGCGCCCCTGCGCCTTGGCCCGGTACAGGGCCTGGTCGACGCGCTCGAACAGGCTCTTTGGGGTGTCACCCTCCCGGACACAACTGAGGCCGCAGGAGATGGTGATGGGGACCGGTTTGCCCCGGCTGTTGAAACCGCAGTTCTCCACCGCCCGACGCAGCTTTTCCGCCAGCTTGAGCGCCCCGTCGCCGTCGGTTTCCGGCAGCAGCATCAAAAATTCCTCGCCTCCGTAACGGCCGACGAAATCGACTTCCCGGATGCCCTCGCGCAGGATCCGGGCCACGATGCGCAAAGCCTTGTCACCCGCCCGATGACCGAAGCGATCGTTGATCTGCTTGAAATGATCGATGTCCCACAGCAGCATGGTGAACGGCTCACCGAAACGGCGCCAGCGGGCGAATTCCTGGGCGATGCGCTCGTCCACCGCCTGGCGGTTGGGCAGGCTCGTCAAGGGATCGCGCAGGGCCTGCTGGTGAGCCAGACGGAGACGCTGGCGCAGATCCTCCGACTCCTGTTCCAACTCCCGCAGGCGCCGGCCCATTTCCACAATCTTGCGTTCCGCCTCGAGATTGCGGCGCTCCTCGGCTTCCCGCAAGGTCTGGAGCTGGGCGCCGATGGCGTTCAGGCGCTCCGCCACCACCTGTTTCAGGGTTTCCAGATCGGTTTCCTCGATGGTCTGCAGACGCAGATGGTCCACCTGGGCCGACAGCTTGTCCTCCCAGCGCCGATCGCCGCCCAGAAACAGCCGGCCCATATCATGGGTCTGGGATTCCAGGGTCTGCAACCGCCCGCTCAGCTGTTCGAGAAAACGTTCGATTTCGGTCTGTTCGTGGCGTAGTCTTTCGTTGATCGCCGCCAGCAGCTTCGCCGTCCCTTCCAGAGCCGCCTCGATCGATCCCGACCGGTCCAGAAGGCTGGTCAGGCGTTCCTTTTCCTCGGCCAGCTCGACGGGGATGTCGATCTCCGCCAGAATCCGCCCCAGGTGGCGGTGAAGTATCCGGGAACCGCCGTCGCCGGAATGCCGGCGACCGAACCAACTGCGCAGCCAGTTCCAGCGGGACCGGTCCTCCCCCTCGTCGAACACTTCGGCCAGTGCCGCTTTCAGCGCCTCTGGATCTGTGATGGCCTGCCGCCTTATCTGCTCGATCCGAGTCCGCTCCTGGTCGTCAGGCGCGCACTCCAGCAGCAGATCGAGCAGCGGCTCATGCCAGTCGGGCGATGTCGTTTCCGGATCGCTGTCGCGGAGGATCGCCTCCGACAGCGCGTCCACCTGACTCAGGCGTGCGGCATTGAGAAGGCCCCGGCGCAAGATTTCCCGCAGTTCGAGCAGCTGGGGATCGGCCGCGGGACGACAACCCTCGTAGGCGAGGGTCAGACGGATCATCGCCCGCGCCAGCAACTTTTCGTTGTGCGCCTGGCGCTTCTCCTGTTCCTCCAGTTCCCTGGCCAATTCCAGAGAGCGGGCCTTCCAGCGTCCGCCGTCCTTCTCCGAAGCACTCATGCGGCCATCGCCAGAGTATGGATCGGCACTTTCACCTCCGCCCCGATGGGCAAGTGATCGGAACAGATGAAATCGAAGGCCCGGAACCAGTTCACCTGGATACCGGGACTGACCAGGATGTGATCCAGCTTACGGCGCGGCTTCCAGCTCGGGAAAGTCGGGGCCCTGGGCTGGGGATCACGCAATCCGGTACGGGACAGAAAGCGTCGCAATTCCGGGGCTCGTGAACCGCAGTTCAGATCGCCCATCACGACCACGTGGGACAATCCCCGGATGTGCTCAGCGATGAAATCCAGCTGTCTGGCGCGAACCCGGTTGCCCAGTGCCAGATGGAGTACGATCACCAGCAACGAGGCATCCCCGTCGCCGAAACGCGCCATCAACGCCCCCCGTCCCGGTATCCCCGGCAGCGGCGTGGTGTAAACCGACGAAGGCGGCAGCCGGCTCAACAGGCCGTTGCTGTGCAGCGCCAATTGTCCCAGACGGCGGTTGACCTGGTTGTGCCAGAAGGGAAAATCCGCCTGCCGGGCCAGATATTCGGTCTGGATCACGTAGTGACTCCGCGCCCCGCCCCCGTCGACTTCCTGCAAACCGACGATGTCGAAACCTCGGAGGAATTCGGCGATCCGCTGCAAGGTCGCAAACCGCCGGTCACAGGGCCAAAGATGCTGCCAACTGTTGCGCAGAAAATCCTCCAGGCTGCGGGTGTGGATTCCCACCTGAATGTTGAAACTCAATAGCCGCAAAGTGGTCATGAACGATCACTCGGCCTTGGCGAAATTGCCCCGCTCCCGGGCCACCAGTTCATCCAGGGTACGAATCATCCCTTCGAAGCCGCCGGCGCTGCGGGCGGTGATCAGATACTTGCCGTTGACCACCAGGGACGGCACCCCGGTGATCCCGTATTCGGGGGCGATCGCCTCGGCTTGGCGCATCTTCACTTCAACGGCGAAGGAATGGAAGGCGTTTTTGAAGGTTTGCTCATCGACGCCATGCGCGGCGAAGAATCGGGCCAGTTCCGCTTCCTCGGCCATGCGTTTCTTCTGCCGGTGCATGGCGTCGAAAAAATCACGGTGGATCTTGTCCACCACGCCCAAGACCTCGGCGGTGAAATAGGCCCGGGCCTGGGGGGCCCAGTGGGGACCGAAGATCACCGGCTGGCGCTTGAACAAGACCTCCGGCGGCTGCTTTTTCCGCCACGCCTCCAGATACGGGTCGAAGCGATAGCAGTGGGGACAGCCGTACCAGAAGAATTCGATCACCTCGACCCGGTTAGGATCTTCGGTCGGCCTGGGGGGATCCAGTTCTATGTAGCTCCGGGCCTGGGCCAGCGCCCCCCAGACCAGTAACCAAGCAATCAAAAAGACTCGCATGAATGGCCTCATTTTCCTTCCTTTCACTTCAACACGGCGATGTAAGCCGCCACGGCCTTCATTTCCGCTTCCGTCATCCGGGCGGCGATGTCACGCATCGGCGTCTTTTCCTCGCCGCGAACCCCCTGGGCATAGTCCTCCAGGGCCTTGACGGTATAAGCGGCATACTGCCCTTTCAAGAGCGGGAAACCGGCCGGCGCGTTCCCCTGCCCCTCGGGTCCGTGGCAGGCGCTGCAGGCCGGCACTTTTTTCCCGGCGATGCCGCTGCGGTAGATCCGCTCTCCTTCCGCCGGCGCCTCGCCGGCCTCCGGTTGCGGCGTCTGGGCCTCGAAATAGGCGCTCAAGGCGGCAATGTCGTCGTCGGTCAGGCCGGCGGCGACGGCGTTCATCGCCGCCACGGAGCGGGTGCCGTCGCGAAAGTAGCGCAACTGCTTGCTCAGGTACTTGAAATTCTGCCCGGCCAGTTTGGGAAACAACGGCGTGGCCCCCTTGCCCGCTTCACCGTGGCACCCGGCGCAGACGGCCGCTTTCTCCCGGCCTTCGGCGACCGTCCGGGCGGCACCCGGCGTCGCCCAGGCCGTCAAAGAAGACAGGATCATCAATGATAGTATAGTTCTGCTTTGCATGATTTCCTCCCCAATGTGACGGCCCTATTGTAACCATTTTCTCCGAGAGTCCGATGAACCCGCTTTATCACCGCAGCCGTTTTTTGCTCAGCACCCTGAATTTCGACCGGGACGTTCCCGACCAAGGGTACGAAGTCGCCTTCGCCGGCCGTTCCAACGCGGGCAAATCCAGCGCCCTCAACGCCATCACCAACCGCAGGTCCCTGGCCCGTACCAGCAAAACCCCGGGGCGCACCCAGCAATTGGTGTTCTTCGAAGTGGACGAGCGGCGCCGTCTGGTGGACCTGCCCGGCTACGGCTACGCCAAGGTTCCGGGGCAGACTCAGAGACGGTGGCGTCACGCCCTGGAGCATTATCTCAAATCCCGCCGGTGCCTGCGGGGGGTGTTCCTGGTCATGGACGTCCGCCATCCTTTGACCGAATTCGACCGGCAGATGATCCAGTGGTGCCGCTATTACCAACTGCCGCTGCACATCCTGCTGACCAAAGCGGACAAACTCAAGTACGGTCCGGCCAAAAACACCCTGCTGAAAGTGGAGAAAACCCTGGCGGAGCAGTCGTTCCCCGCCGGCGTGCAGTTGTTCTCCGCCCCGAAACGGCTGGGCGTGGAGGAAGTTCACGCCGTTCTGGACGACTGGCTGGCGGTTTCCAGCGGCCGGGGAGCCGAAGAGTGAGACTGCACGACGGAACAAAAAAACCCCCGAAGCCAAGGGGGAGAAGGCTTCGGGGTCAGTGACGCTCCGGCTTGGGGGGACCGGAGCCGCTCGCTACTCATAAGGGAGGAAATGAGTAGGTTGGGCGTCGTTCCCGACACGTATCCCTATGACTGGACAGAGAAAAAAAAGTTCCTCAGTGGGCCTCGTCCCAGTCGTCCCCCACCCCGACATCCACCACCAGGGGGACCTCGAGAACCGCCGCCCCGACCATCCGTTCCCGGACCGCCGCGCCCGCCTCGGCGACGAAGTCTTCCGCCACCTCGAAGACCAGTTCGTCGTGCACCTGCATGATCATCTTCACCGGCGCCCCGCTTTCCCGAATCCAGGCATCGACGGCGACCATGGCGCGCTTGATGATGTCGGCGGCGCTTCCCTGCATGGGGGCGTTGATGGCGGTGCGTTCGGCGTACTGGCGCCGCTGCGCGTTGCGCGACTGCAACTCGGGCAGATGGAGACGCCGGCCGAACAGGGTCTCCACGTAACCGCGCTCGTAAGCCTGGCGGCGGGTGCGCTCCATGTAGTCGCGAACTCCGGGATAGCGCTCGAAATAACGGTCGATGTAACCCTGCGCTTCCTCACGCTCGATGCCCAGTTGCTTGGCCAGGCCGAAAGCGGACATGCCGTAGATCAGACCGAAGTTGATCGCCTTGGCGCGGCGCCGCTGGTCCGGGGTGACCTGATCCGGGGCGACACCGAAGACTTCCGCCGCCGTGGCCCGGTGGATGTCCTCGCCGGCGGCGAAGGCCCGGAGCAGATTGACGTCGCCGGAAAGGTGGGCCATGATCCGCAACTCGATCTGGGAGTAGTCCGCCGCCACCAGCTTGCAGCCGGACGGGGCGATGAAAGCGCGCCGGATGCGCCGTCCCTCCGGGGTACGGATGGGGATGTTCTGCAGATTGGGGTCCGAGGAAGACAGCCGCCCCGTGGCCGTCACCGCCTGGTGGTAGGAGGTGTGGACCCGGCCGGTGCGGGGGTGGATCTGCTGGGGCAGGCGATCGGCATAGGTGGATTTCAATTTGCTCAGGGAGCGGTGCTCCAGAATCAGACGGGGCAACTCGAAGGACTCGGCCAGGCGCTGGAGTACGTCTTCGGCGGTGGAAGGCTGGCCCTTGGGGGTCTTCTTCAGCACCGGCAGACCCAGCTTGTCGAACAAGACGGCCTGAATCTGTCTGGGGGAGGCGAGATTGAAGGTCTCACCGGCGATACAGTACACCTGCTCCTCGATGGCGGCCATGCGCCGGGCCAGTTCCTCGCTGAGACGCCGCAACTCGTCACGGTCGATCAGCACTCCATGGCGCTCCATGCGCATCAGTACCGGCACCAGCGGCATTTCGATCTCCTCGTACACCCGCCGCAGACTGGGCTCGGCCTGCAGCCGGGGCCACAGCACCCGGTGCAGGCGCAGGGCGATGTCGGCGTCCTCGGCCGCATACGGAACCGCCTTTTCCAGCGCCACCTGGTGAAAACCGACCTGCTTGGCGCCCTTGCCGGCCACATCCTCGTAGCGCACGGTCTTGATACCCAGATAGGTCAGGGCCAGGGAATCGAGATCGTGACGGGTGGCGGTGCTGTTGAGGACATAGGACTGCAGCATGGTGTCGTGGGCGATGCCGCGCAGTTCGATGCCGTGGTTGGCCAGGACGTGGGCGTCGTACTTGAGATTCTGGCCGACCTTGGGATGGTCCTCCGATTCCAGCAGAGGGCGCAGGCAGTCGAGCACCCGGGAACGCTCCAATTGCACCGGGGCCTCGGGATATTCGTGGGCCACCGGCACGTAGGCCGCCTCGCCCGTCTCCACGGCGAAGGACAGCCCCACCAGTTCAGCGTCGAGATAGGCGAGATCGGTGGTCTCGGTGTCGAAGGCGAACAGGGGAGCCCGGCGGAGCCGGGCGATCCAGTCCCGCAGCGCCGCTTCGCCCAGCAGGGCCTGGTAATCGGCGGGATCGCCGTCGCCGGACTTTTCCCCCCGGGTGGTGGGCAGGTCGAGCTGACGCAGCCAGGAAGTGAACTCGAAGCGTTTCAGCAGCTCGACCAATCGGGCCGTGTCAGGCGGCCGGCGGCGCAGATCCTCCGGACCGATCCGCAGCGGCACGTCGTCGTGAACCTGGACCAGCCGGCGCGCCAGTCGCAACCGCTCCAGATGGGCACGCAGGTTCTCCCCCGCTTTCCCCTTGATCTCGTCGGCGTGGGCGATGATCTCGTCGAGCGAACCGTATTTTTTCAGCCATTTGGCCGCGGTCTTGGGACCCACCCCCGGAATGCCCGGCACGTTGTCGGAACTGTCCCCCACCAGGGCGAGAAAATCGACGATCCGCTCCGGCCCGACGCCGAACTTCGCCTCGACGCCGGCAACGTCCAGCCGGGTGTCGGACATGGTGTTGTCCAGGATGATATGGTCATCGACCAACTGGGCCAGATCCTTGTCGCTGGTGGCCACGACCACGTCGAATCCTTCGGCCGCCGCCCGGCGGGCCAGGGTGGCGATCACGTCGTCGGCCTCCACCCCCTCTTCTACGATGACCGGAATTCCCATCGCCTCGATGAGCTCCTTCAGGGGCGCCAGCTGGGCCTTCAATTCTCCCGGCATGGGAGGTCGGTGGGACTTGTATTCCCGATACAGGTCGTTGCGAAAGGTCTTGCCCGGCGCATCGAACACCACCGCAAACCAAGGGGTGTCATAGGTATCGAGCAGTTTGCGCAGCATGTTGGCCACCCCGTAGATGGCCCCGGTGGCCTCTCCCCGGGAATTGCTGAGGGGCGGGAGGGCATGGAAGGCCCGGTAGAGAAACGACGAGCCGTCCACCAGAACGAGCCGTTTGCGGTCGTGCGCCATGGTCGGATACCGGAGGGAACGGGTGGACTACTGAGCGTGTTTGGGGGCGTCGAAAGGCCGATAACGCAGTTCATCCCTGATTTCGTAGGTGTAGGGCAACCCGAAATACTGCCAGCCCTCCACCCGGCCGCGCTGGCCGTAAAAGGGACTGTATTTCTGCAGCAAAGTTCTCTCCTCGGGGGTACGGCCGACGAAAGCGGCGCCCTCGAATCCGTCCCGGACGTTGTAGACCTGAGTGAAACCGGCCCGCACCAGAGCGTCGGCCGCCGGGGCGCTGCGCCCGCCGCTGCGGCAGATCACCAGCAACGTGTCGCTTTTCCGGAACCGATGGGCCACGTCCTCGACGAAATGGGGGTTTTTGTGGGGACCACCTTGGAAAAAGACGTAGGGAATGTTGTAGGCCATGGGGGGATGGCCGACCAATTGATATTCCTCCGGACTGCGCACGTCCAGCAGATACACCCGACCGTCGCCGGTCATCAGACGGTGGTAGGCTTCCAGTGCGTTGATGTTCCGAGCCAGCTTGGCGTCCCCGGCCGCCTGGACGGCGGTGGCCAGCAGCAACAACCCCGTCAACAGCCA
>JALSSF010000066.1 GCA_026984375.1 Methylothermaceae bacterium | reverse complement strand
CGGTAGAGCACGTCGTGGGGCAGATGGGGTTCGAGGGCCTTCTTGAAAAGATATTTGCCTTCGCGGCCGCGGAGCTTGAATTCCGGCGGCAGGGTCGCGGCCCACTCCACCAGGGGGTGGTCGAGGATGGGCACGCGTACTTCCAAGGAATGGGCCATGCTGGCGCGGTCCACCTTGGTGAGGATGTCGCCGGGCAGATAGGTCTTCAGGTCCAGGTACTGGACGCAGGACAGAGGATGGTCGGGGGCGTTCTCGCCGTGGCGGCGCAGCACCTCGACGGCGTGGTAACCCTGCAACTCGCGCCGGAAGGCGTCGCTGTAGAGCCGGGAGCGCAGCCCGTCGCCCATCACCGAAACGCTGTGGAAATAGCCCTCCAGGGAATCGCGCCCCAGGGATTCGAAGGTGGACTTGGCTCTCAGGAACTTGGGGGCCCAGTCCAGTTTAGGATAGACTCGGCCGAGCAGACCGAACAGGGGACGGCGGATCGGCGCCGGGATCAGGGCGCGCATCCGCTCCTCGTACACGTGCCAGCGATAGCGGCGGTAACCGGCCAGGTTCTCGTCGCCGCCGTCGCCCGAAAGGGCCACGGTGACTTGTTCGCGGGCCAGCTCGCACACCCGGTAGGTGGGCAGGGCGGAGCTGTCGGCGTAAGGCTCGTCGTAGAGGCCGGCCAACCGCTCCACCAGGGAGAAATCGTCCGGGTCCACCTGCCGCACCCGGTGGCGGGCGCCGCAATGGGCCGCCACCCGGCGGGCGAAGGCCACTTCGTCGAATTGGGGATCACCGAAGGCGATGGAACAGGCGTCCACCGGATCGTCCCGCAGCTCGGCCATCATCGCCACCACGGCGCTGGAATCCACCCCGCCCGAGAGAAACGCCCCCAGGGGCACGTCGGCGACCAGGCGCAGGTCCACCGCCTCCCGCAGGCGTTCGATCAATCCTTCGGCGGCGGCGGTCTCGTCCAATCGCTCGTCGGCCTCGAAGCGCACGTCCCAGTAAGTCTTCGGGACCAGGGGCTCGCCCCGGCGCACCGTCAGGCACTGGCCGGGGGCGAGCTTGGACACCCCCTGATAGACGGTTCTGGGATCGGGCACGTAACCGTAGGCGAAATAGTCCTCCAGGGCTTGGGGATCGAGCTGGCGGGGCAGACGTGGATGGCACTTCAGGGCCTTCAGCTCCGAGGCGAAGGCGAACCAGCCGTCTTCCAGGCGGGCGTAGTAGAGCGGCTTGATGCCGAGACGGTCGCGGGCCAGGAACAGGCTCTGGCCATCCTCGTCCCAGATGGCGAAGGCGAACATGCCCCGCAGACGTTCGACGCAGTCAGGGCCCCAGGCCTGCCAGGCATAGAGGATGACCTCGGTGTCGCAGTGGGTCCGGAAACGGTAACCCTGCCCTTCCAGTTCGCGGCGCAACTGGGGAAAATTGTACACCTCGCCGTTGTAGGTGATGACCGTGCGGCCGTCGTCGCTGATCATAGGCTGGGCGCCGCCGGCCAGGTCGATGATCGCCAGGCGCCGGTGCCCCAACCCCAGACCGGGACGGATCTCCAGCCCGCTGCCGTCCGGGCCGCGGTGGATCTGGCTGTCGTTCATCCGCTGCAGCAGGCCGCGGTCCACTTCCCGCCGCCCCTCCAGGTCCATCAATCCGACGATGCCGCACATGGGTCGCTTCGCTCCTTATCAATCAATCCATCTTCACGTGTCTTTCCGCCAGCTGCCGGGCGTACAACCGCCCATAAGCATCACACATCCCCGCCAGAGTGTATTCCGCCACCGCCAGGCGCCGCCCTTCCCGGCCATGGGCGTGGCGCAGCGCCGGGTCCTTCAGGTAGGCCGCCATCGCCTCGGCCAGCCGCGCGGGATCGGCGGGCGGCACCAGGTAACCGCTGACACCGTCGCGCACCAGTTCGCCGTTGCCGCCCACATGGGTGGCCACCACCGGCAGCCCCGTGGCCATGGCTTCAAGGATGGTGTTGGAGATGCCCTCGGCCCGGGAGGGCAACACGAACAGATCCAACCCCCGCAATACCCGGGGAACGTCGTCCCGCGCGCCCGGCAGCCAGGCCAGATCCCCCAGACCGGCTTCGGCCAGAACGGTCCCGCATTCCCGGCGCAGGGGACCGTCACCCACCATCACCAGACGCACCGTCCGCCGCAGGCGGGGTTCGGCCCGCAGCAGCGCCGCGAAGGCCCGGGCCAGAGTCACCTGATCCTTGACCCCGTGCATCCGCCCCACGGTGCCGACGAGCACCAGATCGGGATCGGTGAAGGGGCAACCGGGAATCGGTTCTCGGCCGCCCTCGGGAGGGCGGAAGCGCTCGGTATTGACGCCGTTGCAAATGCGGGTGATCTTCGCCGCCGGCACGCCGATCCGCTCGGTGAGATAAGCTTCGAGCTGGCGCGACAGGGGGACGTAGTGATGGATCAGGGGGCGAAAGGCGCGCCGCAGCCACTGGTACTTGCGGTTGCCCCCCTCCGGGTCGAACACGTCCCAGCCGTGCTCGCCGTGGATCCGTACCGGCACCCCCGCCAACCAGGCCGGCAGCTGGCACTCCAGGGCCGCCAGATTTCGGGTGTGGACGACGGCCGGCCTGAGCCGGCGCAACAGGCGGTAGAGACGGTGATAGAGGGCGAGGTCCTGCCCTTCCCGCTTGTGCAGCTCGTGGATGGCGACGTCGCCGCGCCGGATCCGACGGCGGAAATCGGTCGCCTCGGTCAGGCAGACGATGGCGTGGCGGTAGTCGTGCAACCGGTCAACCAGGTTCACCAGGCCGTTCTCCAGCCCGCCCACGCCGAGGCGGTGGATGACGTGGACGATCAGGGGCGTTGCCATCCGCTCGCCTCGGCGGTTTCCAGCACCTTTTCCACCACCGGCAGCAGGGCGGCGGTGAAATCCCGCAGCACGGCGCGGCCCTCGTCCGGATCGGTCTCGAACGGGACGGCCACCAGCACCGCAGCGGCGTCCCGGGGACGGCCCAGCAGCTTGTCCCGGGCCTCCAGGATCTTGGCCAGATGGTCGTTGACGGTGAAACGGCCGGAAACCCAGTTCCAGCGCCACACCAACAGGCTCTGCCGCGCCGACTCCACCAGCCCTTCCCGCACCGTCAGGACGGTGCCGTCCACGGTCACCGGTCGTTTCCGCTCCCAGGGCAGGCGCCACACCGGATGCTTCTGGGGCACCAGGACGTTCTGGGAGTTGACCAATTCCCGGCCCTGGGCCTGGGTACGGTAATAGCGCAGGTACAGCACCACCCGGTGTCGGCCGTCACCGTAGACCGCCTGGCTCGCAGCATCGGGATAGAGGTAACGGGGCGTCCAGGCGGTGAGGACCCCCTCGATCCGGCGCCAACCGCCGATGCGTTGCGGCAGGACCAGGGTCACCGGCGCGGTGCGGGCCAGGGTGCGCTCGCGGATCTGGGCCGCCCGCAGGGGCCAGACCGCCGCCACCAGAACCGCCGCCAGGGTGACCGCCGCCACCGGCTTCCAGCGGAAGGTCGCCTGAGCGTCACCGCCCGCCGTCGGCGTTTCCGTCACCGTTTCCGCCTCCCGCGGCTCGTGCCACAACGAACCGATCCAGAACATCAGCATCATCACCAGGCCGAAGAAGACCCAACCGTAGATGTAGTGATCGACGCCCAGAGCCAGCTTCATGTCGCTCAG
>JALSSF010000065.1 GCA_026984375.1 Methylothermaceae bacterium | reverse complement strand
CTGCTGCTTCTGCCCCTCTCCACCGTGGCCAGCGAGGCGCTGCAACTGGCGCCGCTGCAGATCCGCGCCGACATCCCGGAGCACCCCGTCGTCTCCGGCGAGACGCTTCTGCAACGGGGCGACACCTTGGGGGCGATGCTGGACGGCGAACCCGGAATCGTCAACCAGTCCTTCGGTCCCGGCGTCGGCCGCCCGGTCATCCGCGGCCAGGGCGGGGAGCGGGTCCAGATCCTGGAAAACGGACTCGGCATCGGCGACCTGTCCGCCCTCAGCCCGGATCACGCCGTCGCCGACGAGCCGTTGCTGGCGGAATTCATCGAGATCCTGCGCGGCCCGGCCACGTTACGGTACGCCAGCGGAGCGCTGGGCGGAGTGGTCGATATCGCCAACCGCCGCATCCCCGACCATCTGCCGCCGCGACCGCTGAATCTGGAAGCCGCCTACCGCTTCGAGTCGCCGGCCGACGCCCATACCGGCGCCGCCGCCATCGATGCCGCCCTGGGCCCCTTGGCCGTGCGCCTGGAGGGCCTGCGACGCCATGGCGGCGACCTGCGCACCGGACGCGGTATCCTGGCCCATACCGGCGCCGACCGCCGTTTCGCGGGAGCGGGACTGTCGTGGATCGGCTCCCGGGGCTTCGCCGGCATCGCCGTCGACCGCCTGGAAAACCGTTACGGCGTGTCCACGGCGGAGGCGGAACCGCTGGCCATCGATCTGGCGCAAACGCGCTACGATTTCCACGCCGCCTGGCGCACGCCGTTCCCCGGAGCGCAGCGGCTCGAACTGGCCTTCGGCCACCGCGACTACCGCCACGTGGAAATCGAAGACGGCCATCACGGCACCCGCTGGACCCGGCGCAGCGACACGGGCCGGGTGGAACTGTTCCACCGCCCTGCCGGGGGCTGGTCGGGCAGCCTGGGGTTCCAGTCCCGCCACACCGATACGGCCGCCCTGGGAGCGGAGGCGATCGTTCCCCGGACCGAAACCGACGCCTTTGCCGGTTTCGTGATGGAACGATGGGCCCAGGGAGCGTTCACCGCCGAGGCAAGCCTGCGCCTGGAACGGCAGCGTATCGAGGCCGAGGGCCGCCGCGCCCGGCGGGATCTGCTGGTCAGCGGCGGGGCGGCGTTCGGCTGGCGCCCGGACGGCCGCCATCACCTGCGCCTGAGTTATCTCACCACCGAACGCGCACCGCAGGCGGAAGAACGCTACGCCTTCGGGGTCCACGCCGCCACCCAGCGCTTCGAGATCGGCGATCCGAACCTGTCGCCGGAACGCTCCCATCAGGTGGAACTGAGCTACCGTTTCCGACACCGGCGCCTCGAAGCCTCCCTGACCCTGTTCCAGCAGTGGGTGCAGGATTATATTTTCTTCCAGGACCGCGGCGACCGCGACGCCGATTCCGGGTTGCCGGTCTTCACCGCCGCCCAGGAAGACGCCGTCTTCCGGGGATTCGAAGCGAAAATCCGGATTCCCCTCCCCGCCGGCGAGCGAAACGACTTGGACCTGATCCTCTTCGGCGACCTCACCCGGGGGTGGCTGCGGCGGGGCGGCGACGTGCCCCGGATGCCGCCGCTGCGCTACGGGGCGGAACTGCACCTGAGCCACGACGACGGCGAACTGTTCCTGCGGGCGACCCGCGCCGAGGCCCAGGACCACCCCGGCCGTCTGGAACCCCCCACCCCGGCCTACCTGCGCCTGGATCTGGGGGGCGAATACCGGTTACCGGATCTCGGCGGCCGCTGGACCGTCTTCGCCCACGTGACCAACCTGCTGGACCAGACCATCCGCAACTCGACCTCCTTCCTCCGCACCATCGCCCCCGAGGCGGGCAGAGGGGTTCGGACGGGGATCCGGATGACGTTCTGATTCGATACTGAAAAACGCCGGGGCGGTTTCCGGCAAATGCCCCAGCGACTGCGGCCAATGCCGCAGCCAGCGCCCTACCTGCCCGTCAAGTCATTGATTTTTCCGCCCCCGTTTCCGGCACGAATCCTGCCGGGTATCGGCCGGCCCCACCCATACGGAGATTCCGCCATGCAGACCAGCGCCGGACGAACCACCCCCCGATCCCGGAAAAAACCCCTGTGCTTCCGCAGCGACGAACGCTATTTCTGCCATCGGCGAGACTGCCCGTGGCGGGCCGAGTGCTTCCGCCTGGTCGCCCAGTGGCGCCGCTGACCTAGGGTCGGTAACGGGTCGGATCGGGCACCCCGGCGGCACGGAAGCCCTCGGCGCGGAAACGGCAGGCGTCGCAGCGGCCGCAGGCCCGGCCCTCGGCGTCGGCGTCGTAGCAGGAGACCGCCAGGCTGTAGTCGGCGCCCAGTTCGACACCGCGGCGGATGATCTCCGCCTTGCTGAGATGGATCAAAGGGGTGTGCACGGTGAAGCGCCCACCCTCCACCCCGGCCTTGGTGGCCAGATTGGCGAGTTTCTGGAAGGCGTCGATGAACTCGGGACGGCAGTCGGGATAGCCGGAATAATCGACGGCGTTGACGCCGATGAAAAGATCGAAGGCCCCCAACACCTCGGCGTAACCCAGGGCGAAGGCCAGGAACACGGTGTTACGGGCCGGGACGTAGGTCACCGGAATGCCTTCGGTCGGCGTCCGGGGCACGGCGATGGCGGCGTCCGTCAGCGCCGAGCCGCCGATGTCGTCGAGACCGATGCGGACGATCTTGTGGGCCGCGGCACCGTATTGCGCGGCGATTCGGCGGGCGGCGGCCAGCTCGGCCCGCTGGCGCTGGCCGTAGTCGAAGCTGAGGGCGTGACAGGCGTAACCCTGGGCCTTGGCGATCAGGAAGGTGGTCATGGAATCGAGACCACCGGAAAGCAATACGACGGCGGGTTTGTTCTCAGGCATCAGCGTCCGGGGGCATCGCCCCACAACAGTTTGTGAAGTTGCAACTGGAACCGCACCGGCAGGCGGTCCTCCAGGATCCATTCGGCCAGCTCCCGGGGAGGAAGCTCCCCCGCCACCGGGGAGAACAACACCTCGCAGCGCTCCGCCAGCCGGTGCCGCGCCACCATCGCCCGGGACCATTCGTAATCGGTCCGGTCGGCGATCACGAATTTCACCTGATCCTTCGGCGTCAGACAGTCCAGGTTCGCCAGCCGGTTGCGCGCCGTTTCCCCGGAACCCGGCGGCTTCAGGTCCATGACCTTGACCACCCGGCGATCGACCCGGGACAGATCCATGGCGCCGCTGGTTTCCAGGGAAACCGCCATGCCGGTGTCCGCCAGCCGTTCCAGCAGCGCCAGGCACGCCGGCTGGGCCAGGGGCTCGCCGCCGGTGACGGTGACGTGGTCGACGGCGAACCGGGTCACCTGCGCCACCACCTCCTCGACGGAGCGGCGCTGTCCCCCCTGGAAGGCGTAAGCGGTGTCGCACCAGCGGCAGCGCAGCGGACAGCCGGTCAGACGCACGAAAACCGTCGGCCAGCCGACGGTGCGGGACTCCCCTTGAATGGACAGGAAGATCTCGGTGACTCGCAGCGATTCCAACTCAGATCCTGCCTTCACGCCTCATCCGTTCCAGACGGTCGGCGGCCAGTTGCGCCGCCCGGGTTCCGGGAAAACGCTCGACCACCGCCTGCAAGCGGCGCCGGGCATCCTGCCAGCGTCCCTGCTCGAACGCCACGTACCCCAGCTTGAGCAGGGCGTCGGCCGCCTTGGGGCTGGTGGGGAACCGTTCCACCACCTGACGGAAGGCTTCCCTGGCGGCGGGAAAATCCCGTTTGACGTAATAGGCCTCGCCCAGCCAGTAATAGGCGTTGGCGGCCAGGGGCGCTTCCGGATAGCGCTGCAGGAATTCGGAGAAGGCGTCGATGGCGTCATCGTAATGACCGGCCTGGAGCTGGTCGAAAGCCTGGCGGTAAGCCTGCCGGACCGCCTCCGCGGAAGTGTCGGTCCCGCCACCTTGGACCGCGGCGGCGGGGGCGGGTTCCGGGGACGCCGCCTCCGGCGGCGCGGGCACGGGGGATGGTGCGGCCGGCACGTTCTGCGCCTGGCGCAGCCGGTCCACCTGGTACTGCAGGGTTTCCACCTGACCCCGCAGCGCCTGCACCTCCCGCTGCAACTGGTCGAGGCGCTGGAGCATTTCCATCAGCACCTGGCTGGACAGGCGCCGTTCCAAGGCCTGCACCCGGGCCTCCAGATCGCGGTCCGCGGCCGGGCCCGGCACCGCGGCGAGGGCCAGGGCCGCCAACAGGAAGAGACGCTCAAGAACGGTCATAGACGATCTCCACGCGCCGGTTCTTCTGCCAGGCCGATTCGTCATGGCCCAGGGCCACCGGTTTTTCCTCCCCGAAGGAGACGATGCGGATGCGGCCGGCATCGACGCCGTTCAGCTCCAAAAGACGCGCCACCGCCTTGGCACGGGCCTCGCCCAGGGCGATGTTGTACTCCCGCGAGCCACGCTCGTCGGTATGGCCTTCCAGGGTGACGCGGATCCGGCGATGGGCCGCCAGATACCGGGCGTGGGCCTCGATGACCGGCAGATCCTCGCGGCGCACCTGGGCGCTGTCGAAATCGAAATAGACGACCCGCCGCGCCAGCAGGCCGGCGGCGTCGGGTCCCGCGTCCTCCCCGGCACCGAGACCCTCGGTCCGCACTTCGTACAGCGCGGTTTCCTCCTCACCGGCCAATCCCCGGGTGGTCGCGCCTTCCGCTGTTGCGGCGGCGTCCTGCGTCGTCGCCTCCCCCTTCCGGCCCGTACTCTGGCACCCTGCCAGCAACGCAACCGCCACGCTCAGCCAAATCAGTCGTTTCATCGTCACCTCCTCCTATGGATTTCAAAACGGCGACCAGGCCGGTTCACGAACGTCACCGTCCCCGGTCCTGAGCCGCTGACGAACCCGCCCGTCCACTGACACCGCCGCCAGCTGGCCGCGGCCGTCCACCTGGGTGGCATAGAGAATCATACTGCCGTTGGGGGCGAAACTGGGGGATTCGTCCAAAGGCCCCGTCGTCAACACCTCCATCCGGCCGCTGGCCAGATCGAAAACCGCGATCCGGTATCCCCGGCCGCCGTGGACCAGGGCCAACTTGCGGCCGTCGGGCGAGAACACCGCCCGGGCGTTGTAGGCGCCGGTGAAGGTCAGGCGCCGCGGCCGCCCGCCCTGGGCGGGAACGATATAGATCTGCGGACTGCCACCGCGGTCGGAAGTGAACACCAGGCGTTTGCCGTCCGGCGACCAGCTCGGTTCGGTGTCGATGGCGAAGCTATGGGTGAGCCGCCGCAGCCGCCGGGTGGTCAGGTTCAGGACGTAGATGTCGGGACTGCCGTCCTTGGAGAGGGTCAGGGCCAGCTCTCCCCCGTCGGGGGACCAGGCGGGCGCGCCGTTGATGCCGGGGAACTCGGCCACTTTCTCCCGCGCCCCGGTCGCCAGGGTCTGGATGTAAACCGCCGAACGGCGGTGCTCGAAGGACACGTAGGCGATCTTCTGCCCGTCCGGGGACCAGGCGGGCGACATCAGCGGTTCGGGAGAAACCACCACGGTCCGGGGACGATGACCGTCGGCGTCGGCGATCTGGAGTTGGTAGATCCGGCGGCCGTCCTGCCGGGTCACGGTGACGTAGGCGATGCGGGTGGCGAAGGCGCCCGGCTGACCGGTGATCTTCTCGTAGACGATGTCGGCGATGCGGTGGGCGGTGCGGCGCAGGGTTCTTCCCTCGGCCGGCAGGCGATAACCAGCCAGCCGCTCCTTGCGGTAGACGTCGAGCAGATGGAATTGGACCTCGTAGCGGTCGCCACCAAGGCTGGTGACACTGCCGACGACCAGATAGTCCTGTCCCAGGGTCTGCCACGCCCCCCAGTTGACGTCATCGGGGCTGGTGGGACGGGTCAGCATGTCCCGGGGTGGCAGGGGCTGGAAACGGCCGCTGCGCCCCAGATCGGCGCGGACGATCGCGGCGACGTCCTCCGGCAGGCCCGCCTGGCCGGCGAATGGCACCACGGCGATGGGAATCGCGCCCTCGACCCCCTGGGTGATTTCGATGGTCAGCTCGCCGCGGGCGCTCCAGGCAAGCCCGAACAGCAACAGGATCCACAACGAACGGTACGGAACGGGCATGACTTATCCTTGCGGTGTGAAGACGAAGTTGAACTCCTGAAACCGGGCGGCGACCGCAGGATCGTCCGGAATGGGCAGAGGGGAGGCCTTGCGCACCGCCACCTCGGCGCTGCGGTCGAAGCCGGGATCGCCGCTGGAGCGGATCACCCGGGCGTCCACCACCCGCCCGCCCGGCGCCACCTTGACCTGGATTGTACAGGACAAACCGGTGCGGTAAGAAGGGGGGCGCAACCAGACCCGCTCCACCGCCCGGCGGATGCGGGCGATGGTAGCGTTGACCTGACGGTCGATCTCCTGCCGCCGCCGGGCCTGCCGTTCCGCCTCCTCGCGCCGCCTGGCCTCCAGCGCCTTCTTCCTGGCCTCCTCGGCGCGCCGCCGCGCTTCCTCCTCACGGCGGCGGCGTTCCGCTTCCTGACGGCGTTTCTCCGCCTCCAAGCGTTTGCGTTCCGCCGCCTTGCGGGCCTCTTCCAGCCGGGCCAGGCGCTCGGCCTCCTCGCGCCGGCGCTTTTCCAGCTCCGCCAGCCGGCGCGCCTCCTCCTGGGCCTGGCGGCGCTTTTCCCGGGCCAGGGCTTCGAGACGCTTCTTCTCCGCCAGGCGCTTGCGCCGCAATTCCGCAAGACGCCGCTCCTCGGCGATCCGCTGGCGTTTCAAGCGCTCCCGGCGCCGCTGCTCGGCCTCTTCGCGGGCCTTGAGGCGCTCCAGCTCCCGTTGCACCCGGGACTTGTCCACGGCGACCGCCTCGATGATTTCCCGGGGCGGGGACGGCGCGGGAGGTGGCGTCGGCTTCCCGTCCAGCCGGAACAGGAGCAACGCCAGAAGGATCCCGTGGAGACCGAGGGATTTCAGCAGCGCCGGCAGCCAGTCGGGCAGACGGTTCATGAGGGGGGACGGGTCAACAGTCCGACCTGATCGACACCGGCCCGCTGCAGGGCCGCCATGACCTGGACCACCCGGCCGTAGGCCACCTTGTCGTCCCCGGCCACCAGCACCCGGGTGTCGGGCCG
This sequence comes from Methylothermaceae bacterium, assembly GCA_026984375.1. Lineage (GTDB taxonomy): Bacteria > Pseudomonadota > Gammaproteobacteria > Methylococcales > Methylothermaceae > Methylohalobius. Next base: position 9,661 of record JALSSF010000065.1, on the reverse strand, counting down.
GTGGCGCAGAACGGCCCGCACTTTCACCAGCAGATCCTCGATCCGCACCGGCTCCCGCTCGTTGCCGAGCCGGAGGAAGAAACGGCCGTCGGCCGCCACGGTGACGATCAACGGCGGGGTGTCCCGGGGCGGGACCGGCCTGGCCGCCGCCTGGGGCAGCTCGACGTCGACGCCGTTCTGCAACAGAGGGGCGGTCACCATGAAAATGATCAGCAACACCAGGGTGACGTCGATGTAGGGAACCACGTTGATCTCCGCAAGGGGACGGCGGCGGGGTCTGGCGGGTTTCATGCGTACATCAGCTTGCGTCCCCGGGGTTCCGGAACAGGATCGCCGAACTCCCTGGCGGTATCGATCCACAACCGGATCGCCTCCTCACAGGCCGCCAACGCCTCGGCAGGGGTCTTTCCATGGGCCATGCAGCCAGGCAATTCCGGCACTTCGGCAACGAAGGCGTGATCCTCGTCGCTCCAGTAGATGATGATTTCATACTTGTACATCACTCCCTCCCGCTAACCTGTATTTGACGATAACCTGGCGCACCTGTTTGACCTGATACGGCTTCGCCTTGTTGCCGTCACGCTGCAAATTGATCTTTTCCTCCACGCCCGCTTTGCGAAACAAACGATGACTGCCCCGCACCCGCTCCTCGAACCCCAGACGCCGTAACAAATGACACAAATCGTCGAAAGCGATGTTGGCATCGGAACCACCCCGTAAAATCGTCTCGAGCAACCGTTCGTACTTGCCCACCACTCATCCCTTTTCCAACGCCTTGCGCTGCAGCAGGCAGACGAATTCGTCGGCGAAGCGTTCGTAACGGCGGCCCAGGCGATCGATACGGCTGGTGTAACGGTTGTAGGCGATCACCGCCGGAATGGCGGCGAACAGCCCCATGGCGGTGGCGATCAGGGCCTCGGCGATTCCCGGAGCCACCAGGGCCAGGGTGGCCTGTTGGACGTGGCCCAGGGCGCGGAACGCGTTCATGATGCCCCAGACGGTACCGAACAGGCCCACGTAGGGGCTGGTGGAACCCACGGTCGCCAACAGGGGCAGCTGGCTGTCGAGGGCTTCCAGTTCCCGGCCGATGGCCACCCCCATGGCGCGCTCGGCGTTCTCGGCGATCAGCGCCGGCGGCGCCGCCTGCTTGAACAGGCGGATGAACTCCCGGTAGCCGGCCAGGAACACCGACTCCAGCCCCTCGGCCTCCCCCTGTTTGACCAACTGGCGGTAAAGCTCCGCCAGGTCGATGCCGGACCAGAAGCGCTGCTCGAAACCGGCCGCCCGGGATTCCGCCCGCCGCAATTGGCGGGACTTCCAGAAAATCAGGGTCCAGGAGGCCACCGAGGCGGCCAGCAGCAGAAACATCACCGCCTGAACCAGAAAACCGGCGTTGGCGATCAGGTCGAACAGGGAATCATTCATGGGTTTGCAACACCTGCCACAGGGAAGCGGGAATCGGCCGGGGACGGAAGCGCGCGGCGTCGAGACAGGCGATTCGGACCTTTGCCTGACACAACAGGTTTTCGCCACACCAAGCCTGCTGGAAGAAATCCACGCTGGCGCGTTTCAGCCCGGTCGCCCGGCAGGTGACCGAAAGCAGATCGTTGAACCGGGCCGGGCGCAGATAATCGGCTTGGACGGAGCGGACCGCGAACAACACGCCCTCCCGCTCGAGCAGCCGATCCTGCTCGAAACCCAGAGAACGCAGGAACTCGGTGCGCGCCCGCTCGAAAAACTTCAGGTAATTGGCGTAATAGACCACGCCGCCGGCATCGGTATCCTCGTAATAGATGCGCACCGGCCAGGTAAACTCAACCATTCATCTTCCCTGCCGTCTCATGACGAATCGAACAAATCCCCGCTCGTTCCGCCCGGGGGCGTCAGCCCGAAATGGAGATACGCCTTGGGGGTGGCCATACGCCCGCGCCGCGTGCGCATCAGGTAACCCTGCTGGATCAGGTAGGGTTCGAGGACGTCCTCGATGGTGCCACGCTCTTCGCCGATGGCGGCGGCAAGGCTGTCCAGCCCCACCGGACCACCGTCGAACTGCTCGATCATGGTGCGCAGCAACTGGCGGTCCAAGGGGTCGAAACCGCAGGGATCGACCTTCAGCAGCGCCAGGGCGGCGGCGGCGGTCTCGGCGTCGACCCGGCCGTCGCTTTTGACCTGGGCGTAGTCGCGCACCCGCCGCAGCAGCCGGTTGGCGATGCGGGGAGTACCGCGGGCACGGCGGGCGATCTCGCGGGCCCCGCCGGGATCGATCTCCAGCCCCAGAATCCGCGCCGAGCGGGTGACGATCTTCTCCAGGTCCTCGACGGCATAGAATTCCAGGCGCTGGACGATACCGAAGCGGTCGCGCAGGGGCGAGGTCAACAGCCCGGCGCGGGTGGTGGCCCCCACCAGGGTGAAGGGGGGCAGATCGAGCTTGATGGAGCGGGCCGCCGGCCCCTCGCCGATGACGATGTCCAGTTGGAAGTCCTCCATCGCCGGATACAGCACCTCCTCCACCACCGGGCTGAGCCGGTGGATCTCGTCGATGAAGAGGACGTCGTGGGGCTCCAGGTTGGTGAGGATCGCCGCCAGATCGCCGGGCTTTTCCAGCACCGGGCCCGAGGTCTGGCGCAGGTTGACCCCCATCTCGCCCGCGATGATGTGGGCCAGGGTGGTCTTGCCCAGTCCCGGCGGCCCGAAGATGAGAACGTGATCGAGGGCCTCGCCGCGGCCGCGGGCGGCCTCGATGAAGACCGTCAGCTGTTCGCGGATCTGGGGCTGGCCGATGTAGTCCTCGAGGCGCCGGGGGCGGATCGCGCGGTCGAGGGCGGCTTCGTCGCGGTTCTGCACCGGCGTGACGAGACGGCCTTCCATCATTTGTTCCCCGCCCGCTTGAGGGCCAGGCGGATCAGGTCCTCCACCGAATCGGCCTCCGCCCGCACCTGTTTCAGCAGGCGGCCGGCCTCGGCAGGCTTGAAGCCGAGGGCCACCAGCGCCTCGGCGGCCTCGGCCAGAGGATCGGAAGCGCCGCTAACGGCGGGGGCGGCATCGCCCGCCTGGGGCAGACGGTCGCGCATCTCGACGATGAGGCGTTCGGCGGTCTTCTTGCCGATGCCGGGAAGACGCTGCAGGGTGGCGGCGTCGCCGAATTCGATGCAGCGGTGGAACTCCTCGCAGCTCAGACCGGAGAGGATCGCCAGCGCCATCCTCGCTCCCACCCCGTTGACCCGAATCAGGGCGCGGAACAAGGCGCGCTCGGCCTCGGTGGCGAAACCGAACAGGATGTGGGCGTCCTCGCGCACCACCAGGTGGGTGTAGAGGGTCACCTCGCCGCCGGTCTCCGGCAGGCGGTAGAAGGTGGACATGGGAGCGTCCACCTCGTAACCGACCCCACCCACGTCGAGCAGGAGAGACGGCGGCTGTTTCGCCGCCAGGCGGCCGCGCAGGAAACCGATCACCCCCCCACCCCCGCCAGCCGCTCCCGGGTCTGCTGATAGTGGGCGTGGCACAGGGCCACGGCCAGGGCGTCGCTGGCGTCGAGGGCCAGATCGCCGCGGTGGCCCAGCAGCAGCTTGACCATGTACTGCACCTGATGCTTGTCGGCGCCGCCCCGCCCCACCAGGGCCTGCTTGACCTGGCGGGTGGCGTATTCGTGCACCGGCAGGTCCCGGGCCAATCCGGCACAGATGGCCGCCCCCCGGGCCTGCCCCAGCTTGAGGGCGGAATCGGCGTTGCGGTTGACGAACACCTGCTCCACCGCCACCACCTCAGGACGCCAGGTCTCCACCACCGCCACGATGCCGTCGTAGATGGTCTTGAGCCGGAGGGGAAAATCGCCGGCGCCGGTGGCGACGCAGCCGGCCGCGACCAGGTGCCGCCGCTGCCCCTCCACGTCGATCACCCCGTAGCCTGTGACCCGCGAGCCGGGATCGATGCCGAGAATCCGCATCAGGCGATCTTCGCCAGCACGTCTTCGCTGATGTCGGCGTTGGAATAGACCTGCTGGACGTCATCCAGATCCTCCAGCCGCTCCAGCAGCCGGATCATCTTCTCGGCGTCGGCGGCATTCAGACTCACGGTGGTGCTGGCCCGCATGGTCACCTCGGCCGATTCCGGCGCCAGTCCCGCCGCCTCCAGGGCCTGCTTGACCGCTTCGAAATCCTCCGGCGCGGTCACCACCTCGATGCTGCCGTCGTCGTGGGTGATCACGTCCTCGGCGCCGGCCTCCAGGGCCGCTTCCATGATGGCGTCCTCGTCGCTGCCGGCGGGAAAGTTGATCACCCCGGCCTTGGTGAACAGATAGGCCACCGAGCCGTCGGTGCCCAGATTGCCACCGGCCTTGGTGAAGGCGTGCCGCACCTCGGCCACGGTGCGGTTGCGGTTGTCGGTGAGGCAGTCCACCATCACCGCCACCCCGCCGGGACCGTATCCCTCGTAGCGGACCTGTTCGTAGTTGCCGTCGTCACCGGCGCCGCTGCCCTTGTTGATGGCCCGCTGGATGGTGTCCTTGGGCATGTTGTGGGACAGGGCCTTGTCGATGGCGGCCCTGAGGCGCGGATTGGCCGCCGGATCGGCCCCGCCCAGACGGGCGGCGACGGTCAGCTCCCGGATCAGCTTGGTGAAGATCTTGCCGCGCTTGGCGTCCTGCGCGCTCTTGCGATGGCGAATGTTCGCCCACTTGCTGTGTCCTGCCATAGAATCCTGTCGTCGTTGATGGAAAGGCGGAAGGTGCGGGAACACCCCGAACCGTTCATCCTATTATAGAGTCACCCTCATAGACGATACAGGGCCGCCGCGGTTCATCGAGCACCCAGCAGGAGAAACAACAGCCGCTGCAGCAGGCGCCGCAGCCAGCCGCCGGGAACGGCCAAAGGGGCCTCACCGAGCTCCGTGCCGGCGGAGTGCCTGTCGAGTGGCGCCCTCAACCCGGGATCCAAGGCGGCGAGGGGCAGCCGTCCGTCCCGCAACGCCCGGGCGGCGTCCAGGCCGGGCGCCTCCGGCAACGCCGGGACGGCCCGGTCGCTCTCGTCCTCCCGCTCTGGGTGACGGCCGGTGCTTGCCACGGCCGCCGACGCTTCCCGCCCCACCCCTTCGTGACCGTCACGCCGGTCCGGTTCTACGAATTCCGATCGCGCCTGCTGCCGGGGCGTTTCCTCGCGGAAACGCGCCTCCATTTCCTCGACTTCGGCTCGATACCGCCGGCGTATTTCCAGCAGTCTTTTCCGGTGCCGCCCCTCGGCGATCTCCCGCTCGCATTCCGCTTCCCGGCGAAGCCGGGCCAGTTCGGCCTCGTGCCGCTCCCGCTCCTGCTGACAGCGTCTGCGCTCCTGGAAACGCCGCTGCCGCAATGCCCGGCGGCGCTCCTCGATGGCACGGTAGATCTCTTCCCGAAACAGCAGGATCTCCGCGTCTTCGGGTTCGGCAAACGCCGGTTCGAGATCGCACAAGGTCCGGCAGCGGAGGTGATGGCGCGCCAGCAGCCGATTGACCGCCTCCTCGATCTCCCGGCACGCCCCGGTCAGGCCGGTGTCGATCCAGTTCCCGGACTCCAGACGATGGAGCCGATGGTCCAGCAGATCCATGACCAACGGCTCGAGGGCGGTGCGGACGTGGGCGTCCGGATCGGCCAACGACTCGGGATGCCGCTCCACGTAGGCCAGGGTCACCTGATAGCGGATCTTGGCCCGGAGCCGAAGCCGGCACAGGCCCTGGAACAGGGTTTTGCCGTATTCCAGTCGCCACAGGCGCACCGGCAAGGGATGAAGGCGATGGTAAAACCGGGGGCGGAATCCGGGCGGACGCAGATAGAAGCGCCGCAACGGACCGAGCCTGGTTTCGACCAGACACTGGCCGGCCTGGAAAGCCGGCTCCCACTCGCGCGCCGGCTCAGTCTCGTCCAGAAGCCGTTCGAGCCATTCATCCATCTTTCGATCCGCGCTCCGGCCGGGAATCACCGCCCTGTCCGGCCCGGGCTTCGAGACGCGCGCTCAATTCCTCGACGATCAGGGAATAAAGCCCCGGGGCGAATTCCACCCGGCGGGGGCCGACCCGGCGCAGCAATCCCCGCTTCAGCAGCAATCCCACCGCGAACAGGCGGGGCGCGTCGTCATAACCCCTGGCTTCCTCCCAGGGCGTCCGTTCGATGGACAGCTCCAGCTCGTCATAGCGATTGATGCGGTAGTCCCGGAACTGGGTCAGCAGCCGGAGCGCCAGGCGTTTCTCGTCCTCGCTCAAGGGCGCCGGCGAACTCAGCTCCAGACGGTAGGACAGCAATACGGTGAACAGATCCACCATCAGAGCGCAGGCGAAGGCGAACGGCGAAAATCCGCGCCACATGGCGAACGACGGCTGCAGCGGTTCCGTCACCGTCACATAGGAGGCCAGATGCGGCTCCGAAACCGCCGCCCCACCGAATTCGGCGGCGACGGCGCTGTAACCCCGCTGCACCCGATGGACGTCCTCCAGTACGTTTTCGTAACGCCGACGCTCGATCGCCCGGCCGTTGCCCAGACGATCGAGATCGGTCCTGAGCCGGGCGATCACCTGGCGAAGGCGTTCCAATGCCTGCCGCAGCGCCTCCAGACGGACGCGCTCCCGCTCGGCCACCTTGCGGAACTGACGCGAAAAAGGGCCGTCTCCCACCAGGCCCCGATATTTGGGGGGAATCACCGGGTGGATACCGAAATAGGCCTGACGATACGCCGCTTCGGCCTCCGCCACCCTGGCCTGCCGGCTCTTCAGCAATTGCGCCCCGGCCGCCTCCACCCGGGACAGATAGGTGACGATGCGCCGGCGCACTTCGTCGAGACGCTCGTGCTGAATCCGCTGCCGATGGGCGATCTCGTAGAACTTGAAATAGGAGAAGGAAATCGAGGCCGCCAGGCCGATCAGCAGAGTTATAAAGACGCTGAGAAAGCGCAGGCGGTTGGCACGCCAGCGTACCGAAGCCAGCTCCAGGGAAGCGATGACGATGATGGACTGGATCGCCACGGTGATGATCAGGGCGATCCAGGGGGTGATGAAATGGGACAGTCCGTAGTAGGTGGTGAACCCGGACGCCACGCTCAGCAGCAGGACGATGGGGATCGTCCACAGGCGCAACAGGGCGACGAACAGGGTCTGGATCCGGTCGATCTTGTGGGCCAGCCGGCCGGTCATCGTTTCAACCCCGGGATGATTTCCAAATGGCGCCGGCACCCCCTACCGGCAGGGTGACGACCCTGGTATCGTAAACCGAGAACCTTCGATTCACCAGTCCAGCGGAGAATGTCCATGCGAATCGTCACCGGTCTCGTTTTTCTGTTCCTGTCCTTGTCCGGCTTCGGCGAAGCGGCGGATCTGACCCGCGCCCAGGTCGTCGAACTGCTGGCCCGGGCCACGCCCGAACGACCGGCCGACCTGCGCCGCAAGGACCTCAAGAACGTCGATCTGTCCGGCCTCGATCTGCGCCACGCCGATCTGTGGGGTGCCGATCTGCGCTATGCCGACCTGTCCCACACCAACCTGGCCGGGCAGAACCTGGATCTGACCGTCATGCGGGGCACCAAACTGGTGGGGGCCAATCTGGAAGGCGCCAGCATCTTCGGCGTCATCATGATCGACGCCGACCTGAGCGGGGCCAACCTGAAACGCACCCGCATCGTCGCCACCCTCGACCGCGCCAAGCTGGTGGGGGCCGACATCGAGGACGCCTACTGGGGCGCCGACATGAAGAACCAGAGCATGGGACTGATGCGCGCCAGCTGCAACAAGGCCGACTTCACCGGCGCCAATCTGAAGAACACCGACTTCAACCGTGTCCTGCTCCGGTTCGCCAAACTCGACGGCGCCGATCTGGAGAACGCCAACCTGTACCGGGCCGATCTGGCCGGCGCCAGTCTAAAGCACGCCAATCTCGAGGGCGTCGACCTGCGCGAGGCCCATCTGGAAAACGCCGACTTCACCGGCGCCCGGACCGAGGGGATCCGGCTAGACGGCGCCCTGGGGCTGGACAGCGCCATCGGCCTGAAGAAGCCTTTTCCCAGAATCGTGATCCGTAGATGACGCGGTTGAGAGCCGGCCAGAACCCCTTCGGGCCCGAACGTCGAACTCAAGGAACCATCCCGGCGTTCTCCACCAGCGCGCGCACGACGGTCAAATGCCTGGCCGTTTCTTCCAATACACACTGCTGGACATCCACCACCCCTCCGGAACCACTTCGGGGATGGTGGAAGAAAGCGCACTGCCTGTCCCGATACGAGCGCCACAGTCGCTGAGTTTCCTGCCAGCGGGTGGCGCTCTCGGGATCGAGGGTGCGTAGAAAGCGGCGGGACCAACGGTCCAATTCGGCTTCTTGACGCCGGATTTCCGCCGCCATGCAGTCCAGGATCACGGCCGTCGCCCCACCGCTGTCGGCGATGCAGGCGGCATAGACAGCGGACGTCTCGGCGGATGCTGCCGTCAACGTAGCGGTAGCGACGAGCGAAAGCGCGACGACGACCCGCCTCACCCTCACTTCACTCCCCCTGCCGGTCCGACAGAATCCGTTCCTGGGCCGAAAACGCCCGGCCGCGGCGTCTCACCCGGCAGTATTCGCCGTCAGATTGAAGCTCCCAGGCGCCGACGTTGTCACGCAGGTAGTAGCGCAGGGTTTCGCGGATCACCTGACGCTTGAGGGCACGGGACTGGATCGGGAAGGCCACCTCGACCCGGCGGTGGAGATTGCGGATCAGCCAGTCGGCGCTGGCGCCATAGACCAGGGGATCGCCGTCGTTGCCGAAACAGAACACCCGGCTGTGCTCCAGGAAGCGCCCGAGCACCGAGCGCACCCGGATGTTCTCCGACAGCCCCGCCACCCCGGGACGCAGGCAACAGATGCCGCGGACGATGAGATCGATCTTCACCCCCGCCTGGGAAGCGTCGTAAAGAGCCTCGATGATCTCCGGGTCCTCGAGCCCGTTCATGCGGGCGATGATGCGTCCCTTGCGCCCGGCGCGCGCCAGCTCCGCCTCGTGGCGAATCCGCTCCAGCAGGAAACGGTGGAGGCCGAACGGCGCCTGGACCAGTTTCTGCAGCTCCACCGCGTGCCCCAGACCGGTGAGCTGGAGGAACACCCGCTGCACGTCCTCGGCCAGGACGGGGTCGGCGCTGAGCAGGCCGACGTCGGTGTAGAAACGGGCGGTGATCTCGTGATAATTACCGGTGCCCAGATGGACGTAACGCCGCACCCCCTCCCCCTCGCGGCGCACGATCAACAGCATCTTGGCGTGGGTCTTGTAGCCGACCACGCCGTAAACCACGTGCACCCCGGCCTGATAGAGACGCTCGGCGAGGCGGATGTTGTCGGCCTCGTCGAAGCGGGCGCGCAGCTCGATCACCGCGGTCACTTCCTTGCCGTTGCGGGCCGCGTGCACCAGGGCGTCGGCGATGGCCGAACGCGAGGCGGTACGGTACAGGGTCTGGCGGATGGCGAGGACGTCGGGGTCGTCGGCTGCCTGGCGCAGCAGTTTCACCACCGGGGTGAAGGCGTCGTAGGGATGATGCAGCAGTACCTCGCCGCGCCGCAGCACGGCGAAGTAATCCTCCGCCTCCGCCAGCCGCGGCGGTAATGCCGGTGTGAATGGGGGAAACTTGAGATCCGGGCGGGCCACCTCGTCGTAGACCGATTCCAGCCGGTGCAGGTTGACCG
>JALSSF010000064.1 GCA_026984375.1 Methylothermaceae bacterium | reverse complement strand
AAAGAAGTCATTTTCCAGGCTCTGGAAACGGCCTTGGCGACGGCGACGGCGAAAAAGCACGAAGGCCGGATCGACGTGCGGGTGGCGATCGATCGCGACACCGGCGAATACCGGACCTTTCGCCGCTGGAAGGTGGTGGAGGCCGACGAATTGACCGATCCGGACAAGCAGATGACGCTGGAAGAAGCGCGCAAGATCGATCCCGACGTCCAGGTGGGTGATTACGTGGAACGACCCATGGAATCCATCGCCTTCGGCCGCATCGCCGCTCAGACCGCCAAGCAGGTCATCATCCAGAAGGTTCGCGAGGCGGAACGGCGCAAAGTAGCCGAAGCCTACAAGGACAAGGTCGGTCAGATGGTCACCGGGGTGGTGAAACGGGTCGAGCGCGGTAACGTCTGGCTCGATCTGGGGGAAAACGCCGAGGCCCTGATTCCCCGGGAGGAAACCATTCCCGGGGAATCGTTCCGGATCGGTGACCGGGTGCGGGGGTATCTGAAGGAAGTACGCGAAGACGGTCGGGGACCCCAGTTGATCGTCAGCCGCACCGCACCGGAACTGTTGATCGAACTGTTCAAGTTGGAAGTTCCGGAAATCGGCGAAGGGCTGATCGAGATCAAGGGAGCCGCCCGTGAGCCGGGGGTGCGCGCCAAGATCGCCGTACACAGCCGCGATCCCCGCATCGATCCCATCGGTGCCTGTATCGGTATGCGCGGTTCCCGGGTTCAGGCCGTTTCCAACGAGCTCAACGGCGAGCGGATCGACATCGTTCTCTGGGACGAGAACGACGCCCAGTTCGTCATCAACGCCATGGCGCCGGCCGACATCGTTTCCATCGTCGTGGACGAGGAAAATCACTCCATGGACATCGCCGTGGCCGACGAAAATCTTTCCCAGGCCATCGGCCGCGGCGGCCAGAACGTCCGCCTGGCCAGTCAGCTGACCGGTTGGGAGCTGAACGTGATGTCGGTCTCGGAGATGGAGGAAAAACACCGGGGCGAGGCGGAAAAGATCAAGCAGATGTTCATGGAAGAGCTGGACATCGACGAGGATCTGGCCGACACCCTGGTGCAGGAAGGGTTCTCCTCTCTGGAAGAATTGGCCTATGTCCCCGCCAAGGAACTGCTGGAGATCGAAACCTTCGATGAAGAATTGGTCGAGGAACTGCGCAAACGGGCCCGTGACGCCCTGCTGGTCAAAGCCATCGCTTCCGAAGAACAGGCGGAGGAACAGAAACCGGCCGAGGACCTCCTGCAGATGGAGGGCATGGACCGGGATCTGGCCTACGAGCTGGCGGCCGCCGGCGTCCGTACCGTGGAGGATCTGGCGGAGATGTCCGTGGACGAACTGAAGGAAATCGATCCCAGTCTGGATGACGAAAAGGCTTCACGGCTGATCATGAAGGCTCGCGAGCCCTGGTTTGCGGAAAGCCAGGCGGGCGACTGAGGAGGGAAAAGACGATGAGTGAAGTAACCGTAAAACAATTGGCCGAGACGGTAGGTATCCCGCTGGAGCGCCTGTTGGGGCAGCTCAGCGAGGCCGGTCTTCAGAAGACGGGAGCCGACGACATCCTCAGTGACGAGGAGAAGGTTCGGTTGCTGGCCTACTTGCGTCAACGTCACGGCAAGAGCAATGGTGAAAAAGATCTCCTCAGTCCCCGCCGGGTGACGTTGAAGCGCAAAGAAGTCAAAGAGCTGCGCCAGGGCCGTGCCGGTGGTGCCAGCAAGACCGTCAGCGTCGAGGTGCGCAAGCGCCGCACCTACGTCAGGCGCAGCGAGGTCGCCGGTCTGACGCCGGAACAGCTGGAGGCGGAGAAGGCGCGGCGGGTGTTGGAGGAAGTGCGCCGAGAAAAGGCTTTGGAAGAGGCCCGGCGCCGGGAGGAAGAAGAAGCCCGGAAGCGAGCCGAGGAAGAAGCGCGGCGTCGGGAAGAAGAGGAAGCCCGGAAGCGGGCTGAGGAGGAAGCCCGCAAGGCTGTTGAGCCGGAAGCGGCCGAGACCGGGCAGGCTCCGGCCGAGGTGGCGCCGAAAGTCGAGCAGCCGCAGCCGGTGCCCGAAGAAGCGCCCAAGCCGGCCAAGAAGGCCAAAAAGAAGGAAAAAGAGGAACGACGGGAACGGCCGGCCCGGAAGAAACTGGAGGCATCCGAGCAATTGCTGGCGGCCAAGGCCCGGAAACGGAAAAAGGCCCGGGAAGCGGAACGTGCGCCGGCGGCACCGCAGGTGCGGGAAGTGGTGATTCCCGAAACCATCACGGTTTCCGAACTGGCCCAGCGCATGGCAGTGAAGGCCAGCGAAGTGATCAAGACCCTGATGAAGATGGGGCAGATGGTCACCATCAATCAGGTCCTGGACCAGGAAACCGCCGCCATCGTGGTCGAGGAAATGGGCCACAAGGCCAAACTGCAGAGCGCCGAGGACCTGGAGCGCACCCTGATCGAACAGGCCACCGAGCCGCTTTCGGAGGAGAAGCCGCGTCCGCCGGTGGTGACGGTGATGGGACACGTGGATCACGGCAAGACCTCGCTGCTGGATTACATCCGCCGCACTCGGGTGGCGGCCAAGGAAGCCGGCGGTATCACCCAGCACATCGGCGCCTACCAGGTCAAGACCGACCATGGCAAGATCACCTTTCTCGACACGCCGGGACACGCCGCCTTCACCGCCATGCGCGCCCGCGGCGCCCAGGCGACCGACATCGTGGTCCTGGTGGTGGCCGCCGACGACGGGGTCATGCCCCAGACCAAGGAAGCCATCGACCACGCCCGTGCCGCCGGCGTGCCGATCGTGGTGGCGATCAACAAGATCGACAAGCCGGATGCCGATCCGGAGCGGGTCAAGACCGAACTGGCCGCTTTGGACGTGGTGCCGGAGGAGTGGGGCGGTGACACCCAGTGCGTTCCGGTATCGGCCAAGACCGGCCAGGGCATCGGGGATCTGTTGGAGGCGATCCTGCTCCAGGCCGAGCTGCTGGAGTTGAAGGCGCCCACCAAGGGCAGCGCCCGCGGGGTGGTGCTCGAAGCCCGCCTCGACCGGGGCCGGGGACCGGTGGCCGACGTCTTGATCCAGGCCGGCACCCTGAAGCGTGGCGATGCGGTGGTCTGCGGTGAGCAGTACGGCCGGGTGCGCGCCATGTTCGACGAGAACGGCCGCCAGGTCAAGGAGGCCGGTCCCTCGACGCCGGTGGAGATCCTCGGCCTGTCGGGAGTGCCCAACGCCGGCGACGATCTGATCGCTCTCAAGGACGAAAAGACCGCCAAACAGATCGCCGAGCTGCGGGCCGAGAAGACCAAGGCCAAACGGATGGCGGCTCAGCAGGCGGCCAAGCTGGAACAGGTGTTCGAAAAGATGGAAGAGGGCGAGGTGGTCGATCTCAACCTCGTCGTCAAGGCGGACGTCCACGGCAGCCTGGAGGCGCTGCGCGACGCCCTGGTGAAACTTTCTACCGACAAGGTGCGGGTCAACGTGGTTTCCGGGGGTGTGGGCGGCATCAACGAGGGGGACGTCAACCTGGCGCTGACCTCCAACGCCATCATCATCGGCTTCAACGTCCGCGCCGATGCCAGCGCCCGCCGGCTGGCGGAGGAACGGGGGGTGGAGATCCGCTACTACAGCGTGATCTACGACGTCATCGACGACGTCAAGAAGTCGATCAAGGGCATGCTGGCGCCGGAGATGAAGGAACGCATCGTCGGCGTGGCCGAGGTGCGTCAGGTGTTCCGCCATCCCAAGTTCGGCCAGATCGCCGGCTGTATGGTCAAGGAAGGCGTGGTGCGCCGCAACCTGCCGATCCGGGTGCTGCGCGACAACGTGGTGATCTTCGAAGGCCAATTGGAGTCGCTGCGCCGCTTCAAGGAGGACGTGGCCGAGGTCAAGGCCGGCATGGAATGCGGTATCGGTGTCAGGAACTACAACGACGTCCGCGTCGGCGATCTGATCGAGGTCTACGAGCGGGTCGAAGTGGAGGCGGAGGACTGATTCATGGCCAGAGACTACGAACGCTGCCAGCGGGTCGCTTCCCAGCTGCAGCGTGAACTGTCCGATCTGATCCGCCACGAGATCAAGGACCCGCGCCTGGGGTGGGTGACGGTGGACGACGTCGAAGTCAGCCGCGACCTGTCGGTGGCCAAGATCTACGTCTCTACCCTCGACATGGCCCAGATCGACACCGCCTTGGAGATCCTCCAGGGGGCGGCGCCGTTTCTGCGCCGGGAACTGGGCAGGCGTCTCCACATCCGCCAGATTCCCGAACTGCGTTTCTTCCGGGATACCGCCATCGAACGCGGCATGCGCATCACCCAGCTGTTGGACGAACTGAAGAAGGAAGAACCCAAGGATGAATAAACCCAGACGCAAGGGGGATGCCATCGACGGCATCCTGTTGTTGGACAAATCGCCGGGCCTGACCTCCAATCAGGCCCTGCAGAAGGCCAAAAGGCTGCTGGCGGCGCGCAAGGCCGGCCACACCGGCAGTCTCGATCCCATCGCCACCGGCCTGCTGCCGATCTGCTGCGGCGAGGCCACCAAGATCTCCCCTTTCCTGCTGGGCGGCGACAAGCGCTACCGGGTGCGGGTCCGCCTCGGCGTGGCCACCGCCACCGGCGATGCCGAGGGGGAGATCCTGGAGCGCGCTCCGGTGCCGGCGCTGGACCGGTTCGGAATCGAGCGGGTTTTGGAGCGGTTCCGCGGTGAGATCGAACAGATCCCGCCGATGTATTCGGCGCTCAAACAGCAGGGCAGGCGCCTTTACGACCTGGCGCGCCAGGGAATCGAAGTGGAACGGCCGCCGCGGCGGGTCCGCCTTTACGAGTTGCAGCTGCTCGACTTCGGTCCCGATTGGCTGGAACTGGAAGTGTTCTGCTCCAAGGGGACCTTCATCCGCACCCTGGCCGAAGACATCGCCAAGGCGCTGGGGACGCTGGGACACGTGGAACGGCTGCGCCGCACCCGGGTGGGCGATTTCGACATCGAGCGGGCGGTCACCCTGGAGCGTCTGGAAGCCATGCCCCTGGCGCAACGGCGTCAGCTGCTGCTTCCCATCGATGCCGCGGTGACTTCCTGGCCCGCCGTCCGTCTCGGTGACGAGATGACTTTCTACGTCCTGCGGGGCCAGCCGGTGCTGATCCCCAAATTGCAGGCACAGGGATGGGTGCGGCTGTATAATCGCGATGGAGCGTTCCTGGGCGTGGGTGAGGTACTCGATGATGGTCGGGTTGCCCCGCGCCGTTTGTTCAAACTGTCCAAAACGTAAGCACTTTCAAACCATCAACATAGGAGAAGTCATCATGCCGTTGACCGCTGAAGAAAAACGCCGGATCATGCAGGAGTACCAGCGCAGCGAAGGGGACACCGGTTCCCCGGAGGTGCAGGTGGCCCTGTTAACCGCCCGCATCAATCAACTGACGCCTCATTTCCAGAAGCACAAGAAAGACATCCATTCGCGCCGCGGCTTGCTGCGGCTGGTGAACCAGCGCCGCAAACTGCTGAACTACCTCAAAAACAAGGACATCGATCGTTACCGTTCCCTGATCGAACGTCTAGGACTACGCAAGTAATTCATTCTATGAAAGCGATTCGCAAGACATTCCGCTACGGCGACCGTGAGGTCGTCATGGAAACCGGGGAAATCGCCCGCCAGGCCGACGGTGCCGTCATGGTCAACATGGACGGCACCGTCGTCCTGGTGACCGCGGTGGGCAGCCGGGAAGCCGCCCCGGGCACCGATTTCTTCCCCCTGACCGTCAACTATCAGGAAAAGGCCTACGCCGCCGGCCGTATCCCCGGCGGCTTCTTCAAGCGCGAGGGGCGTCCTTCGGAGAAGGAAACCCTGACCTCGCGCCTGATCGACCGGCCGATCCGCCCCCTGTTTCCCGACGGTTTCCACCACGAGGTCCAGATCATCGCCACGGTGCTGTCCTCCAACCCCGAGGTGGACGGCGACATTCCGGCGTTGATCGGGGCGTCGGCGGCGCTGGCCCTTTCCGGTCTGCCCTTCCACGGCCCCATCGGCGCCGCCCGAGTCGGTTACCAGGGTGGCCGATACTTGCTCAATCCAACCTTGAGCCAACTGGAGGCTTCTCAACTCGATCTGGTGGTGGCCGGCACCGAAAACGCCGTCCTCATGGTAGAGTCCGAGGCCAAGGAACTGCCGGAAGACGTGATGCTCGGGGCGGTCCTGTTCGGCCACGAACAGATGCAGACGGCGATCCGGGCCATCCGGGAGCTGGCGGCGGAAGTGGGCGTCGAGCCGTGGGAATGGCGGCCGCCCGAACCCGATCCCGAACTGGAATCCCGGGTGGAATCCCACGCCAAGGACGCCTTGCTGGTGGCCTACCAGATCCGTTCCAAGAAGGAACGCTCCCTCAAGCTCAAGGAAATCCGCAAATCGGTGGTGGAGGCGCTCACCGCCGACGAACGCTTCGAGCCGGCGGCGGTGAAAGCGGCGTTGGAAACGCTGGAGAAGAAGCTGGTGCGCGACCGCATCCTTCAGGACCGGGTGCGGATCGACGGCCGCGGGCTGGAGGACATCCGTCCGATCCACATCCGCACCAGCGTGCTGCCGCGTACCCACGGCTCGGCCCTGTTCACCCGCGGCGAGACCCAGGCCCTGGTGATCGCCACCCTGGGGACCGGCCGGGACGCTCAGTTGATCGACGCCATCGAAGGGGAGTATTTCGAATCCTTCATGCTCCACTACAACTTCCCACCCTTCTGCGTCGGCGAGGTGGGTTTCGTGGGATCGCCCAAGCGCCGTGAGATCGGCCACGGCCGATTGGCCAAGCGGGCGATCCAGGCGGTGATGCCGTCGGAGGAGGAATTCCCCTACGTCATCCGGGTGGTGTCGGAGATCACCGAGTCCAACGGTTCCAGCTCCATGGCCAGCGTCTGCGGCACCAGCCTGGCGCTGATGGACGCCGGGGTGCCGATCAAGGCGCCGGTGGCCGGTATCGCCATGGGCCTGATCAAGGAAGGTGAACGGTACGCGGTGCTGTCCGACATCATGGGGGACGAGGACCATCTGGGCGACATGGACTTCAAGGTCGCCGGCACCGCTGCCGGGGTCACCGCCCTGCAGATGGACATCAAGATCGAGGGCATCACCCCCGAGATCATGGGACAGGCCCTGGAGCAGGCCAAGCGCGGCCGTTTCCACATCCTCGACAAGATGAACGCCGTATTGGCCGAGCCGCGGGCGGAGATGTCCGACTACGCCCCTCGGATCACTTCGTTCCGCATCGATCCCAGCAAGATCCGCGACGTCATCGGCAAGGGCGGGGCCACCATCCGCAGCATCACCGACGAGACCGGCGTCAGCATCGACATCAGCGACGACGGTGTGGTCAAGATCGCCTCGGTGGACAAGCAGGCCGGCCAGGAGGCCCGGCGCCGCATCGAGGAGATCGTCGCCGACGTGGAAGTGGGCAAGGTTTACGAAGGCAAGGTGGTGCGGATCATGGACTTCGGCGCCTTCGTCAACATCCTTCCCGGCCGTGACGGTCTGCTGCACATCTCCCAGATCACCGAAGGGCGGCTGGAGAACGTCCGCGACGTGCTCAAGGAAGGGGACGTGGTTCGGGTCAAGGTCCTGGAAATCGACCGCCAGGGCCGGGTACGCCTGAGCATGAAAGGGATACCCCAGCCGAAGAAGCGGTAAGGGCTCTCCCGTGCCCGGAACGTGAAAGGCGGCGGATCCCGGATCCGCCGCCTTTTTACGCCGCCGCCATGACCCGGTTGCGGCCGGCACCCTTGCTTTCGTACAAGGCCTCGTCGGCGCGGCGCAGCAGTTTGGCTTCGCCGTCACCGGGACGGGCGGTCGCTACACCGATGGAGGCGGTGACCGGATGCTGCAATTCCTTGGGGGGCGTGCGTTCCAGGGCGGTGCGGATCCGTTCCCCCAGCTGGATCGCCGCCTTGAGGTCGGTGTTGGGGGCGACGACGAGGAATTCCTCGCCGCCGAAGCGGCAGACGATGTCGCTGCCGCGGACGGTCCGGCGCATGACGCCGGCCGCGTGGGCCAGCACCCGGTCGCCGACGTCATGGCCGTAGCGGTCGTTGATGTGTTTGAAGTGGTCCAGATCCACCAGCAGCACGCTCAGGGACAGGCTGCTGCGGCGGCTTTCCAACAGTTCCTGCTCCAGACGCTTGAGGGCGTAGCGGCGGTTGGGCAGGCCGGTGAGCAGATCGGTGTTGGCGATCTGGGCTAGCTTGCGGTTCATCAGCGCCAGTTCCTGGGCCCGCTGTTCCAGTTTGGCGTGTTCCGCGTTGAGGGCCTCGGTCAGGCTGACGATGCGCTGGGCGGCGCGGATGCGGGCCAGCAATACCCGGAGCGAGACCGGTTTGGTGACGTAATCGTCGATGCCGGCGTCGAAGGCCCGGACCAGATCGTCCTCGCTCTCGCTGGCGGTGAGCATGATGAGGAACAACTGGTCGCCGATGGGGGAATCCCGCAGGGCCCGGCACAGGGTCAGCCCGTCCATGGGTTCCATGTGCCAGTCGGTGATGACCACTTGGGGCGGTTCTTTGAGGATCGTTTCCAGGGCCGATTTGCCGTCCTTGCAGGTGGCGACCCGGTGTCCGGCCTTGCCGAGTTGTTTGGCCAGACGCAGCAACAGCATGGCGTCGTCGTCGACCAGCAGGATGTCGAGCCCCGGCAGCGGCATTTCCGCCGGTTTCTTGGGGGGGGTATCGGCCCGGCGTTTGGGAAAGCGGGTGGGAATTTCGATCAACTTGCCCCAGTCGTGCCATTCCTTCTCCACCTGAACCGGAAATTCCTCCCAGTCGAGGTCCAGGTCCAGCGCGGTGATGGCGGGGTGATCGGACAGGGATGCGCGCCGGTCTTCTGGCGTCAGACACCAGTGGCCGATCACCGAAGCGGCCCGGAACAGGCGGGCCAGGCGCGCCGGGCGGTTGTCCCCCTCGATCGGTTTTTCCCGGCTGCGCGCCAGGGCGTCGATGAAGACTTCGGGCAGGTGCCAGTCCTCCAGCAGCAGGGTGGTGAGCTGTCGGTGATCGACGGCGAACCGGCTCCGTTCCAGGGTGATCAGGGCCTCGGGATCGTCCCCGGCTGCCTGGAGACATTCGCTGTACGGCTTGGGCCAGGCGGTGGCCAGGGCCAGACGGCCGATGTCCCCCAGCAGGCCGACGGTGAAGATTTCCTCCGCCGCCGCCAGGCGCATGTGGCCGACCAGCAGGGAGGCGGCTACCCCCAAGGCCAGGGAACCGGCCCAGAAACGCTGATAATCGAAACCCTCGCACTTGCCGGTGCGGTAGTGGCCCACCAGGGACAGGCCCAGCACCAGGTTGCGCACCCCGTTCATGCCGATGCGGCCGACGGCGTCCTTGACCGCGACGATGGGACGGCGCGGCGCGATGGCGGGGGAATTGACGAAGCGCAGCAGCCGGGCGCTGAGGGCGGGGTCGGCCTGGATCAGGCGGGCGAGCTCTTCGAGGTCGCTGTCTTCCTGTTCCACCAACTGCAGGACGGCGAGGGCGACGCCCGGCGGGGAGGGAAACCGGTCGGCCGCTTTCAGCTCTTCGAAGTCGAATTCAGGCGACATGGCTCCGCTGACCCTCCAGGTATTGAATGACAGCTTGGGTCAGCTCGCTCAGCCGGTCAAGGTCGGCGGCGCCGGCCTGACCGTCCCGGGCGGCTCGTTCCAGTTCCGCCGCCTGCCGTCGCAGCGCCTCGGCGCCGAAGTGCCCTGCCATGCCCTTGAGGGCGTGGGCCGCTTCGGCGACGCTGTCCTGGTCCCCGTTTTCCCAGGCCCGGTGCAGGTGGTCGAGACGCCGCGGGGCATCCTCGAGGAACAGTCCGATCATCTCGGAGAGCAGTTCCTCGTCGCCGTCGAGTTGGGACAGCGCGGCCTCGAGATCGCACGGTGGTGCGCTTGCCTCCGGGGACGGGGTTGCCGCTCCGGATGCCGGAACGGGAGGATCCCCGGTACCGAGAAAACGCTCCAGGGTCGCGATCAGCCGGGGCCGCCGCAGCGGCTTGGCCAGATAATCGTCCATTCCGGCCGCCAGGCACTTTTCCCGTTCCCCTTCACCGGCGTGGGCGGTGAGGGCGATCACCGGCAGCCGGAGGCCGCTTTCCCGCAGCCGGCGGGTGGCCTCGTAACCGTCCATCTCCGGCATCTGGCAGTCCATCAGCACCAGATCGAAGCGTTCCCGCGCCAAAGCTTCCAGGACCTGGCGGCCGTTCTCGACGATGACGGCCTCCAGGCCGAGCTTGGCCAACAGGGTGGCGATGAGTTTGGCGTTGACCGAGTTGTCCTCGGCCACCAGAAGACGTTTGCCCTGCCAGTCGGGGGTCGAGGATGGCGAGGCTTTCGCTGCCTCCGTCTTTTGCCGCGAAGCGCCGTCACCGGCCAGGGTTTCCCGCAGCAGGCGCTGCAGGGTATGCTGCCGCACCGGCTTGAGCAGGCAGTGGGCGATGCCAAGGCGACGGCGCTCCGCCTCCTGCAGGGTGGTGCCGGAGGACAGCAGCACCCGGGGGACGGCGGCCAGCTTCGGGTCGTCTCGCATCGCCTCGGCCAGGCCGGTGCCGTCCAGGTTGGGCATGTGCATGTCGAGGATGACGATGTCGAAACCAGCGTTGCGGCGCAGGATTTCGATGGCTTGAAGACCGTCCTCGGCGGTGGCCGAGGTCATGCCGAAATGCGCCAGATAGCTGGCGACGATGCGGCGGTTGGTGGCATTGTCGTCCACGATCAGGGCGCGTTTGCCGGCCAGTTCGGCGGTCGGCAGTGGCGTCCGATAAGACTGGGCCGGGGGCAGGGGCAGGATGAACCAGAAGGTGCTGCCTTGGCCTTCGGTGCTTTCCACCCCGATTGTACCGCCCATCATTTCCACCAGCCGTTTGCTGATGGTCAGGCCGAGACCGGTGCCGCCGAAGCGGCGGGTGGTGGAGGCGTCCGCCTGAGTGAAGGGCTGAAACAGTTTTTCCTGCACCTGCGGCGACATGCCGATGCCGGTGTCGCGCACCTCGAAGCGCACCCGGTCGTTCTCCCCCGGTTGCAGGGTGACGGTGACTTCGCCGGTTTCGGTGAATTTGACGGCGTTGCCGACGAGATTGGTGAGCACCTGGCGGATCCGAGTCGGGTCCCCCAGGCGCTGCGGGGCCAGTTCGGGAGCGACG
Organism: Methylothermaceae bacterium; assembly: GCA_026984375.1. Lineage (GTDB taxonomy): Bacteria > Pseudomonadota > Gammaproteobacteria > Methylococcales > Methylothermaceae > Methylohalobius. Next base: position 55,913 of record JALSSF010000064.1, on the reverse strand, counting down.
AACAGGTTGAGTTCCAGGTTCTTGGCGTAGGCGCGGGGGGCCAGCAGGGCGCAGGTTTCCTCCACCGTCTCCGCCAGATCGAAGGGAATGCACTCGATCTCCAGCTTGCCGGCCTCCAACTTGGAGAAGTCGAGGATGTCGTTGAGGATTTCCAGCAGGGCCTCGGCCGAGGAGGCGCAGGTGTTCACCAGCTCGCGCTGTTCGGCGTTCAAGGGCGTGTCGCGCAGCAGGTTGAGCATTCCCATCACCCCGTTCATGGGCGTGCGGATCTCGTGGCTCATGTTGGCCAGGAAGGCGCTTTTGGCTTCCGCCAGCGCCAGGGCCTTTTCCTTGGCCTCCGCCAGGGCTTGGCGGGCCTGTTCCTGCAGCAGGGCCAGGGCCAGCATTTCCCCCACCTGGCGCAGCATCGCCAGGCGCGCCGGATTCCTTTCCGGGTGAGGATCGGTGTAGAGAAACAGGATGCCCAGGATCTGATCCTCGTGTACCAGGGGAACGATGTAATGGCCGTGGGGCGTCATGCCCTCGAAGCGGTGCTCGTGGCGCGGATCGCAGAAACAGTCGTCGGAGATCAGCAGCTCGCCGGACAGGGCGGCGCGGCCGCACAGGCAGGCACCGAGGGGAATGCACGCTTCCCGGCGGCGGAATTCTTCACAAAATTCGCCGTGGAGCACGAACATCTCCAGTCTTGCCCCCTGCTTGCGGAATATGCCCCCGCGGCGTTGCAGATCCAACTGGGGCAGATCGAACAGGACTTCCAGCACCCGGTGGATGCGTTCGGTCAGGGGGCCGGCGCCGGCCAGAATCTCGGCGATCTTCAGGCGGGCCTCGGTGTCGGCCCGCTCCATGGCCTGTTCTTTCTCCCGCTGGATCTGTTCGCTGACGTCGCGCTGAATCTGGACGTAGCCCCCGATTTTCCCATCCGGCCCGGTGATGGGGGTGACGTTGAGCTCGGCCCAGTAGTCGCTGCCGTTCCTGCGCCGTTGGCGTAGCCTTCCCGACCAGGAGCGTCCCGCCGCCAGCTCCCGGTTCATGGCGGCGATCAAGTCCTGGTCGGCTTCCGGGCTGTCGAGCAGCACCGGCGTCATTCCTTCCAGTTCTTCCCTGGGGTAACCGCTGTGGCGGCACAGGGCCGGATTGGCGTAAGTGATCCGGCCTTCGGCGTCGGTGATGAGGACCATTTCGCTGCAGGCGTCGAGGGCAGTGCGCAGTCGGGTTTCTCTCATCGGCCTGATCCCCGTTTGGTTTTTTCAACACAAGCATAGTCCAGTTTCATTCCGCCCATAGGCTGACGATGGGGTCCAGTCCGGCGAAGCGGTCCACCACGTAGCGGCGGGCGCTGTCCCCGAGGCCGACGAGAGCGATCACCGAAGCGGTGGCGATGGTCATGGCCAGCAGGATGAATCCCGTCCGCAGCGGGTAGGCGGTCAGGGCGCGGAAGGTGAAGCCCAGGCGGTCGGAAAGCTGCATCACGGTGTCCCCGGCGTTGACCGGTAGTCGCGCAGGATGGTCCCGTCGCGCATTTCGATGCACCACGGTGCCCGCCGCCCCAATTCCAGGTCGTGGGTGACCAGAATCAGGGTCAGGCCCTGGCGGTTGAGCGCCTCGAGCACCTCGATGACCTCCCGACCGCTCGTCCGGTCGAGATTGCCGGTGGGTTCGTCGGCCAGGACGACGGCCGGTTCCATGGCCACGGCCCGGGCGATGGCCATTCCCGGCCGCTTTCGATCTCGTCGATGGGCGCCGAAACGTAAAAACAGCCCGAGGCGATGAGGTCGATCGCCGGTGGCGTCGCCACGCCCGGCGGCGACGGGGTCAGGTATTCGCCGATTTCACCATGGATCTCGGCCACGATCCCGCGCCAGCCGGGCCTGACGAACGGCAGCGCTGGCCCGGGCGGCACGGCACCGCTGGCGCTGGATCCGGGCCTGCGAGTCGGCCTGCTCCACGGCTTCCGCCGCCTTGGCCGATTACCACTGGGCGGCGGCCAGTTGCAGGTTGGCCTGGAGGTCCCGATTCCAGAGACGCAGCAGCGATTGTCCGGCTTCGACCCGGTCCCCTTCGTGGACGTACAGTTCGGCGATCTGGCCCCCGAGATTGGGGGACAGCCGGCTGCGGCGGCAGGCCTTGACGCTGCCGACCCGGGTATTGGCGACGGTCTCTTCCACCGTACCGAAGGCGGCCCGGTAAACCCGCACCGGGACCGGTTGCGGACGGTGACGGTACCAGAGGAGCAGCAGGAAGGCCAGCAGGCCGAGAACCGGGATGGCGAAACGAAGCGACCTTGTCGGCATGGCTTCATGGTAATCTAAGGTCGATCGGATTGCGATGGCGCGGGAGGCCGTATGTGGTGTTGCTTCCATGCCCGGGCCGCCGCCGGCGTCTTTTCCCGGTTGGCGCGCTGGTATCGCTGGCGTTACCGCTGGCTGGGTCTGGAACGCTCCCAGCGGCACTTGGTCGCCGGTCTCGCCGGGATCGGTTACCGCGGTGCCAGTCTGCTCGAAATCGGTTGCGGCGTCGGCTGGTTGCACCAGTGGTTGCTGCGCCACGGGGCGGGGACCGCCGTCGGTGTGGACCTTTCCCCGGAGATGGTGGCTCAGGCCCACCGGCTGGCCCGGCAGCAGGGGCTGGCGCAGCGGGTGCGTTATCAGGTCGGGGATTTTCTCGACCTGGCCCCGGCGATCGAGCCGGCCGACATCGTCATTCTCGACAAAGTGATCTGCTGCTATCCGGACGCCGAGGCCCTGTTGGCCAAGGCCGCCGCCAAGAGCCGGCGGGCGTTGGCCCTGGTCTATCCCAGGACCCATCCTTTCAGCCGCGCGCTTCACGCCCTGTTCAACGCTTGCCTGGCCGGGATCGGCAGCGATTTCCGCACCTGGCTGCACGATCCGGCGGATGTGGCGCGCTGGCTGTCGGAATGCGGGATGGGCTTGGCGTATCGCGCCTTCACCGGGCTGTGGCGGGTGGAAATCTTTACCCGGATCAAAACCGCCGCCGCGGAGCGGGGTAGAATGGCTTCATGATCGAACCGGTCGAACTGGCGCATTTCTTCCTGTTTTTCTTCACCGCGGCGGCGGTGATCGTGGCCGCGCTGGGTTACGCCCTGCTTTACGCCTTCGCCCGTCTGTACCGCCGGCGCGGTCTGTTGCGGGGAGCCTGGCTGGCTTACGGGGTGCTGGCGGCGGCAGTGCTGACTCTGGGGTGGTTGGCGAATCTGACCGGGTACTGGCAGGTGCTGGTGGGGCTGCTGCTGGTCGGTTACGGGGTGGCGCCGGTCTTGATCTGGCGCCTGTGTGTGGCGACCCATGAAGGGGAGGGGAGAACATGAACACGGCATCGACGCCCTGGTGGGCTTCTACCGGATTCTGGAAGAAGACCGCCATCTGGGTGACGGCGGCATCATTCTTGCTGTTGATCGGCCTGACCTTCGACACCATGGCCAAGATGGTGGCCGGCAGCGCCCGGGTGCCGGATTATACCGTGATCAACCGGCACATCGATTACCGTTACGACGACCAAAAGCGCCGTTTCATGCCGGTGATCGGGGGTGAGGCGCCGCTGTTCGGCAAAGTGTTGTCGACCGAGGAGGCCGAGCGGCTGGTGACCCTGGGCAAGAAGACCATCCAGGCCAAGAACTGCATGAACTGCCACACCCTGCTGGGCAACGGCGCCTATTACGCCCCGGACCTGACCAAGGCCTGGCTCGATCCGGCCTGGGGCCCGGAAAGCGCCCGGCCGTTGCTGATGAAGCTGTTTCTGATGGATCCGGAGGGCAACGCCCGTACCTACGGCACCGGGCGCAAGATGCCCGACCTGGGAATCACGGAAAAAGAAGCCGAGGGCATCATCGCCTTCCTCAAGTGGATGTCGGCCATCGATACCAACGGCTTTCCCTACAATTTCCGAACCGCGGAGGGTGGATAAATGGTCAGAACCTTGGACGGCGCTCATCTCAACGGCGGCCAGAAGCTGGCGGTCAAGTATTTCAACGTCGCGGTCATCCTGTTCTTCGCCCAGTTGGCGTTCGGCCTGCTGGCGGCGGCCCAGTATCTGCACCCGGATTTCCTCCGCGGCGTCCTCGACTTCAACGTCAACCGCATGGTCCACATCAACGCCATGATCGTGTGGATGCTGTACGGCTTCATCGGTTCGGTCTACTGGTTCCTGGAGGAAGAGAGCGGCCGGACGATCGTCGGTCTCCGCCTGGGCCATCTCGCCTTCTGGCTGTTGACCTTGGCGGTGACCGTGGTGGTGGCGGTCTATCTGCTGGTGCAGACCGGCCCCGGTGACGATTTCACCCGCTGGTTCGTCAACGAGGGGCGCGAGTATATCGAGGCGCCGCGCTGGGCCGACATCGGCATCGTGGTGGTGATGGGGGTCTTCTTCTACAACGTCGCTGCCACCTTCACGAAGGGAAGATGGTCCGGCATCGCTGGCGTCCTGACCCTGGACCTGGTGGCCCTGGCCGGGCTGTATCTGGCGGGGATGTTCTACGTCACCAACATCAGCGTCGATCAGTACTGGTGGTGGTGGGTGGTGCACCTGTGGGTGGAGGCCACCTGGGAGGTACTGGTGGGCTGCATCATGGCCTGGGCCCTGATGCACCTGCTCGGGGTGCGGCGCCGGATCGTGGAAACCTGGCTCTACATCGAGGTGGCCCTGATGTTCGGCTCCGGCATCCTGGGGCTGGGCCATCATTACTTCTGGATCGGAGCGCCGGAATATTGGCTCGCCATCGGCGGTTTCTTCTCCGCCCTGGAACCGATCCCTCTGGTGGCGATGGTGGTCCATTCCATCTACGACGCCGGGGTCCATCGTCTGAAGAACCGCAATCATCCGGCCCTGGCCTGGGTCATCGCCCACGCCTTCGGCAACTTTCTCGGCGCCGGAGTCTGGGGTTTCATGCACACCCTGCCGCAGATCAATCTATTCACCCACGGCACCCAGTGGACGCCGTCCCACGGCCATCTGGCCTTTTTCGGCGCCTACGCCACCATCAACATCGCCTTCTTCTACCTGGCGGTGCAGCAGTGGCGCGGCAACGTCTGGATGGGGGCCGGCCTGGCCGGCGGCTGGCGTTGGAAATGGGCCCTGGGGCTGCTCAGCGTCGGGGTGCTGGGGATGACCGTCGCTCTGTTGATCGCCGGTTACGAGCAGTCCTTCATTGAACGGGCCCAGGGTGGTTCCACCTGGAGTGCCTACTTCGCCGCCCAGACCCATCCCTGGTTCGTGGAATCCATGGCCTGGCGCATGGCGTTCGGCTGGGTGACTTTGGCCGGTTTCGTCCTGTTGGTGTGGGATCTTCTGACCATCGGCAGGCACGAGACCCGGACGGCGGAAACCCTGGAGGAGGAACCGGCGCTGGTGCATGGCTGAGCTGGTTGCCGACTGGATTTTGACCGCTCATGCCCGCTTCGAGATGGCGCGACGGGGGATTGCCGAGTCGCTCGTGCGCCGGATTTTGGCCGCACCGGAGCAGCGGGAAACCGTCAGACCGGGGCGGGATATTTTCCAATCTCGGGTGAAAATGGAGGGCAAGCGCTATCTGGTGCGGGTAATTGTGGATGTGGACCGGAATCCTGCCGAAGTGGTGACGGTCTATCGGACCAGCAAGGTAAACAAATATTGGAGACACGATGAAAGTGACCTATGATCCCCGCACCGACTCCCTGTCGATCCTCCTCAAAGAAGGATGCCAGGTGGCGGAGAGCGAGGAGGACAGACCCGGGGTGATCCTGGATTATGACGAAACCGGGCAACTGATCGCCATCGAAATCCTCGATGCTTCCAAGCGGGTGTCCGATGCTCGAAAGATCGAGTATCAGTTGATGGATTGATCGGCTGTATGGCCAGCCTTTGGGGTTGAGATAGGAGGCCGATCGGTGGCTGACAAAACCTCCATCGGCACCATCGCCGAAGTCCACGGTCCGGTGGTGGTGATCGACTGCGAGCGTCTGCCGCCGTTGCGCCAGGCGCTGTGCACCGCCCTCGATCACGAGACCTACGTTTTCGAGGTTCATCAGCATCTGGACGAACGCCGGGTCCGTGCCGTCACCCTGCACCGCACTACCGGCCTGAGCCGGGGGATGACGGTCTACGACACCGGCGCCCCGTTGCACGTGCCGGTCAGTCCGGACTGTCTCGGCCGTCTCCTCAACGTTTTCGGTGAACCCCTCGACGGCGGTCCGCCCCTGCAGGCCGAGCACTACCGCAACGTGCACGTCCGTCCTGCCGCCCTGAGCGAGGCGGTGGGGGTGAGCGGGATTCTGGAGACCGGCATCAAGGTGATCGACCTGCTCTGTCCCTTCGTCCGCGGCGGCAAGACGGGGCTGTTCGGCGGCGCCGGGGTGGGCAAGACGGTGCTGATCATGGAGTTCATGCACGCGGTCATCTCCCTGTACCAGGGGATGTCGGTGTTCGCCGGGGTGGGGGAGCGCATCCGGGAGGGCCACGAGCTGTGGAAGGAACTGCAGGCCGCCGGGGTGATGGAAAAGTCGCTGTTGGTGTTCGGCCAGATGGACGAATCCCCGGGGGTGCGATTCCGGGTGGGACTCACCGCCCTGACCTATGCCGAATACCTGCGCGACCGCTTCCACAGCGAAGTGCTGTTCCTGGTGGACAACATCTTCCGTTTCGTCCAGGCGGGCAGCGAGGTCTCCAGCCTGCTCGGGCGGCTGCCGGCCACCGTCGGTTACCAGCCAACCCTGGCCACCGAGGTGGCGGAGATCGAAGAGCGCATCATTTCCACCCGCCGGGGGGCGGTGACCTCGGTGCAGGCGGTGTACGTGCCCGCCGACGACATGACCGACCCGGCGGTCAGCACCATCCTCAGCCATCTGGACACCACCGTGATCCTGTCGCGGGCCATCGCCGCCCAGGGGTTGTATCCGGCGGTCGATCCCCTGCATTCCAGCAGCAAGCTGATGGACCGCCATTTTCTCGGCGACCGCCATTACACCGTGGCCGAGGCGGTGCGCGAGCACCTGGCGCGTTATGCCGAACTCCAGGACGTCATCGCCATGTTGGGGTTGGAGGAACTGTCGCCGGAAGACCGTCGGATCGTTCACCGCGCCCGCCGCCTGCAGCGTTATCTGACCCAGCCGTTCCATGTCACCGCCCACTATACCGCCATCCCCGGAGTGTCGGTACCGCTGGAGCAGACCCTCAGGGACTGCGAGGATTTTCTGGCCGGCAAGTACGACGAGTTGCCCGAGGAGGCCTGTTACATGAAAGGGGCGATGAGCGAATGAACGGTTTCACCCTGCAGCTGCAGGACGCCACCCGCACCGAGACCGTCGCCGGCGTCACCGCCTTCCAGGGTCGAGACGCCAGCGGCAGTTTCACCCTCTGGCCCGGCCACGTTCGCATGATGACGGTGCTGGAATTCGGTCTGGCACGCTTCCGCAGCGACGGGGCCTGGGAATATCTGGCCCTGCCAGGGGCGGTGCTGTATTTTGTCTCCGACACCCTGTACCTCAGCACCCGCCGCTATGTCCGCGATTCCCGTCTGGAACGGGTCGCCGAGGTGCTGGAGCGGCAATTGGCGGAGGAGGAGCGTTCCTTGGGCGAAATCCGCCAGAGCCTGCGCAGGATGGAGGAGGAAATGTTCAAACGCCTCTGGCAACTGGGGCGGCGTCGTGCCTAGGGAAAGGCGTCCGGATCTGGCCCGCTGGCCCGAGATCGTCCGCCGCCAGGTGCGGAACCTCCGCCGCGCCGCCGAGGAGGAGCACCGGTTGCTGGCCCAGTTGGCCTATTTGGGAACCGCCGGGCTGGTGCTGGTGTTGCCGCCGGTGGCCGGGGCCTATCTGGGGCGTTGGATCGACAGCCTGATGCCGGGCTATTCGATCCAGTGGACCCTGAGCCTGATCCTGGTGGGATTGGCCATCGGCATCGTCAACGTCTGGCTGCTGTTTCGCGGGGAGTGAGATGGAAGGGGAGATCTTCCCGCAGGTGCTCTGGACCCTCGGTCCGCTGAAGATCACCGACACCCTGGCGACTTCGGTGGCCTTGACTCTGGTTCTGTGGTTGACCGGTTGGTGGCTGACCCGCCACCTGCGCCTGCATCCGGGGCCGGTTCAGACCGCGGTGGAAGGTGCGGTGCTGGCGATGGAAAATGCGGTGCGCGATCTGGTGCCCCGCCATGTGGACCGGATCGCGCCCTTCATCATGGGATTATGGTGGTTCCTGCTGACTGCCAATCTCATCGGCCTGATTCCGGGACTGCAGTCGCCCACCCGCGACCTGTCCATCACTTCGGCCCTGGCCCTGCTGGTGTTTCTGTCGGTGCATTGGTTCGGCATCCGCATCCAAGGGCTGAAAGCTTATCTGCGCCATTACCTGCAGCCTTTTCCGTTCCTGCTCCCTTTTCATCTGGTGAGCGAGATCACCCGCACCGTGGCCCTGGCGGTGCGCCTGTTCGGCAACATGATGAGTCTGGATCTGGTGGCCCTGATCGTGCTGATGCTGGCCGGATTTCTGGTGCCGGTGCCGGTGCTGATGCTCCACGTGGTGGAAGCGCTGGTACAGGCCTATATCTTCGGCATGCTGGCATTGGTGTATATTGCCGGGGGCATTCAGGCCCACGAAGTCAAAGCGAGAGGAGAAACCCGATGACACACGACATCAGCTGGATCGTCCTGGGTTCCACGGTGGCGGCGGCCCTCGGCATCGGCATCGGCGTGTTGGGTCCCGGAATCGGCATGGGGCGGGCCATCGCCCAGGCCCTCGACGCCCTGGCGCGCCAGCCGGAGGCGGAGCGTATCCTGATGCGCACTCTCTTCATCGGCCTGGCGATGATCGAGTCCCTGGCCATCTACTGTCTGGTGATCATCCTCATCATCCTGTTCCGCAATCCGTTGTTGGCTTACGTGCTGCAGGGCGGCTGATGGGCATCGAGTGGACCACCTTCGTCCTGGAAATCGTCAATTTCCTGGTTCTGGTCTGGCTGCTCAAGCGCTTCCTTTACCGTCCGGTCAAATCCATGATCGAGCGTCGCCGTCAGGAAGTCGAGGCCCAGCTGGCCGAGGCCGAACAGGCCCGGCGGGAGGCCGAGGCCGTGAAACAGCGTTACCAAAACCGCCTGGCGGCGTGGGAAACGGAGAAAAAGCAGGCCTGGGAGCGGCTGCGCCAGGAACTGGAGGCCGAACGCCAACGGTGGCTGCAGTCCCTGAGCCAGGAACTGGAGGAAGAAAGACGCAAGGCCGAGGCGGTGTGGCAGCAGGAAAGACGGGAGTGGCAGCGCCACGCCGAAGAACAGGTCCTGAACCTGGGGGCTGCCTTCGTCGCTCGCCTGCTCGAACGCCTGGCGGACGAACATCTGCATCATCGCCTGGTGGATTTGTTGGTGACGGATCTGGAAAAGCTGCCCGGTTCCGAACAGGAACGCATTCGCACCGCCATCACCGGCGCCGGCCGAATCCGGGGGGTGAGCGCCTATCCCTTGACCGACGAGGAACGGCGGAAACTCGATCAAGTCCTCTCCTGGGTCTTGCAAACCCCGGTCGGCATCGATTTTACCGTCGATCCGGACCTGCTGGCCGGCATCCGCATCGATCTGGGATCGTACGTGATCCGCGCCAATCTGCACGACGAACTGCAATTTTTCGCCCATGGTCAAGCCCTCTGAGCCCCGTTTGCTGGAGGAACTGCGACAGCACCTGATGCGCTACCGGATGCAGCCGCGCGTGCAAGAACAGGGGCGGGTGCTGTCCGTGGGGGACGGCATCGCCTGGATCGAGGGGCTGCCCTCGGCGGCGATGGACGATCTCCTCGATTTCGAAGACGGCAGCACCGGGGTGGTCTTCGCCCTCGGCCGGCGGCGCCTGGGGGCGATCCTGCTGGAAGAGACTGAGCGCCTGACCGCCGGTACCGTGGTTCACCGCAGCGGCCGCCTCCTCAGCATCCCGGTCGGTGACGCGCTGATCGGGCGGGTGGTGGATCCGCTGGGCAATCCTCTCGACGGGCTGGAGCCGCCCGCCTGTACCCGGCGCCGTTCCCTGGATACCCCGTCGCCGCCGATCGTCGAGCGTGATTTCGTCCGGCAACCGCTTTACACCGGCTGCAAGATCGTCGACACCATGATTCCCATCGGCCGCGGCCAGCGTCAGCTCATCATCGGTGACGAGGGTACCGGACGCAGTTCGCTGGCCGTCGATACCGTGATCCACCAGAAGGGGCAGGGGGTCCTGTGCGTCTATGTCCTCATCGGCCAGAAGCGTTCCGCCGTGGTCTCCACCATCGAGACGCTGAGAAGGTACGGTGCCATGGACTACACCACGGTGGTGGTGGGGGAGGCCTTCGCCCTGCCGGGGCTGAAATACCTGGCTCCCATGGCCGGTTGCGCCATCGCCGAATACTGGACGCGCCGCGGCCGCGACACTCTGGTCGTCTATGACGATCTCAGCACCCACGCCTACACTTACCGGGAGCTGTCGCTGCTGCTGCGCCGCCCGCCGGGACGGGAAGCCTATCCCGGCGACATCTTCTATCTGCACTCCCGCCTGCTGGAGCGTTCGACCCGGCTGTCCGCCGATCAGGGCGGCGGCAGCATGACGGCGCTTCCCATCGTCGAAACCCAGCAGGGTGAAATCGCCGCCTACATCCCCACCAACCTGATATCGATCACCGACGGCCAGATCTATCTCGACACCCATCTGTTCGCCGCCGGCTTCCGGCCTGCCATCGACATCGGCCGCTCGGTGTCGCGCATCGGCGGCAAGGCCCAGCATCCGCGCATCAAGGAGGAAGCCGGGCGCATGAAGCTGGACTATCTGCAGTTCCTGGAACTGGAGGTGTTCACCCGCTTCGGTGCCAAGCTGGAGGAGACCATGGCCAAGAAACTGCGCCGGGGACGGGTGCTGCGCGAGATTCTCAAGCAGGAGCGTCTCCATCCCCTCCCCATCGAATTCCAGCTCGCCTGGCTGATCGCCTTCAACGAAGGGTGGTTCGACGACCTGCCACCGGCCGAAGTACCGGCCAGACTGGCCCGCCTCGAGGCCGGGGTGAAGGCATCGGGGCTGGGGCTGGACGACCGCCGCGACGTCTGGCTGCAGCACATAAAGCGGTGGCTGACATGAGCAGGCGCCGCGAAGTGGAAACCCACCTCCACACGCTGGCGGAAATCCGCGCCATCATGGCGGCGATGAAGAATCTTTCCTACATGGAAACCCGCAAGCTGGCCCGTTTCATCGATGCCCAGCGGCGGGCGGTGGCCACCATCGAGCGGGCGGCGGCGGATTTTCTCCAGGGTTATCCCGATCTGGCTCCGGGACCGATGGGGGAGGGGACGGTACTGCTGCTCCTGGTGGGTTCGGAACGCGGTTTTTGCGGCGATTACAACGAACGATTGCTGGCCCATCTGGAAACCCATTGCCGCACGATGGCTTGTCGCCCCCGTCTGCTGGTCGTCGGCGCTAGACTGGCCGAACGGCTGGAGGACGACGAACGGGTGCTCCAGGCACTGCCCGGCGCCGAGGTGGCCGAGGAAGTGCCCAGGCGCTTGCACCAGGTGATCGAAGCCCTGGACGAATGGGAGGGCCGTCTCGGTCCGGTTCGGGTCACCGCCCTGTACCATCAGACCCATGCCCTCGAGACCACCCCGCTGTTGCCGCCGTTTCAGGACCTGCCGCCCCCGCCACCGGAAATCCAGGGAGCACCGTTCCTGTACCTGGAGCCTCAGGATTTCCTCGCCGAACTGACCGACCAGTATCTGTTCGCCGTGCTCCATGCCCTGTTCTACAGCGCCCTGCTGGCCGAACATCAGCGCCGGATCCAGCATCTGGAGGGGGCCCTGCAGCGTCTCGACGACGAATGCGGCCGGCTCAGAATCCACCGTGACGCCTTGCGTCAGGAGGAGATCACCGAAGAGATCGAGCAGATCCTTCTCAGCGCCCAGGCCATGGGCGAGGAGACGACGGATACCTGATGCATCCTTGGAAACGATCTCACATCAAGGCCGAGAAGGGTAGCACCTCGACCCATTCCCCCGCTTCCACGGGACCGCGGTCGTGTTCCAAGACGATGAAGCAGTCGCCCCGGCTCATGGAGCTGAGGATGCCGGAACCCTGTTTGCCGGTGGTGCGAACCTGCCACCGGCCGGCCTCGTCCCGCTCCAGGATGCCGCGCTGGAATTCGGTGCGTCCCGGTTTCTTGCGCAGCTTTTCCAGGGCGCGGGCCGGGAAGGTTGGCAACAGGGGCGGGCGGCGAACGCCGGCGCGCTTGAACAGGGCGGGAAGGACGAACTGATAGAAGGTCACCAGCACCGCCACCGGATTGCCCGGCAGGCCGAAGAACAGGCAGTCGCCGATGCGACCGAAGGCCAGGGGACGGCCGGGTTTGATGGCCACCTTCCAGAATTCGACGCTCCCCAGTTGCGCCAGCGCCTCCTTGGTATAATCGGCGCTGCCGACCGAGACGCCGCCCGAACAGAGAATAACGTCGCACCGTCGTGCCATCTCCTGAAAGGTTCGTTTCAGGGTGGCGGGGTCGTCCGGGGCGATGCCATGATCGACGAGTTCAGCAACCAGTCGGGCCGTCACGGCGCCGCGCAGGGAGAACCGATTGCTGTCATAGATTTTACCGGTTTGGTGGAAGCTCCCCGGAGGCAGGATTTCGTCGCCGCTGGACAGGAGTCCCACCCGCAGACGGCGGGTCACGCTCACCTCCACGACGCCCAGGGAAGCGAGCAGGCCGAGATCCGGGGGCAGGAGGTATTTCCCCGCCGTCAGCACGGTCTCCCCGCGGTGGATGTCCTCACCGGCGTGGCGCACGTTCTCCCCCCGCCGGTGGTGCGCCCCGATTTGGATGAGGCCGTCTTTTTCCAGGACCTGTTCCTGCATCAGGACGGTATCGGCGCCTTCGGGCAAAGGAGCGCCGGTCATGATACGGACCGCCTGTCCGGCCCCCAGGGGCGAGGGAAACGGCCTGCCGGCCAGGGCCGTGCCGATGATTTGCAACCGTGCCGTTCCTTCTCGGGGCAGATCGCTGCCCCGGACGGCGAAGCCATCGACCGCTGCGTTGGTGTGGGCCGGCACGTCGAGGGGGGAGACGACCGCCTCGGCCAGGGCGCGGTGCAGCGCCGCAGCCACGGGAACCGTGTCCGCGCCCGTGACCGCTTCGGTGGCCTCGAGGATGCTCCGCTGCGCGACGGCGACCGGAATGGTGTCTACCGCACACAAATCCCTGTGCTGGCTGGCATGCTTGGTTATCATAGGCCGTAGTGAACGCTCTCGTTTGTCAGAATTTTTTACAAGGCAGGCTGAGCGGTGGTTGCATTCTCGGCGCCTGTCATCCAACCCTATGTTATCGAATAACAATCACCGATAGGCGCGTTTTTTGCTGACAGGTCACAGATGGATGGCGATACATGAGCGACCAGACCACTTCCGTGATGACGACTGAAAAAAACGAAAAAAACATCGAAAGGCGCTATCGGGTGCGGCGCCAGTCCAATGGCGTCCATCGCCATTCGCGGCGCCGTTCTCTACGCACTATCTACATTTTGAGCACACTGGTTTTGGTATTGTTCCTGTTGCTGCTCGTCGTTTCGATCCGTTTGAGTCTTTATGCCAAGGAAGTGCATGATCTGACCGTCCTGCAGCACAAGCAGGAACTGGAGCTGGAATCGCTGCGCCCCAAGGTGGCCAGTCTGGAAGCGGAGATCGCCGAGTTGGTCCAGGGACGGTTGCCGGGTCTGAAACCCTTGCAGTTCGACAAGGTGATTCCCATCAAGAAGAAATATGTACGCAACATCATTTTTACCTTGATCGGGACCGAAGACGATCATCGCTACGAATACAAGCTGACCCTGAAGAACGATGGTCTGACCGGGGTGCATCCCATCGTTCGGGTGATCTTCTTCGATCATCTGGGAATACAACTGGGGGATTCCACCATCGGGGTGGACAAGGACAACGTGCCCACCCTCGATATTCTGGAGCGCGGCGAGGTGCGTTCCTACACCAAAGTGGTCCAGCTTCCCGACGGCAAGCAGCCCCGCTATTTCAAGGTCGAGGTCGATCTGCCGGAATATCAGAAGATAAAGGAGTGACCCGGGCTTGAAAAAAATTCTGCCGTCCCCATCTTCCCCGGCAAAGCGATCAACCGATACGGAGGAAGATGGCAATGTTCGGCAGTTTGGCAAGTCTGGAAGACGATCTGCTGCGTCAGTTCGACCAATTGGCCCGGGAAGTGGAAAGCCTGTTCGCTCCCCTCAGGAGCGTCCGTGACATTCGTGCCGCGGGGCGGGGAGCCTTTCCGGCGGTCAACGTCGGGGTGACGCCGGAAGCGGTGGAAGTCTACGTTTTCGTTCCCGGGATCGATCCCAACGCCCTGGAGGTTTCGCTCCAGGACAATCTCCTGGTCATCGCCGGGGAGCGCAAGCTGGACTACCTGGAGCGGGAGGACGTGAATTTCTACCTGCGGGAACGCCATGCTGGCGAGTTTCGCCGCGCGATCAGTCTGCCGGAAGACATCGATCCCGAACGGGTCGAGGCGACTTATCGAAACGGTATTCTGCGAATTCGCGTCCACAAGCAGGAAGCGGTCAAACCGCGGCATATCGAAGTCAAAACCGGATAAGGAGCGAGAGATGGCAGAAACCACGGCAATTTCCCAAACCCAGGAAACGGTTCCGGCTCCACGGCGGGAAATCACCCTGATTCCGCCGGTGGATGTGTTCGAGGACGAGAACGGCCTGAATCTCCATGCGGACCTGCCCGGCGTCGCCCCCGATCAGCTCGACGTCCGGGTCGACCGGAATACTCTGACCATCGAAGGCAAGGCGGTGATCGAAACGCCAGAAGGGATGGAGGCCCTGTATGCCGAAGTCCGTTCACCCCACTATCGCCGTTCCTTCACCTTGAGTTCCGAACTGGAGCCGGAGAAGATCGAGGCCAGGCTGAAGGATGGGGTGTTGCAGCTTTACATTCCCAAGCGGGAAAGCGCCCGGCCTCGGAAAATTCAGATCAAGGTCGCCTGACGGCGGAGAAACCGGGGGATTCGGCGCTCCAGCCAATACTCGATCCCCCGGTCGCCGGCGGCGATGAAACCCACATGACCGCCCCGGTAGGTGATTTCCAGCCGAACCGCCGGGGCGGTTTCCTCTGGAGAGGGAATCACGTCCGGATACATGAACGGATCGTCCCGGGACTGGATCAGAAGCGTGG
Organism: Methylothermaceae bacterium; assembly: GCA_026984375.1. Classification (GTDB taxonomy): domain Bacteria; phylum Pseudomonadota; class Gammaproteobacteria; order Methylococcales; family Methylothermaceae; genus Methylohalobius. The sequence continues at coordinate 40,752 of JALSSF010000064.1, read as the reverse complement.
GCGTTCGAATGTGTCCCAAGAACCGGCGTGAACTGCAGCGCCGGTAATAATCCTCTGCGTCCCGGAACGGATATAATTTGGCGATCACCCGGTCGTCGTATTCCCGAAAGGAGCGTATCCGGCTCAGGTCGCCGAGCGCCTTCAGTTTGTCCGCCTCGTCCGCCAGTCCCAGCTCTTCCAGATGGCGGATCTTGGTGGCCATGTAAGTCTTCAACTCGCTCAGCAGACGATTGCGATAGAGCCGGGCGAAACCCCGGTCCATGGCATCGGCGCAGCGGCTGAGAACCAGGGGAACCGAGACCGCACAGGCGGCGAACAGTTCCAAGTCGTCGCCCCGTTCGCCGAGCCATTTCAAGAGCACGTTCCCGCCCAGGGAATAGCCGACCGCGGCGATGGGGGTCCGGGGTTCCAGCCGGCGCAGGTGGCGGTAGACCCAGTCCAGATCCCCCGTTTCGCCCGAGTGGTAACACCGGGCGGTTCGATTCGGCTGTCGGCCGCAGCCCCTGAAATTCAGGGCGACGCTGCGCCACCCCTGCCTCAGCAAGGCCCATTGCAGTCCCAAGACGTAGTGAGAGCGGTTGCTGCCCGCCAGTCCGTGGAGGATCAATACCAGCGGCCCCCGGTGACCGCACCAGTCCAGTTCCAGAAAATCCCCGTCCGGTGTGGTCAGGCGTTCACAACGGCGTGGGGGAAGGGCGATACGCCGTGTCAGTGTCGGCCACAGCGTCTGCAGATGGGGATTGCTGAGCCAGCGGGGAGGACGGAAGTCCGATGGAATCCGTATGCCCATGGTGGTACGGCTCGACACTTATCCGTATGTTTTTCCGGTTCCCGGGCCAAGTCTGCAGGCCCGGCGTGGCCTTCCCTAGCCGCTGGCAAACCCGTTATAATGGCCCTCCATCGATCGACGGCGGGGCATAGCGCAGTCTGGTAGCGCGCCTGCTTTGGGAGCAGGATGTCGGGGGTTCGAATCCCTCTGCCCCGACCATTTTTTGCGCCCGTAGCTCAACCGGATAGAGCATCGGCCTTCTAAGCCGAGGGTTGCAGGTTCGATTCCTGCCGGGCGTGCCATGTATTTCAATAACTTGCCTCATTTTCGGGTTCTCCCAAGATCGTTGACGTGACGTACAACGTGACGATCCTCCCCAAATGTAAAACGCCAAATGATTTGCAACAACTCGTCACATGGTTTGCGACGGGGTTAGGGTGCGTTAACCGCTTCTTTGCAGCGCTGTAACGCCACGTCGAAATACTGCCCTACCGTCTCGCAGCCGACAAACCTTCTCCCGGTTTTCAACGCCGCCACGCCGGTTGTGCCGCTGCCCATGAATGGGTCGAATATCGTCCCGCCGGGTGGGCAGATTTCCACCAAATCTTCCATCAGCCTTTCGGGCTTTTCGGTGATGTGGCGCTTGCCGTTGGTGCGGGTTGTGTGACTGAGCACGCCAGGGAGATATACCGGCGGGTCGCGGTCGGGGAGTTTGCCCTTGGTGGCCCAGAGCAGGTATTCGGCCTGCATGCGGAAGCCGTTTTTGTAGGGTCTTGATGCATTACCCTTGTTCCAGACGGCGATACCACGGAACGTGAATGGGGACTCCAAAATCAGGCCATGCAAGGCGGCCAGGTTGCGCCAGTCGATGAACGTCACGAGGATGCCACGATCCTTGAGCACGCTCCAGGCGGCATCCAGGAATTCGGTCATCAGCCGTTGCCACTGTTGGGGTAGGAGACTGTCGCCGTCAATGTCGGGCATCTGATCAGCGTATTTGGCGCCGGTACTGACGTACTTGGCCTTGCTGGGCCGTTTGAGCTCGCTGGCGGCGAAGCCGCCGGAGCCGTAGGGCGGGTCGGTGATGACGGCGTCTATGGCCGGTTCGATCAGCCGGGTGGCATCTCTGAAATCGCCGTGGAAGAGACGCGCGCGGCCATCGATCGATTCCATCCGTATCGCCTGCGGCAGGCGCTGGCCGCATTGCGAGCAGTTGGTTGGTTGGTTGGTGTCATGACAATCCATCGTACTCCTTTGGTCAAACGATGCTGGTAATCAGGCCGTCGGTGACGGTGACAGTCTTGCCGTCGGCGGTGGTGAAGGTGCCGGAGGCGCCGGTGATGCCCAGGTTGGCGCGGGCGGTCGCGGCATCGGAAGCGCCGGTGCCGCCGTCGGCGATGGCGATGGGGGCGGACAGGCCAGACACGGTGCCGCCGCTGACCGATCCGGCGGTGACGTCGATGGGGACGGCGCTGACCTCCGCCGAGATGGCCAGGCCGTCGTCGCCCCAGACGTCGTAGGCGGCCGCCTTGACGTAGTAGGTCTGCCCCGGTGTCAGGCCGGTGATTGTGACGACGTTGGCGGGCCCGTCGTGGATCTGGTTGGCGGCGGATGGGGTGAAGCCGGCGGCGGTGTCGAGCCAGACACGGTAACCGGCCAGATCCGGCTCGGGTACGGGCGATACGGTGATGCGCAACGATCCGGGGCCCGGCGCCAGGCCGACGGTCACTGGACCGGCCTGATCGTTGTGGCACTGAACCTCGGTCGCCGTGAGCGATTCGTTTCCGGCCGCGTCCACCGCCCACAGACGCACGGTCAGATCACGCCAGGGACCGCCGTCGGCCTTGGCGTCACCGGCGCTGTACAGCAGCGCCGCCCTGGGGACGGTGCCGGAGCGGCGCAGGGTCAGGGTGGCGGTATCCAATATCTCGTAGCGGTAGTGATCCGCCCCGGGGGCCGGGTCCCAGCCCAGATACAGATAACGATCGACAAACGTCAGCATCGCCTCACCACAGGATATAGGGAGGACTGACGGGCGTCACCGCCGCCGGCCCGGCATCGTAATCGGACGGCGGAATCACGAACGCCTCCGAATCCATTCGCGCTCCATTCAGATACGGCACGATGCGCACCCCGGCGCTCTTGTCCATGCCGCTGACGAAGAAGGTAAAGTGCGGCTCCTCGAGCACCGCCACCGTGGTCCAGCGCCCGTCGAGAACCGCCTTAATTTGCAGGTCGAACTGGTCGTAGCCGCCGGCGTCGAACTCGACGGTCCAGAGGCCATGCTTGAACAGATTCGGATGGAACGTCAGGCGGCCGCCTCGCAGATACCGGTCGGACGGCGGCGGGCTCACCTCCGTGACCGGATCGACGCTCGACGGATTCTCAGGGTCGTAGGCCGGTGACGCCGGATCCCAGGGTGGATCGCCCTCCTGATAGAGCTGGGCCTCCTCGACCACCGCCGTCACCTCGACCGCGTCCGGTCCGCGCTCGACGATCCGGCTCACCCGGGCTGCCACCGCGCCGCGCCCCAGCGGGTCGAACAGATAATGGGTGCGCTGGGGATGCTGATCGCCGGTGACGGTGCGATAGGTGCCCGCCGGCAACGGATCGACCAGGTTCACCTGGTAATCGGTGTCGCCCGGGGTCACCTTCAGCGGCCCGACGGGGGAGCCGTCCGGCTGGCGCAGGTAGAGGTCGGCCTGGGGCTGGCCGTAGAAATTGACCGGATTGGAAAGGATCAGGGAACTGCCGTAGATAGCGTACAGTTCCCCGAAATGGATGAAGCCGTACACGTCGTGGCCGACCAGGATGCGGTCGAGCGGCTGCAGCGCCCGCCCCTCCAGGCCGGTCGTGAACGTGATGAGCTTGCGGCGGTAGCGGCGGGTGCGCAGCCAGTACATCCCCTCCCGCCACGCCTGCAACTTGTCGGTGACACCGAACAGCTTGAGGCGTTTCGGTTTCGTGCGGCTTCCCAGATCGCAGACCACCTCCTTGACCCGCCAGTCCGCCGCGTCCAGGTATTCGACGATGTAATGGTCCGGCTCGTCCGGCCGCCGCGGCAACCGCTTCAACTGCCACGACCGGCGGCGCATGTTGAGCGGCGTGAACATCGCGGAATAGCCGGTTTGGGCCTCGTCGCGCACCAGGCGCAGGAGGCCGAACTGGACGAACGCGCTGCAGCGGCCGGCGCGGGCGATGTGGTCGATGGCCTCCATCGCCGATAGTGGATTGTCGAAGCGCCCGTCGAAGTGGTCGCCCCGTGCCGCCAGGGTGACGTCCAGGGCCTGGAGGGCCGGCAGATCCAGCATCGCGTCCGAACCGGTGACGGTGCGCACGACCTCGGCCACGGCCCAGGGGATCGACCGGGTCGCCTGCGGCGCGCTCCACGATCCGTTCCAGACCGGCAACTTGCGGGTGGCGACGCACGCGACCTTGCCGATGCGGCGGCCGGTCGATTTAACGACCAGCAGCGTGACGTCGCCGTAACCATCCAACGGCGCCTGACCGACGACGCGCACACCGGTCAACTCAGCCCGGTCCCGGACCCTGGGATCGGTGCTTTGGGCGGCGGTGCGGGCGATGCGGAACTCCCACGACCCGGCCGGGGTGGTCAGGTCGATGCGGGCGTCGCGGCGGGCGACGAGAACGGCGGTGAGGGTGTGGGCGCCCGCCAGCACCTGCCAGGGATCGGCCGACCCGGCGGCGCGGTACTGGATCTGAAATCCGACCGTCACCGGCTGATAATCGCCGTTGGCGTCGATCTGATACAAGCCGTCGGGAAAGCGCAGCCAGAAGGTGACGGCGGTCGTGGCGCGTCCCGGGGCGCCCGGTGCGACGGCGGCGGTGAACGCCGTGGTCAGGGTAACCGGCGTGAAAGCGGCCCGGTTGTCGGCGACATACGACGGCCACTGCGGCGCCAGGGCCGGGTCCGAGGCGTGAGCGACGGTCACGCTGACGTCGCCCAGGGTGGCGGCGTCGACCTCGTCGATCAGCACCCGCTCGACCTGATAATGGCCGCGGCCGATGCAGTACAGCCGCGAAACCGTCTCCCCGTCGCGCCGCTCCCGGGCCGCCAGATCCGGAAAGATCTTCAGGCGGCCGAAGTGCTCCGGAATCACCTTGCCGACGCGCGGCCGGTTCGGTTCGGCCGCTTGAACCGGCTGGTCGTAGGTCGGGCTCGGCTCCGGCGCGGTCAGCGGCGTGGGCGGCTTGGGTTCATAATGCACATCAGGCAAATGATGATGGCCTGGCAAGTAGAACACACCCAGCCACCCCATTTCACCGTCGGACGTGACGAACGTCGGCGTCCCCCCATACTCCGGGTTCGGGTCATAACGACCTGGCGGCAACGGCCAGCGCAGCCCGTCGTCGGTCAGAGTCCCTGACACATAACTCATCTCACAGCTCCGGAAACCGATAGGTGGTGTAGTCGAGTCGTGGAAAACGCTCGTTGACGAGATTCGGGAATACCGCCAGCACCCGGCTGGTCTCCACCGATTCGGTCAAATCGACCACGTGCAGATCCAGGTCCATGGCGAATGTTAGGTTCTGGGCTCCGCGGATGTACTGGCGATAGGTCAGGGTCACCGGCTGGTCGGCGTCGAGGGCGCTGTCGACAGCGTCCGGAACAGCCCGGTCGGCGTTGCCGAGGATCACCTCCAGATGCCCACCGGCGGCGGCCTCGATGGGCGGCAGGGTGAACTCGAAGGCGTAGGGCAGAAATTCCAGCGCCCCGACGGTCAGTTTTTCGTAGCCGCGCACCAGGCGCACCGGCACGGTCCAGGCCGGCGAGGCCAGCTCGATGGTGTCGAGCAGGACGACGTCCGCATCGCCCGAGGCCCAGACCGACTTCAACGCCGGGGAAACCGCCATTTACAACCCCTCCAGCGCCGCGACGGCCGCATCCCGGGCCACCAGGGCGGCAGGGCCGTCGGCGGCGGCCCCGATGGCGACGACGCCTTTGCGCCGCTCGGCCTCGATCTGCGCTGCCTTGGTTTCCCACAGGGCGGCGGTGTTCAGGATGAAATCGGTCGCCTGCTGGGGATCGGTCCAGCCGTGGGCCAGCATCTCCGCCCCGACCAGGCCGTAAGGGCCGACCGGGCTGTAGTTAGTGCCGTCGTCCTGGGGGTAGCCGGCCGCCTTGCACGCCTTGGCCTGTTGCAACTTGAGCTGATAGGTCGCCTCCTGCCCCGGGGAGGCAGTGATGAATTTCAGCCGGGCTCTGCCGGCGGCCTCGTTGACGGCGGCGGTCGCCTCCTGTTTCAAGAGAGCCAGATCCCGGGCCACGGCAGGGATCGTGACAGTCTTGGCGGTCGTGTCCACCACCGGGGAGCCCGCCTCGTGGGCCTCGTCCAGGGGCTCGCGGATCACCGGATACCAGTTCAGCGCTGCCATCTGCTCGGGCAGCAGCTTGTCGAACCCGGCGATGACCACCCCCTGCGGAGAGGTCCAACGGGGTGGCGGCGGGTTGCGGAACTCGATGACGGACAGGGTTTCGGGGTCGATGAGTGCGATTTCAGTCATGGCCTTCCTCCTTGTCGAATCGGGTCAGGTCCACGGCCCACCAGCCAGCGAACGGGCCGCACTCGATCTGGGTCGCAAAGGGAATCCGGTGGCGGCCGGTGCGTTCTGCCACCAGCCAGCGCATCTTGAACCGGGCCCGCAGCAGGCGGTAGAACTCGACGACTTCTTTGGGTCGGACGCGGCCGTGCAGACCGTCGAGAACCGCGATGTCCCGGTGAAACGCCATGGTGCCGAACGTCCGGTACGGCGGCCGGTCCGTCGGGTCGCCGTCGATCCAACGCAGCCGGACTCCTGCCGGTTCAAGCCATATCACCTTCCGTTACCTCCCAATTGATGCAAGCGTATTCGTGCAACCAGGCGTCGTCTTGCAGCGTGCGGCGGATGCGCCGCTTCGTCTCGTCGTCCAGCTCGGCCTTCGGATGTTCGCCCGCGTTGCGATGGGGCACACGGATGTCGAGACCCAACCGACGGGATAACACCGGCGCCGCTTCGCCCAGGCGCTCGAACGGGATCAGCAGGTCCATCGCCGGGCACCCGTCGTAGCCGACGAACATCGAGGTCTGGTTCCGGCAGGTCAGATCAGTGAACCGGAACCGTAGGGGTGATTCCCACCATCCCAGGAAGTCCATGTCCGGATACGTGAAGGCGTGCCAACTCAAGGCCCAATCGACCGGCTCGCGGATCACCCCGAACTTGAACAGCCGCACACCGGCGGCCCGCGCGCGGGACAGCACGTCCGCCTGGCGCGATTGCGTCTCCAGCCAGGTCTGGTGCCGGGCCGATGGAGGCTGGTCCGTGTGCAAGTCGGCGAACGGCAACAGCGCCTCGCGTAGGGACGACGACCCGGCCTTGGGGTTCTCGATGAAGACGAAGCGGTGGCGCAGGGACAGGATCATAGCGGGATGGCGTACTTGTCGATGAAGTGGTTGGTGACGGCGGAAATCTCGGTGTCCGCCAAGGTTCTGCGCCACAAAACCGCCTCCAACACATACCCGTACCGTTTGAGCTGCCCACTAACGACAGCGTAAGAGCACACGATAGCGGGAAACCGGTTGGCACCTTCCCCGCTGTTTGCGGGCATAGCATCCTTCGGGCTGAGGTTGAGCGCCTGAACGGTCCCGTTCAGGTGTGCGGAGCAAAACCCGTGTCTGAACGGGATGTTCAACACGGCGACCCGCAGGATTGGGTTTGGGAAACTGACGGGGTTTTTGGTAGAAAAGGCGGCGGATGTCGGTTTCATTCGGATTCCGTCCGAATACAAGACGGCTGCGCCTCTGAACCAATTGGCCTGCGAAGAACCGGCTATATCCCCGGAATAAGGGTTTTCGACCGACACCCCCCAACCAAACGCCATCGACTGCGACGGGGACTCCAGCCCGTAAACGATAGCCAGGGCATGATCGACGCCTGCCCAGTCGTCGAACAGCCAGTAACCACTAGGGCCATACGCCCCGTAAGCTGGATGCCCGCTGGACCCGAGCCCGTCAGTCCTGATTGCCGGGAACCCGTTGACTTGCGTCATGACCGCGCACCTATACGAACGGGAATACGATTCTATGGAGGGATCGTGATACGAAGGGATGGCATGTCTGGGCTTACTGAAATAATCGGTGCCAACGGGGTCTGGAAGCGCGTCCGGCTTGAGCCAGAAGGCGATGTGATCGGTCGGAATGCCGGTTGCCGACACCACGTTGGACACCGGCCAATCCTGGGTATCGACGGCCTGAGCGGCATCGACCGCCTCGAACCGTACCGCCGCCTTCCACAACGTGGCGCTGGCCCGGGCCAGCCGGGGCGGCTCGCGGAATCTGGCCGCCATGCCGGTCAGGCCAAGGCCGTCGATCCAGGTGGCGGTGAACCACCACAGCCCGTCGCGCAGCTCGAAGCGATAGAAGTGATCGAAGGCGGCCTTCTGGTCAGGCGTCAGCCAAATCTCCCCGTCCACGTGCCAGGGGGCGGAAAGAGAGCGGCGGATGCGCCGGATGGACCCGTTGTCCATTTCCAGGGCCGTGCGCACGTCCGGACGCGAGACGCGGAGGCTGTCGGAGGCAGGAGAAGGCAGGGTATCCGGCCAGGGAGCGCTCATGACGCCACCACCTCGACAGCACTCACAGTCTTGGGCTGATTCGTAGCCATCAGCCGAACCTTCGTGAACGCGGTGTACGTGGTATCGGCAATCAGGGGAGTGATGGCTATATTGCTGACGGGATACCTGCGTAGCTGCCCATCATGGATTCCACCCGTGTACCTGAACTCGCGCCACCCGATCCCCTGCACCCCTGCATCGGTCACCCGCAGCATAGGTACAGAAACGCGGCCCCCGTATGGGGTGGACGCATTGTAGTGCAACTGAGCGGCAACGCCCGAATCGTAACGGAACAGCCATACTCCCAAGGTATGGAATATACGGAATTCGTACCCGTTCCCGGCGTCGTCAAAGAGACCTAGAGAAAAGTAAGAATAGTCACTGCCGCTCACCCACGCGAACGCATCGAAAACGGTAATCGGCGACGCGGTAAAGCCAAGCGGCTTGCTGATCCGGGTTCCGGCCGGCAACGTAAGCGTCCCGGCCGCCGCATCGTGCGTCGGCGCGCCGCCGGCCTCCAGCGTCCAGCCCTGGTAGGTGCTGAAATCGTCGTAGAATCGATAGACCTTGCCATCGAACGGCGATATGGGACCGGACTGCACGGCCGGATCGTGATGGGGCGACGGCAGGCCGGCGTCGTCGGCGAACCCGGCGTCGCGGATCTCCAGTTCCACCTGGCAGCGCCACATGCCCTGCCCCGCCGCATCGAAGGCCGGCGGGCGGACGAATCGCGCCTGATGGTTGGGGTAGCCGGCCAGGGCGAGCCAGTCGGCGGTGAACCAGAGCGCGCCGAAGCACAGATCGATGGCGAAGAAGGTCGCCAGCGCCTGGCGCTGGGCGTCGTCAAGCACGATGCGGCCGGTCAGCGTGTCCCACGGACTCGTCATGCGCCGGCGACGGTGGCGCAGGCCGAACCGGCCCGGATCGATCGCCAGGGCGCTGCCCAGGCGCACCTCGACGTCCTTCCCCGGTCCCGGCAGGCCGGCGGGCCAGGCGGCGGTCACGAGAACGCCCCCAGGTCGTAGGGCGACCGGGCCCGGGCCAGACCGCGCCCTTCCGCCAGGCGGCGGCCGATGCGGTCCTCGATCTGTTCGGCCAGCAGATCAATGTCGATGCGGGTGCCGGCGGCGGTGGCGGTTTCCCGGGTTTCGACGGCGACTCCGGCGTGGTTGTGGACGTGCACCTCGACCCGGGTGCGGCCGGCCGGGGCCAGCATCCGGGCCTGCTGCGGCGTCAGGATCAGCTCGCCCTTCTGGAGGATGGCCGGCACCTCGTCCGGTTTCAGGCCGGCGACGCCGCCGGAATGATAACGCGGCAGCCCGGCGGCGGAGAAATAGATGGGACGAATGGGCGGGGTTGGACGGATTGGAGCGACCGGCGCGGGCGGACGGTCGGATTCCGGCGCCGGCGTCTCCGCCCCGGACACAGGCGTTTCCGGTTGCGGCAGCGTTGTGGCGAAATCGCCCGCCTGCTGCAACAATGCATCCAGGGTCGCCGCCCAGGCGTCCAGATAGTCGGCGGCGGCGCGCCGGCCGACGGCGGTCATATCGTCGTGCAGCGCCCGCCAGCGGTCGGCGCGGCGGCGCAGATGGTCGTCATAGCGGCGCTCGCTGTCATCCAGGCGTTTCCGTTCGTCCCGGGTCTCCCGCCGCCGCCGGTCGATCAGGCTGCCGCGGCGCAGGTCCTCCAGCTTTTTCAGATACGCCAGATAGTCCTTTTCGGCCTTCTTCAGCCGTTCTTTGTCCGGCGCGTCGTCGAGCCGCACCACCGACCCGTCCGGGCGCTCAATGAACGTCGGCCGGTGGGGCCGGATCACCGGCGCCGGCGTTGGGGGCGTGGGCGTGGGCGGCGGCTTCGGAGACGGCGGCGGCCTCACCGGCGCCCCCGGCCGGATCACCGGCGCCGGGCTTGTTGGGGCGGCAGGCGCGGTTGGGTCGATCTTGGGCAACTCGATCTTCGGCAGCTCGATCTTCGGTAATTCGATTTTTGGCAGCTTGATCTCACCCAGACTGTCTTGCAGCGCTTTTTTGATGTCGGGAAACTTGGCGATCAGCGCATCGAGCTGCGTCTGCAGATTGGCGCGGATCTTGTCGGCGATATCGGACGGGTATTTTTTCGCGGCCCGGTCGATCTCCTGTTGCAGCTTCTTCGCCCGGTCCAGGGCGTCGTTGTATTCCAGCAGCCGTTCGATTTCGGCGCTGGTCAGGCTCACCTCCCCGACGGTCTTGCCCCCGGAAATGACCGATACCGGCAGCGGTTTGTGCAGGTATTGCTGCAACAGGTCCCAGCCGGGACCGCCCGGCCAGAGACCGCCTTGCATCGGGCGATCGTTCAGCGCATTGAACTGGTTCAACCACCGCAAAATCGCCTGTTCGCCGCCGAACATCAGCTGGCTTGGGTCGGTCGCCAGTTGCGTCCCGTCCGGCAGGCGGAACGAACCGGAGATCACCTGACCGATCGGGTTGGCCTTGGCCAACCACTGATATACGCTATCGGAGAACACCGGATTACCGGTATTCTGTTGCCCGGCAACCGACTGCAAGCCGGTCTGCACGGCGGCGACCGCCTGTCCCACGTTCACCTGCACCTGGGCGAAGGCGTTTTCCGCCGTCTGGGCGATGGAGACCAGCGCTTGACCGGCCCCCTCGGCGGCGCGGGCGAACGCCTGCTGGACGTTGTCGGCCGCCTGCCGGGCGGCGTCGGACACCCCCTGGCCGGCCTGGACCGCCGCCTCGACCTCGGCCCTGGCGGTTTCCTCGGCTGCCTGGCGGCGGATGCCGGCGGCCTGTTCGGCGGCCTGGGCCTGGCGGTCGAGCTGCTGCAGGTATTGCTGCAGGGCGTTTTGGCGGATCTGGGCCAGGTTGGCGGCGTGGCGCTGTTCCAGTTCCTCCACCTGGCGGCGGTATTCGGCCTCGCTCACCAGCCCCTGGTCCAGGGCCAGCTTCAACGCCTGCAGGCGCGTCTGATACGCCTGTTCCGCCTGGGCGATGAGACCGGCCAGGTACTGCTGGTAGGCGGCCTGATCCGCCTGGCGGTATTGGGCGTGGATCGCGGCGAGGCGCTGCTGGTGCTCGGCTTCCAGGGCCTCGAGGCGGCGCTGGTGCTCGGCGGCGCTCAGCTCTTCGCGTCGGTAGGCGGCCTCGATCAGGGCCAGGCGCTGGGCGTAGCGTTCGTTCTCCTTGCGGAGGGCGGCGCCCTGCCGCTCGATTTGCGCCAGGCGCTTCTGGTGGGCCCGGGCCGCCTGCTCGGCCTGGCTGTGATAGGTTTTCTGGTCGATCAGGCCGGCGTCGTAAAACGCCTTCAGATTGGCCAGCCGGGTGCGGTAGGCGGCGTTTTCCCGCTCGACCAATCCGGCGGTCTGCTGGAGGGCGTCCCGGTTCTGCTGCAGGGCCAGGGCGACGGCGCGGTAGGCGGCCGCCTGGCTCGAGGTCAGGTCGATGCCGGTCCGGCGCAGGTCGTTGTCGGTCTGCTGCAAAACCTGCAGCGCCCGGAGCGGCTCCTGCCCCGCCAGGGCGGCGTCCCGTAGGCGCTCGAGGGCCACGGCCTGGCGCCGCAGGCCAGCCTCGAATTCGGCCAGCTTGGCAGTATCCACCTGGGGCAGCAGATCGGAGGCGGCGGCGGTGGCCGAGGCGGACCGCACCCGGTCTTCGATGCGGGCCACCTGTTCGCCCGCCCGGCCGGCGGCGACCGAGGCGGCGTCCGTGGCGCCGGTCAGCTGGCGGAAGGCGGCGTTGGCGTCGTCGATGTCCTGGGCCAGTCCCTTGAAATTGACCTCGGCGGCGGCCCGGAACGATTCGACCAGATTCCCCAGGGTGTCGGACAGCCCCAGGGTCAGGGTGTCGAGCAGATCCAGCACCCCGCCGATCACCATGCTGGCGGTGCCGGCGATGCCGCGGATCGCCCCGGTGACCGCGTTGGCGGTGAACACCACCGCCGCCAGAGCCTCGTCCATGTAGTCGGCCGCCGAGGCGATGGCCTCGGCCACCTGGCGGCTGACCCCCGAGGCGCTGTCCATCCGGCCGATGAGCTGGAGCCAGCGGTTTTCCACCTGTTGCAGCGCCCCGCCGATGGTGAGCGGCATTTCGGAAAACGCCCGTTGCACCGAATCGCGCGATTTTTGCAGCGCGCCGACCACCACCTCGGCGGTCAATTTGCCCGCGTTGGCCAGCTCGCGCAGCTTGCCGATGGGCACGCCCAGGCCGTCGGCGATGGCCCGCATGATGCCGGGAGCCCCCTCCATCACCGAATTGAACTCGTCGCCGCGCAGGGCGCCGGCGGCCAGGGCCTGGGACAGTTGCAGCAGGGCCCCGGACGACTCGGCGGCGGTCGCCCCGGAGGTGGCCAGGGCCTGGTTGATGGTCTCGACCACCCGCAGCGCCTCGCCGGTGGAGCCGGTGATCCGTTTCAGCGCCGGCCCCATGCGGGCGTAGAGATCGGCGGTGGCCTCGAGGGGGGCGCGGGTGCGCTGGGCGATCCGGAACAGCTCGTCCTGGACCTGATTGAACTCGGCCTGTGAATCGGTGACCAGGCGGATACGGGCGGCCAGGTTGGCGGCGGAATCGGCGGTCGCGCTCAGCTGCCCGACCAATCCCCGGGCGAACTGGATCGAGGCGAATCCGATCAGCAGCCGCTTGACCGAATCGATCGACCGGGCCAGACGCTCGACCCCGGCGCCGGCCCGCCTCATGCCGCCGGCGACCCGGCCGCCGGCGCGCTCGCCGCTTTGGCCAAGGTCACGGAGCTTACCTTGGGCGTCGACGACCTGGGCTTTCAGCCCCTGGTCGGTGGCCGTCAGCCGCAGCCGCAATTCCATTTCAGCCATGCGCCAGCACCTCCCGCTCGCAGATTCTCAAACCCTCGAACAGTTCCCGGTCCACGGCGATCCCGGCCATCCTGAGCCCCGCCTCGACCGCGGCGTAGTCCAACGCCACGATCCGACCCCTACCGTCCCGGCGCCACTGACCGGCCACGAGCACGAAGGCTTCCAGGATTCTGACGTTCCGGGGCCACAAGGCGAAGGTGGCCCGGCGGCGCAGCTCGGCCAGGACCGACTCGGGCGCCCCCAGGGCGCGGGCGTCTTCGATCAGCTCGTCGCCGCGGCCGCCCGCGATCAGGTGGCGGACGGCCTGCCTCAGTTTCCCTCGGCGGCCTGTTGCAGCCCCTGCCAGTACGCCTTGAGAATCGCCTGACGGGCGATGGCGTATCGGCACAGGGCGGCGATCTGCGCCGGACCGCACGGCGCGGGGCTGCCGTCGTCGTCCTCCACCCCATCCCAACTTTTCAGCACCGCCTGAATGAACGGGGTGTCGCCGCGCTCGGCCAGTTTCGCCAGACTGTCGTCGTCGAGAACCCGGAATTCGCACTCGATCTCCGATCCGGCGATCTTGACCGGGTGCTTGAAGGTCAGATCCTGAAGCGAGGCGATTTTGAAGCCCATTCATCCCCCCCTTAAATCAGCCTGATCGTCAGCTCGTCGTCACCGGCGTCGGTGGGCACGAAGGCCAGCCCCATCTCCAGGGTGGCGATGCCGTCGGCCTCGCCGTACTTGGGCTGGAGCGCCTGAACCCGTGGAGCCTCGAAGAGGACGATGTTGCCGGCGGTCTGCCCCTGCTGGATGGCGAACGCCCCGGCGGTGTTGGCCAGGGTGTCGGCCCAGAAATCCTTGGTGGCCACGCTGGGGGCCTCGATGGTGAGCTGGCCGGAGGTCTTGCGGTCGGTGATGAGCACTTCCTGGGTGGTGAGGGTCTGGTGATAGACCACATCGTTGGCCAGGTCGATTTCCACCGAAATGGGAATCCCGGCATAACCCTGGAAGCTGAAGCCGGAGGTCTTGCCGGGCCCGGCCGGCTCGGGCGTCTGGAAGGCGGAGAAATTCGGGGTGACCGCCGGGGTGGCCGTCGGCCCGTTGTACAGGCCGGTGAACTCGAACTGGAAGTGGGGGATCTGGTTGACCCCCAGGTTCACCTTCACCGTGCCCCGGGCCCCGGTGATCTTGTGGAGCTGGCCGTCCAGGTTGAAATACAGCGTCAGGGACTCGAAGCCGGACGAGACCGGCTCGTAGCGCACGTGCTCGCTGCCGGCGGTGGCGGTGTCCACCGTCTCGGCGAACCCGCAGCCGCGCATCAGCTTGCCCCAGGCCGGGGCGGTGATCGATGCGCCCGAGGTGCCGGAGCCGGCCACTTCCACCTGGAAATCGACCTTGACGTGCTCGCCCACGTGGATCTCCAGGTCGCGACCCAGGTAGGGGCGGATGTTGTTCCGCTGCACCGTTTGGGCCTCCAGGGGCGAGAGGTTGAGTTCCGAGACCAGCACCGCGTCGGCCCCGGCGGGGGCGGCGTCGGTGCCGTAGGTGGCCTCGATCTTGGCCAGCAGGATCTTCTTTCTCGCCAGCAGGGCCATCACTTGCCTCCGTCAGTTTTGGGGTTGGATTGCGATCGGGGCTTGGCCTGATCCGGCACCGGCCTGGTGCGTTCGATCAGCTTAGGTTTCTGCCCCTTCTTCTCGATGCGGTAACTGCCGCCTTGTCGCATGGGTCGCTCCTAGTTGTGGGTGACGTCTTCGAGCACCTGGACGAACCCGGCCGCCACCGTGACCACGGTGCCGTCGGCCAGGGTCAGCTCCAGGTCGAACTTGTGCGCGCCCGGTGGGAACTGGGCGGTGACCGCCGCCGGCAGGGTCACGGTGACGGTGCCGGCGGCCGGATCGACGGCGATCGAACCGACCGCCGCGGCGTCCGCCAGCAGGTTGCGGTAGCGGTCGCGGATCTGCATCCGGGCCGTCGCTCCCGCCAGATCCGGGGTCGATCCGGCGCGTGACCAGGTGTATTTCAGGGTGTCGCCCCGGTACAGGGAAAGAGTGGCGATATCGGTCATGGGGTTTGCTCCATCCAGGTGTAGGTGGTGAACAGGTCGCCCCACCACAGGATCTGATCGTCGAATCCCAGCCGGCCGCCGGCGGCCAGCTCGACGGGCGTCTCCGCCCCCGGCGGCGTCCAGCCGATCAGGGCGGCGAACACGGCGCGGCGCAGGGCCAAAAGATCGGCGTCGGCGGCCTCGCCCCGGGCGTCGGCGACGTTCTCGACCGCCAGTACAACGCTGACGCGGCAACGCAGCCGCTGCCGCACCGGACCCTGCAGGCGCTCGTTGGGGGCGGCCTGCTCGTCCTCGCGCAGCACCCAGGCCGCCGGCGGCGCCACGGCGTCTTCGGCGGCCGCCGCCAGATCCGCCGCCCCGGCGACCCGGCCCGCCAGGGCCGGCACCCGCATCGACAGACGCTCGATCCAGTGGGCCAGGTCGATCACAGCAGCCGCCTCAACCCGTCCCGAGTCAGATCCCGGGCGTCGCCGGCGGCGACCACCCGCGCCGGAGCGCCGCCCGAAGGCGGCGGGTCGGCAGCCAGCCGGACCCGGCCCGCCGCCACCTTGTCCAGCCAGGCCAGGGCGGCCTCGTAGTCGGCACGCATCCGGTCGGTGGCCCGGTCGCGGAACAGGTGATAGACCGCCAGATCGATCAGGCGGCCGCGGGTCTCGGCGTCCACCCGGGTCAGCGGCAGGGCGTAGCGCCCCCGGCAGGCGGCCTCCAGGGCCGCCTCGGCCCGGTCGATGGCGGCCAGCAGCACCGACGGGTCCGGGCGGCCGTCGCCGTCGCGGTCGGTACGCTGCAGCAGCCGCCGCTCCCCCAGGGCGGCCACCAGATCCGCCGCCGCCAGATACTCAGCCATCGACCGCCGTCACCGTCAGCAATGGATCGGCCTCGATGGCGGCCAACTGGTCGCCGTCGAGCGCCACCTCCACCGGGGCCGGGCCGAAGGGGCCGAGCCCGGCGCGGTAGCGCCGGGGGACGGCGGCGGCCACCCGGTAGCGGCGCGCGGTCGGCGCGGCTTCCGGTTTGGCTTCCGGTTTGGCTTCCGGTTGGGTCTTGCGTTTCGTCGCCATGTCAGCCTCCTCAGATCAGCCAGGGCGAGACGAGCACGTCCACCACGTCGCGGTTGATGTTGGTCACCCCGGCGCCGCCGTCGACGATCAGCTCGGATTTCACCACCTTGAGGGCGTCCACCCGCAGCTGCGGCGGCACCACCAGCAGGTTGGGCTTGATGCCCAGCGGCCGGCCGCCGTCGGCGGTGAACTGGCACATGGCGTCGTAGGCGGCGTTGAAATTGGCCGCGGTCAAGGGCGCCTTGCTCATGTAGGCCATCTGCCAGAAGCCGAAGCCGACGTTGTGGCGCGCCCGCACCCCGTAGCGGTATTCGTCGGCCATGAACACCTGCTCGTCGTCCATCTTGGTCATGGCGGTGAACTCGGGGGCCAGGCGGCGCTGGAAGATGATCGGCTTGATCGCCCGCGAGGTGTCCAGCAGGAACCAGGCCGGCCCCGGGGTGGCGCCGCCGGAATCGTAGTTGCTCACCAGGGTCGCGGTGCCGGTGCCGTCGGCGTTGGGATAGACCGGGTGATCGACGTCGAAGAAGAACTGGCCGTCGTAGCACAGGGTGGCGTCGCCGGCCTTGAGCAGCCCGAAGACCAGCTCGTCCGGGTGGGCCGCGGTGGCCCGCCCCATCTCCCGGAACATGGGGGCGTAGATGCCGAGGTTGTCGTCCTCGATGTCGGTGCGCTTGACCCCGACGGTCGACTCCCACAGCTTGTTGACGATCTCGTAACCGTGGGCGGCCATGTCCTTGACCACGCGGGCGCCGACCCATTCGCGGAACCCGGGCCACTGACCGAGCCAGCCGTAGGTGTTGGATTTGCTGGACGAGGGCACCTCGGAGGCGATCCGGTTCCACTGGGTCTCGGCCATGCCGAGGCCGTCCTGGAATTCCTTGCGGAACCCGGTCATCAACGAGGAAAGCAGGGCGGGGGTGACGATGGCCATGGGCTTACTCCTTCAGTTTCAAGAATTCATCCTCGGGGATGCCGAGCTGGGCGCAGACGTAGCGTTCCTCGGCGCACAAGGCCCGTTCCTGTTCGGGCGGCCGGCTGCCAGCCTGGTCGTTTCGGTCGACGACGGCCGGCGCCGCCTCGACGAATCGGCGGAAGCGTTCCAGCCCGCCATCCAGGCGGCACTGGGCCTTGTGATAGTCCACCGTGGCCGGGGTGATCTTGCCGGCCTCGAGGGCCTTGGCGATCTCGGCCTCGATCTCGGCCTCCAGGCGCTGCCGCTCCATTTCCGCCAACTTCGCCTCGGCCTCCTTTGCCCGGTTGAGGGCGGCGTCGTAATCGGCCCGGGGCACGTACTGCTCCAGATTGGGGGTTTGGGCGGCGTTCAATGCGGTATCCAGGCGCGCTTTCAGCGCCGTCACCGCATCCAGCACCGCTTTGTCGTCGGCCGTCTCGGGCAGGCCCAAGGCGGCCAGAAGCGCTTTCTGCATGGCGTGCTCCTGTCGTTGGTTCAAGGCGGGAACGTGGAGATTGGGCCGGTTGGTCAGCCCGACCGAGGTCAGGGCCGCCACCCGGCGGGAATCGGGATCGAACAGGAAGGCGGGGCTGTAGTAGCGGTAGGCTTTGGCCTTTATCTGTTCCAGCGCCGCCTCGGTCCATTCCGCCCGCCCCCAGACCTCGCCGCCGCGGACCTCCATGGCGGTGATCCAGCCGGCGGCCGGGGCCGGATCGCCGGCCGGGGCCTTGATCTCGGTGGCGTGCTCCCAGTCGATGGGCAGCGGCTGGCCGCCGGCTTCGAAGGCGGCGACGACTTCATCGGGCCGGTCGTTGACCCAGAAGCGACCGTCACGCCCCTCGAAGCGGCCCGCCGGCACCAGCAACAGCCACTCGGGCGGGCCGTCCCCCGCCGGCAGGGCGCGGCACAGGGCAGGGATGGGGGTACTGCTTTCGTTCATGCCGCCAGATTAAAGGCGGCAGGCGGGCGGACGAAGGGGGATGGGATTCAGTCAAGAAAAGGCGGCCGGAGCGGATGCCCCGGCCGTACTCCGGTCAGGCCCGCACCAGGAATGCCCAACACTTATAACCGTAGTCATGGGCGTCGAGCAACCGGTTGGAGTTTTTCACCCGGCGGAAGCGGGTAAAAACCCAACGGTAGCCCGGTGGGGCCTTTTTCAGCCTCTTTTGCACATATCTCACCTCCTTCCGGGAGGAGATTTTGGCTCTTGGCAGGGGCGTCCGTTTCGCCTATGATTGCATTGCAAACTTTAGCAATCTGCCTGCCAAGTGTGGGGTCCTCCCGGCGCACCCCACTTGGAAGCAAGGTGACATTGAGCGGCCACTCGGTGTCACCTTTTCCTTACCAATCCGTCACGTTCAAATATCCGCCATTGGTATTCAGCAGCTTGCGCTGATACGCCAAATTTCAGTTTCGCCTCCGAAGCATTCCTACACACGGAAATATGGTTGGCAGAAATCAGCAATTCGCCGGCGAAAGCGTTGGCTTGCCATTCGCTGCTCCGGTACGCTGCGACTTTTTCCGCTGGAATTGCGCGAGCCAAGCCCAGGCCGGCGTGCAAAACATAATGTCCAAGTTCGTGAGCCATCGTCATTCTGTCGCGGCCTATCCCGCGCTTTGCCCCTAGATACACATCCTCCCGGATTTGGATCAGATTCCGATCAGGGTAGGTCATGCCATGGACGTCGCCCATGGTTTCCATAGGCAAGACATCAAGAACGAATTCATCGTTTGCAGCTGGCAGCACCACATCGAGAAATTCGACGATGGGAAAGTACGGATCATCCCGCCCCGTCAGATCACACCAGATCATCCGAACGCTCTTAGCTGCCTCACGGATCCGGTATCTGCTGAGGGGCGGGGCTAGAACGACACTGTCGGACACTACGAAAGCCCTCCCTTTTGTTCCAACAAGTTGCGCAATTTTCGTTTGGTTTCCTCATTCAGTTCGCTGAATTTCCTGGCAAAGCCAACAACCAGTTCGCGGTTTTGGTCGCTAAGATTTTCCATGTTGATGGTGACTTCCTTACGGGAAATCCACGCCAATCGTTCCAGCTCTTTGGCCTCCTCATTTGAGAGTTCGAAATGGGCCACGATCCTCCGCAACAAATCCTCCGGCACGTGCTTCCTGCCCGTCTCGATGGCCGACCAAAAAGCAACTGAAACCCCAACCGCGTTCGCAGCGTCGAACTGCGTTTCCCCGCGACTTATCCGAAGTTTGCGAACCGCCTTGCCAAACGGGCTGAGCTTCATTGCTGCACCTCCAATTCTGTATCTCCACTAGAGTCTTCACCTAACCGTACGCTTTATCGATAACCCATCCTCAACCCTAATTGTACCATTACTGGAGAAAAATTCAACCTGATCTGGTTTATTTTTCTTGCGGCGCCAGTAGAGACTTTAGAGCGGCTTTACGCTGCCTGGAAACCGGGCTTCAAGGCCCCTTCAAGCCGCCCCTTCGGGGACGGTTTTTCGTGCCCGCCAAAATCAGACTGGGGAAATGAGGGGTGACGATTCAGACCCTGTCCAATCCGTCTTAAAATGCTATTGTTATAACGGATTAACAGGGTATTAACCATCATGACGAATCTCGTCGCCATCGACTGCGCCGGCCTGCCGTTCGAGCGCATGGCCCGGTTCGTCCAGACCTTCGCCCGGGCGGTCTACACCGGCAAAGGCACCAAGGGGGCGTTTGCCGAAGCGCTGGGGGTGTCGGAACTGACCGGCCTGGAATTGATGCTGGGCGTGGAGCCGAATTGGCTGACCCGGCCCCGGCGACTGTTGGCCGAGGCGGCCTGGAAACACGCGGGCGGCCTGCCGATGCACGCCGACGTCACCCACATTTGGACCGATGCGCCCAACTGGCATTATCTCAATCCCAACGCTTCCGATTATCCGCTGGAGGAAAGCATCTTGGACCTGGACTGGCTGCGGGCCATCGGTTTGCGACCTGGCGTGTGGGAGAAGGAGGTGTTCTTCGCCGCCGGGCTGTTCGGCAACGTCGCCAAGGGCCAATACAGCGGTGAAACCAACTTCCGTTGGTTCATGGCCCTGGCGGCGAAGGGCTTTCCCGACCCGAACCAATTCTTCCGTCCGAGACCCAAGGATGAACATCAAAGTTAAACAGGGGTTAAACAACCATGAAGACGCGAAAGGAATGCCACATGACTCTAGGTAGCGGGATTGGTGAAAACGGCGCTGAAATCGCCTCAGAATCGCTCATAAGAAAACGCTGAAATCAGCGCCCATGAATCGCGCCTTCCAGATGCTCGGCGAGGATGTCGAGGATGGCGGTCCGGTTCTCGTCAGAGACACCCAAAAACGGCCGGGCGGGGATGTCGCCCCAGGGGATGGGGCGGCCCTTCCGTGTCTTGCCGAACTGGCCCTTTTTGGCCCCGAACTGGTGGGTGGCGCCATATTCGGCACCGGTGCCGACGACCACCGTGTCCGGCCCTTCCAGTTGGTAGCGGATCTTTCTCAACAGACCGGTCTCGCCGATCAGGGGTTTGGCGTGGCCCTTTCGGGCGATTGTCCTGGCCGACAGCGGTTCCCAGGGAGCGCCATTTGGGTCTTTGCCCTCGGCGAAACGCTGACGGGTGGCACGGGCGAGATACTCGCCGATGTCCTCGAGGGCGGGGGTGAGGTCGTCTGCGGCCTCCTGGAGGCGGCGCAGGGCCTGTTGAATCTGGCGGTCGTCGATGTGGATGCGGATCACGGAACGTCTCCGTCGCCTATCGGTCTATAATGTTTGCAAGGCGCTGCGGCAAAGTCTCCCGGCATCCGCTGAGGGCAGACCTGGGGCCCAAAGGTTCCGTCGGTGGTCAGGGGAGCCCACCGCGCAGTGCCCACGGGGCGGTCCAGGTGTCGCCCCATTTTTTATTTGCGTCGCCGCAAAATCCGCTGGATTTCTCGGTCACGCTCCGCTTCCTGCCGGGACAGGCGACGGTAGCTGGTCACGAACAATCCCTTCCCGCTCTTGGTGGCTTTGACCACCAGCACGTAACCACCACTGTCGTTGCCGTCGATAACCTGGATGTAAACCAGACTTTGGGTGCCGGTTTTTGGATTCTTCTCGACCTGCTTGTAATCTGGCCCATCGATCACCCGCTGAGCCAGGAGGTATTCTTCCGGCGTCAGCTCCGGGTGCTCGCGTTTCTGCTTGGCCGCCGTCTCCGGCGACAGGTCGGCCACCGTCGTCTGCGCCCCGATGCGCCCGGCATCCTCGTCGGGCAGCCGGACCAGGGGCCAGTTGCCTTGCGGGTTGTCGAGCCAGGCGGCGAACGCCTCTGTCCCCAGCCAATCCTGAATGACAGCGATAGCGGGCCGCGGCGGCAACCGGTCGAGCTTGTCCCGCAGCGCCCGCACCGTATCGACCACCGTCGCCCCAGGCATATAGTCCCAGCCCTTGTCGATGCCCACCGGCGCCCCGGTCTTGGGGTCGGTCTTGAGCCACTCGGGGTCGATCGGTTTGTCCGGGTCGCCGCCGAGCCTTCTGGCGCCGCGTTCCGAGCGGGCGCCGGAGAGGTAGCATTGGCAGCCCCAGCCGTTGGGCGGGTAATGGGTTTTCCAGAAGTCGTGACTTGCCGGCAGGCTCAGCCCGTCCCAAGCCTGGTGCAAGGGCCTTGGATGGCGCACCGAGTCGTCGTGGTGGTAGATCCAGTATTTGAATCCGCCCTCTTTCAGTTGCGCCAGCCGCCCGGCGTTGTAACTGGTGAGCAGGTTGGTCTGGTAGATCACCCGGGTACGCCAGGCCCGGCCCTTTTTGGTATCGGCGCCGGTGTAGCCGGTCCAGCCGTGCCTGGCGACGATCTCGAAGAAATTTTCCCGGAACCACTGGATGGATTTGCCGTCGGCGACGGCCCGATCGACAGCCTGGGCCAGGTCGGCCAAAAGGTCCGCCTTCATCGCCCCGGCGACCATGAAACTTTTGTCGTGGGCGGACTTCTGGATGTCGTCCCACCTTCGCGTGGGAATCAGATTGCCCAGCTTGCCGCGGAAGAAGGCGATCTGCTCGGTGAAGGGCAGGCGGGCGTTTTCGATGCTGGCCCCGTCGGGGCTGACCTCAATTCTCGCCATCGAGGAGCCCCGAGCCCTTGGCCAGATCGTAGCGGCCGGCCAGGTGGGACGCGGTCATCGCCTGCCCAATGGCCTCGACCAAACCGCCAGAATCCAGATCCCCGTAGGCGGCCAGGAGCATTTCCTTGAACTGTTCCAGGTCGCCGGCCTGGTCGAGCATGACGCGGATCCGGTCGAGCATTCGGGCGATTTCGGCGTCGGCCTGGCCTGCCAGGGTGTCGGCCATGACGGCGGCCGGGTGGGCGGCCGCCGCACTCTGCCGGTTGGCGGCGCGCTGGAGGGCCGGGGCGGCGGGTTGGCCCAGCAGGTCGGCGCCGTCCTCCGGGTCCGGGAAGCCGAGCCGGTCGCGCACCACCGACGCCTGGATGCCCAGGTTCCCCAACGGCACCAGTTTGGCCAGGGCGTCGGCCAGGGCGGTGATGTCCTCCGGCTCGCGCACCGGCAGGGTCAGGCGCGGATAAACCGGCTGGGGGCCGAAGTTGAGATCGACGAACGGAATCACCAGGTCGCGCTGCAGGGTGGCGGCCAGCTGGCGGGCGTCGGCCTCCAGGATGTCGGCGCGCACCTCGTCGTGGACCTTGGCCTGGGCGTAGGATGAACCGGAATCGGCGGTCATGGTCTGGCCCAGCACCGCCTTGGAGATCTGGCGGTCGAGCCATTCGGCCAGGCGCAGGAACAGCTCGTGGCCGCCGGCTCCCTGCCCGGCCTCCTGGAATTCGATGCGCATCGAGTCCGGCAGGACGGCGGCGGCGTCGTGCCCCAGGTTGGCCACCGCCCGCACCAGGGTCTCGATGTCGGCCTCGCTGGCCCCGGGCCCGTAGCGCCCCAGACGCAGGGGCATGCCGAACACCTCGGCGAAGGCCATCCAGTCGGCCACGGTGTAGGACTTGCACATCAAGGCGGCCGAGGCCAGCCGGGCCAGCCCGCCGCGGATCGGCAGGCCCGACTTGAGCCTGGGGACGTGGACGGCGAACTTGTAGGGCGGCAGCGGCAGGCCGTCCGGGGACCGTTCGTCGAGCAGGCGCAGGGTGCGGCCGTCGACCGGGTCGAACCGGAACCACCGGGGATCGCGCCAGTGGTATTCTGCCGGAACCCAGCGCCTGCCGGTGGTCCAGACGATCTCGCACACGGCGAATCCCTTGCCCAGGGCGTCGAGCAGGTCGGCGCACAGCTCGACGAAACCTGGATCGGCCGTCAGCTCGCGCACCGCGTCGGCGATCTCGATATCGCGGGCGGCGTCGGTGGCAGCCTCCACCACCGGCGCCAGTCCCAGCACGGCCCGCTTGCGCACCCCCAGCACCGCGGCGTAATGGGGGTCGCGCTCCTCCATCTCCTCGGCCAGGGTCAGATAGTCGTGCAGGTCGCCGGCGTCGGCCCCGCGCAGTATCCGCGCCAGACGCGCCGGGGTCAGGCCCGCGGCCACGGTGGCGGCGTTCCATGCCTGGCGGATGCCGGTCAGGCCGGGGCCGGCGATTTCGCGTTTGAGATCCTGCTGGCGCAGCCCTCTGGGCATGGTCGTTTTGATCGGCGGCATTACAGTCCTCCCTTGAATCCGGCGGTCACGCGCACGGGGCGCGGCGTCGGGTCGTCGTCCGGCGCGCGGCGGAGCCGGACCGGCACATAGCCGAAGCGCTCGTGACCGGTGGCGGCGGCGGAAACCGCCAGCGCCAGGGCCCAAAAGCGGTCGGCGTGGCCGGCCGGGCCGCGCTCGGCCACCAGGCGCGGGGCACCGGTGGCGCCGGGCACCCGCTGAACCGCGTGCAGATCGGTGCGCAGATCCTGGGACGGCGGAATCGCCAGGCGGCGGTCCTCCATCGCTTCCTTGAGACAGGTGGCCAGATCGAGCTTGCGGGAGGCGGTGAGCAGCACGCCCTCGATGCGGTATTGGCCGTGGCGGCGCCTGGCTTCCTCGACCGGCATCTCCCCCATGCCGGTCTGGTCCATGGCGCAACGCACCACGCGGTAGTCACGCATCACCCGGTCGAGGGCCGCCAATTGCTCGGCGAACGGAGCGCCGCGCATCTCGACGAGCTCCCGGCACCACAGGCGGCCGCCGGTGTCCTCCAGGACCGCGATGACGGTCAGGTCGCCGCGGGCGGCGATGTCCATGCCGACGTAACACGGGCCGCCGCCGTAGCGCACCGGGTCGCCCGCGTTCGGTTCCTCGCAGGCGTCGATCAGATCGTAGGGGAGCCAGGCGGACGCCTCGTCGATGAACTCGCAGCAGAACTCCTGCCGCCAGGCGACCGGATCGCCGATGCCGCGCCGAAGCTCCTCGATGTCGCGGTCGAGGCCGTCGGCCACCGCATCGTAGATGGTGACCACGTGGCGCGAGAACGGCGAATCCGGATCGGTCATGATTTCGTAGAACTTGTCCCCCTTGCCGTTTGGCGTCGAGATCACCCGCAGCTTCAGATCGCGGCGAGAGATCACCGGGAACAGGGCGGTCCAGATGGCGCGGTTGTCCTGATGATGGGCGAATTCGTCCAGGATCAGGTTGTCGCTCATGCCGCGGGCGGTGGCGGGCTTGGAAGCGACGGCACGGATATAGGAGCCGCCCGGCAGCCGGACCAGGTGCGCCAGCTCGTCGGCCTCCAGCGGCACGTCGAGGCTTTCGAAGGCGGCTTGAAAGGCGCGTAGATGCAGTTTCACGCCGTTTTCCATCGCATCTAGCGCCCGGTCGCGCGATACCGAGAGAATGGTCCAGCGGCGCTGCTTTCCGGCGGCCTCGGCCTCGAGGACGTCGATGACCGCCTCCAGGGTGGTGGTAAAGGTTTTGCCGGTCTGACGCGACCACATGCCCGCCTTGAACCGGCTGGCGTCTTTGAGGTAGCTGCGCTGGTACGGCAGCAGGACCGGGTCAGGCGCCATAGAGGGCCTCGCGCACCTTTTTGATCGTCTCGGCGTCCAGGCCGGGCTTGTTTTCCAGCGCCGCCAACTCTTCGGCGGCGCGTCGGCGCTCGGCTTCCCGGATCTCCGCCTCCCGCTCGGCGTTCAGGCTGGCGGCTTTCTCCAGCTTTTCGATGGTCACCGACAGCCCCCGCAGCATCTGGACCAGCTCCGGCAGCTCGTCCGGGTCGATCTCGCCGTCGTGCAGTTTCAAACCGGCCTCGAAGGCCAGCCCGTGGATCATGTTGATGATGAGCTGGCCCAATCTCCCTTGGGGAATACGGCCGAACTTGGCCAGCCACATCTCCGCCACCTGGTTGCGCTCGTGCATCTTCTGCAGCACGGCTCTCATGCGCTGGGCGTAGCGGTTGACGGCGGATTTGGACAGGCGCCACTCGATGTCGTGGCGTTCGAGCGCCTGGTTGATCTCTTCGGTGACCTGGAGCTGGGTCATGCGGGGATCGGCCAGCAGCGCCTCCAGTTGCCGGCGGATGTCGGGGGGCAGTTTGTCCACGGTGCTCTTGCGTCCCATCAGGCCGGGCCCGGGCTTTCGACACCAGGCACTTTCGTGCGCCCCATGGCCACGTCCACCCCGCGGGCGGTGATGCGGGCGCAGAGAATGCCGCAGGCGTCGTCGGTTTCCAACAAGCCCATTTCCTGCAGCCAGCTCAATTCCGCCCGCAGCAAATCGAGCGAGGCCGGCAGGCCCGCCAGGTCCAGCAGGCGCTGGAGCACGTGGAGGTTATGTTTGCGGTCCGGTTCCTCGGCCAGGATGCGCAACAGGGCATGACGGCGGAATCGCGTTTCCAGATCGGTCATGGTTTCTCCCATTGGCGGCGGATCAGTTCCTTGAGCATGTCATGGAAGGTTTCCTGCTTGCCCTTGATTTCGGACAGCAGCGACTGGGTCTGGCGGAACGCCTGCCACAGCTCTGCCAGGTGGTCGTGGTTGACCTCGCTCTCCCTGGCCTGCTCCAGGGCGGCGAGGCGCTGGCCGTGACCGTCGAGACGGGCGTCGATGTCGTCGGCCATCTTGCGCAGGCGGTCCTCGGTGACCCGGCGTCGGCCCTGGAGATGGACGTAGAGCCACACCGCGCCGGTGCCGACCATGTTGACGGCGGTCAGGATCAGTTGGATCTGCTCCAGGGTCACGCGCCCTCCCTGCCGTAATGACGGCCGCCGAAGGCCCGCACCGCCGCCCACACGACCCAGGCGGCCAATCTGGGCGAACCCTCGGACAGACAGGCGCGGTAGAGGATTTTGTCAGCCTGGGCGCGAGTGCCGATGCCCTCGCTATAGAGCCAGTCGTGGAGGACGGCGGGACGCACCAGCCAGTGTTCGTCGTTGTCGATCCAGCGACGGAACCGTTTGGGTACGCTGGCGAAATCCGTCTCGAACCGGCAGGGGACGACGATCGTCAGACAGGGATTGTCCGGGTCCTGGGCGATCAGCGGCCGTATCAGCCGCCGCCTACCGGATTCGGGCAGGAATTCGGTCACCAGTCGAGTGAGAAACCGCATGTCAGCCCCCGCTGCGCGAGACCTGGAAGCAATGAATCTCGATGCGGTGCGGAAAGATCCGGGCGGCGATCCGCTCGCGGTTGGCCAGCCGGGCCGTCTCCGGGAGGCGGCAATACAGGCTGACGCCCTCGGCGAACACGGCATCGACGGCCTTCTTGGCCACCAGGGCCTGCTGGCAACCGGTCAGGGAAATCAGGGCGATCAGGGGGATCAATCGTTTCATGAGGCACCTTATGGGCAGTTTTCGATGAATTCGGCAAGACGCTTCATCCAGCCGCGGGCGAACACCGCCTGGGCGTGGTCGCGGGCGATGATCCAGCCGTAGAATCTGGCCCGCGTGGCCAGCACCTTGCGGTACAGCAGGTGGCCGTCTGCGGCGTTGACCGCCTTCAGGGTCACCGGCCCCACGATGCCGTCCACCGGCACACCCGCGGCCTCCTGCAGCCACTCGGCCGCCCGCCGGACGCCGTGGTGGACACCGCAATCGACCACCAGGGTGCGCAGGGGGGCGTGCTCGATCATGTGGAAGCCGGGGCGGGTGATGTAGAGGACGCGGTAGATGCGCCGGGCCTCGGCTTCGGTCAGCGCCTCCACGTCCGACGGGGACACCGGATCGCCCCGGCGCCAGCGGCTCAACGTGGCCTGGGTGATGCCGTACTTGGTCGGCCCGCCGCGGTCGGCCGGGTGGTTGACGTAGCCGCCCTCGCGGCGGATGATTTGATCGATGATGAAATCGGCGTCCATGCCGCCAGCCTAAAGGCGGCGGAAGAGGGGATGAAGGGGGATGGGGTTCAGTGGAGTGTATACACCCTATAACCCATCCAGGGCGGGCATCTTCTTTTAACCAAACCAAGGAGGAAAATAATGGATTTGATCGATCAGATTCAATCGCTTGCGGCTAAAATCCAGAAACAGTTACCGGCTATAGAAACGGAAGAGGCGACAAAAACGGCATTCATCCTACCATTCATCCAGTTGCTTGGATACGACATCTTCAATCCGATGGAGGTCATTCCGGAATTTAACGCCGATGTAGGCATCAAAAAGGGTGAAAAGGTCGATTATGCCATTACACAAGACGGTGAACCGATAATGTTGATCGAGTGCAAAAGTTGCAAAACCAACCTAGATGAAATACATGCTTCCCAGCTTTATCGATACTTCAGTGTCACCAGAGCTCGGATCGGCATTCTGACAAACGGTGTCACCTACAGGTTTTTCACTGATCTAGATGAACCCAACAAGATGGATGAGCGCCCATTTCTGGAATTCAACATTCTGGAGGTAGACGAGACCCTGATCCCTGAGATCAAAAAATTCACCAAATCCGGATTTGACTTGGAATCTGCGGTAAATGCTGCTAGCGACCTGAAGTACACCAGAGAGATAAAGCGGGTTCTGGCAAAAGAAGTCTCATCGCCTTCAGACGAGTTCATTCGGTTTTTGGTAAAGCGGGTGTATACCAAGCCCATTACTCAGGCGGTCAAGGAGCAGTTCTCCACGATCGTACAGAGAGCTGTCAACCAGTTCATCAACGAGAAAATCAATGAGCGTCTTAAGTCCGCCTTGGTCGCAACGGATCCCATCGAAGCAAGCTCGGATCACAGCGAGGAAAACGACAACGAACAAGATGAAATTGTAACGACTGAGGAAGAGCTGGAAGGCTTCTATATCGTCCGAGCTATCCTGCGCGAGTCCATCGACCCGGCTCGCGTGGCGATGCGGGATCGAAAATCTTACTGTGGCATTTTGCTGGACGACAACAATCGCAAGCCCATTTGCCGACTGCATTTCAACCGCGCCCAGAAATACCTGGGAACCTTCGAGCCAGACGGCGACGACAGAAAGGAAACCAGGCACCCGATTGCGGATCTGAGCGAGATATACAAATTCGCCGATCAGATCAAGGGCATCGTGGCATATTACGATGGGAAAACCACCCCCGAAGGGGCGGCTTGAAACTGGGCTGAAGCCCGGTTTTCAGGCGGTGTAACGCAGGCTGTGGCGCTGGCGAGCGTTTACTGCCTACAACACTTGCCAGCGCCGGTCTTAATTAGAAAAAGCTCAAATATGGCTGGGTGCATGCGCCGCCTCCCGGCCTCCCAATCCTGCCATGAGCGCTGTGCCGCATACACCAACGCTGCCGCTTCTGCCTGAGTAAGGCCTGCCGCCAATCGTGCGGCACGAATGGCATTTGGGGCAGGATTTGCGGCCGGCCCCTTTCGGGACCGGCTGCGGTTTGGGTGGTTGGTCACGCCGTGCTCCATGAAAACGGCTCCTTTTCCTCAATGTCCCAGGCATACCCGACCTGCTCGACGATTGCCGAGCCGTCGTTGAACAGGTAGCGGATATAACCGCCGTGGGGCACGCTGGCGACTGGACATGGGATCAGATCGTTGCTGTCAGGTTGTCGGTAAGCCGCCTCAATTGCGGCGCCGGCGGCCTTTGCTAGATCAGTCAAGCCGATCTCGTCAACAAAATCGCCTGCCTCGACGGCCACGAAGTTCTGGCCGTCGTCGCCGAGGATGTGGGCAATGCGCTCGGCAATGGTGCTGTCGCTGCCTAGCTCCTGCTCGGCGTCATCTAGCAGACGCTCAATGATCTGACGCCGCGCCTCCTCGGCGGCGGCCTGGAAGTCGAACTTCGCCCCGGCGACCCGGGCCTGAAGGTGGGCCTCAGCTTCCCGCAGCCACTGGCTGCAGTCATCGCCTAGGTTCTCCGTGGCGTAACTGGCGGCGACAGACTCCGGTTTGCCCGAATCCCCGGCCAAGGCGCGACCGGCCGCAAGGGAGTTTTGGAAACAATTTTTCAGATTATTTCCATAAATCGAATACCTCAACCTGCCCCCCATCGCCATCCGTCCGCCCGCGCCGGGTCTTGCGGATGATCTCCCACACCCAGCGCTCGCTCATCTGACAGTCCCGGGCGATGACCCTGGGGGATTCGCCGGCCTGGTAGCGGGCCAGGATCTCGGCGTTTCTGGCGGCGACCAGGGCGCGCTGGCACAGGGGGATGTAGAGTTTGGTGTGGCCGTACATCTGCACCAGCTTCCTGGCGGCCTCGGGGCCGACCAGGGCGCACAAGGGCATGTCGGCGCTGAAACGGGCCGGGACGTGGAGCTCGAGGCCGCCGTAACGCTCGACCAGCGCCATGGCGGCGGTCGGGCCGACGAGTTCCACGACCTGGCGGAATCCCGGCGGAATCAGAGACAGATCGATCATCGCTTGCCGACGCTCCGTTTCATCCGTTCCAGGTGCTCGGCGATGGATTCCCCCCCTCCCTGGCCCTCCCCCCGCCGGGGGGAGGGTTGGGTGGGGGGCGCCACCGGGCGGTGACTTGGGTGCATTGGCTTTTGCGCGGCGGCCTGTCTGCCGGCGCGCCGGGCGGCCTCGGTCCAGACCACTTTGGTGAGATAGCCGTGGCCCTCGAGGGGGAGGGTCAGTTGCCCGGCCTCGGCGGCGGCCAGCACTTTCTCCAGCCCTTCCCGCCACAGTTCCAGCGGGGCGGCGTGAGACTGGCCGCCGCTCGTGACCTGGCCGGCCTCGATCAGGGCGACCAGCTCGCGCAGGAGGCGGGCCAGCTTGCGCCAGGCGATGCGCTTTTTGCCGGGGGCGTGGAGGGACAGGTACGGCACCACCAGGCGGGCCAACGGGGCCGGCAGGGACAGGGCGGCGGCCAGGGCCTGGCGGGCTTCGCCGTCCTGGAGGGCGTGGGCCAGATCGAACTTGGCGCCGCAGGTGGGGCAGACGCCTTCAATCGGCACGGCACTCCCTCCGATTCCGGTCGTACTCCAACGCCGCGATGATCTTGCGCAGCTCCTCCACCGAGCAGAACTCCAGCCGGTCCTTCTTGGCGATCCGTTTGCACAGGGCAATCGCGTACCCCCAGGGGCGCCCCGCTTCGGCCAATAGCGCCTCGATCTTGCCGATCTGAGGCTGAATATCGGCGTTGTGGGGGCGGCCGGGATATTGCCGGCGGCCGCCGGCCAGTCTCGCCAGGTGGCGGATCACCTTGGCGCGGCCGTCCGGCGTCAGATCGCGGGCGGAATCGCCCCCGCCGATTTCCCGGAGCATGTGCCGGTAGGTGTCGTCGTCCAGCCCGAGTTCTTTCTTCAGGCAGTGGATACGGGCCAGCTGGCGGCGGTAGGCGTCCATCAGGCCACCTCCACGTTGCGCACCCGGTAGGCCGGTCCAGGCGTCACCAGCGCCCGGCGGCGCTTTTTCGGCAGCCGGCGCTCCAGCATCTCGGCGAATTTCGCCAGCGAGCGGTTTTCCGGCCAGCCGCAGCGGTCGGCGATCTCGCCGCAGGTCAGGTCGGTTTCGGTGGCCAGTTTCACGGCCTGTTCCCAGTCGATCATTGCGTGTTTTCCTCTCCGCTCTTTCCGGGCCGCCCTCCTCGAGGACGGTCTGGGAAGAGGCCCCGTGACGTGGGGCGGACGGCGGGATCATCCGAGGAGGTCCAGACTCCCGCTGCCGGTGTTTTGCGCCACCGCCGGCTGGGCGGGCCCATTGCGGGCCGGTGGGGATGTCAGGTCATCACGGCGTTGGCCACGGCGACGATGGCGACGGTCCAGCCGAGCAGGGCGGCGGCCCGATGCAAACGGCAGCGCCGGCGCAGGGCTTCCGCCTCTCGGTCGAGGCGATCGACCGCCTGCTGCAACGTCAGGCAATCCTCCGTCAGCACGTCGTGATCCTCGCGCAGGCCGTTGTGATCGGCCTCGATCGAGTCGATCAGCTTGCGGACGCGGTCGAAGTCGGTCATCGCAGAGCCTCCTCGAGGGGCTTGGCGGGGACGAACTTGACCGCCTTTTTCGCCGGAATCTCGATGACCTCGCCGGTCCGGGGATTGCGGCCGACTCTGGCGGCACGCTCGACAAGCTTGAGTTTGCCCAGGCCATGTAAGGCGAATTCCCCGTCACGGCGCAGGCTGTGAGCGGCGGCACCTGGCAGCGCCCTCAGTACCGCGTCGATCTGGTCAAGGGTCAGCGCCTCGCCGGCGGTGTTTCGGATGTATCGGATCAGTTCGAACTTGGTCATGTCGCTCTCCTCTATTTCGCGGGTCGGTAGGAAACGGTCACGCTGCGCTCGATCGAAAGCGCCTGGGCCACGGCCTGGCCGAGCGGGTTGTCGCCGTCGGTGGCCAGCCGCACCAGTTTGGGCAGGGGGCGGTGGCTGACGCGGATGTCCACCAGGTCCTCGAACCTGGGCCCCAGGATCTGCTCCAGGGCGGCGGCGTCGGTGACCTTGACGGTCTGACGCTCGGCCACCGTCACCCGGCACACCCCGGCGATCTCCAGCGCCGTGCCCGGCTCGATGGCCTGGGCCAACTTTTCGTTGCAGGCGGCCAGCTCGTCCTTGAGCCGGTCCAGTTCCTTCTTCACTTCCCAGGCGTCCAGGGCCAGCTTCACCAGCCGGGCCGGGGCTCGGGTTTCGGTGCGGCCGGCGATCAGGCGGCCGGCGGGTTTGGGTTTGAGTTCAGTCACGCTCATAGGTTTTCTCCCGGTTGACGATCAACAGACACATGATGCCGATACCCAGGACGACGCCGAGCTGGATACCGAGGGCGAAGGCGACGATGGCGCTCATACGAACCTCCTCTCTTCCCATTCGATCTGGCAGCCGTGCAGCAGGCAGGCGTAGCGGTAGATCACGCCGGCCCCATCGGCGCGGCGCTGGAACCAGACGCCGCCGAGCCGGGCGCACTTGCGCTGGTGGGCGATCTCGATGCGGGGGCGGCGGCCGTCGAGCCGCACGCTGAGCACGTCGAACCCCTTCTTGTACAGTCTGCGGATGCAGTGGTTGGCTTTATGGAAGTTCTGCTTGCACATGGGCTATACTCCTCTTGCTTCTTAGGCACTCCGCGCCTCGGCGGCCACCCGGGCGCGGGTTTCTGAAAGAGCGGCTTCCCACAGGGCGAGATCGATATGGTCCCGCAGGAGGCCGCCCATCCCTTTCTCGTCGCCCCGGCGGTAGCAGCTCACCAGGGCCTCGAGATCGTCTTCGTCCAGCCGGATCAGCAGGACCATGAGCCGCTGGACGTCCAGATTGCGTTGCTTGTCCCGGAAGCGTTCCTGGGCCAACCAGAGGGTTTCGTGGTCGATGCTCATGATTCACCTCCTTTCAGTTGTGAGTGTGGACAGCCCGCGCGACAGGCGCGGTACAGCTTGACCCGTTGGGGGTTGGTGGCGGCGAAGGGCTGGCGCTGGTAGGCCAGGCAGCGGTTGGCCGGCAGCTCACCGAGCACCGGACACGGCACCGTGCGGCCCATGAACGCCCCTTTCACCGCGGTTTCAACGGCGCCCAAATCGCCCTTGTAGGTGCCTTTGAGCACCTGGGACACCACCGCCGGGGAGTAGCCGATGAGCTCGGCGACGCGGCGCTGGCTGGTGCGTTGGCATTCGGCGCGCAGCACCTCAATCCAGTCCATGATTGTCCTCCTTCTGCCAGACGACTTTGCCCAGGTTGGGGTCGTAGAGCCGCTTGACCCGCTGGATCGCCGGGGGCTTGGGGCCTGTGTTCCTCCTGGGGTTGAAGCGGTAGCGGGCGGGCAGGCCGGGGCCGCCGGCGCGCGCGAGGATCAGGTAACCCGCCTTGTGGAGATAGGCGCAGTATTCCTTGGCCTCGGCCAGGGAGACGGGGGTCTGTTCGGTGCTGGCGGCCGCGGCCAGCTCCCGGGCGTCGAACTCGCTCAGAATCTTGATGGTGCGCCACAACGCCTCCCGCCCCCGGCCTTGGGTCACCGGGGTGCCGTCCTTGCGCACCCGGGGCGCTTCGACGCCCACGTCCTTGGCCAGCCGGTAGCGGACCTGACGGCCGTCGCGGCCGCAGCGCTGCAGGTAGCCGGCGTTCTCCAACCCTTTGAGGTAGTCGCGGATCAGATCCTTGGAGATGCTGGCTCCGATCGGCATCTCGCCCCACAGATCGCCGGCGGTGAACGTCTTGAGATCGCGGATCGCCGCCCAGATGCGCTCCCTGGGGGTGATGCCGCCGGGGTTTTGGTCGATGGGCCGTCCAGCCATCAGACCCTCCTTTTCGGCGCGTCGCCGGTGTAGATGGGCCGATCGCCCCAGGTCTTCAGGTCCACCTTGTCGAGCCCCAGGGAAATCCCCAGGGTTTCGGCCTGGTAGAGGTTGACGCACACCCGACGGGTGCAGCCGCGGGTGGCCTGGACGAACAGTTCCAGCAGGTCGTCGGCCACCTGGACCTTGTGGCAGTAGATCCGGGCCAACTGGCGGGCATCGTTGAGGTCTGCGGGCTGGGCCGGTTGCCAGGCGAGCATGCGGTTGTGGAAGCGCTCCCAGCGGCGGAGTTTCGCCGGCAGCATTTCCTCGCCGATCATCAGGATCGGGGCGTTACTGCCTTCGTAGATGTCGCGGATGATCTCGACCGCCTTCTTCTCGACGATGTGGTCCATCTCGTCGATGATGAGCGGGCGCTGGGACAGCACCAGCTGCTCGGCGATCTGGTCGGTCATCTCGTACAACGTGCCGGTCTGGGGCAGACCCATCTCGTTGAGGATCGCCCCCAGAAGGGCCTTCTTGGTCCAGGAGCTTTTGCACTCGACGTAGTAGGCACGGTGCTTGTTGGCGCAGTAGGCGGCCGAGAACGATTTGCCCCAGCCCGACGGGCCATAGAAACAGACCATGCCGGGCAGGTGGGCGGGGCGCTCGATGGCCCGTTCCAGCAGCACCGCGCACAGGCGCACGTTGCGCAGCATGGCGGTGCCCGATTGCGGCATCGAATCGAAATTGATGACGTTTGCATTCTCGTTCATAATGTCGTCTCCTTCGTCTTTGTGGTTTGATTCCCGTCTATTCGGCCTCGGCCACGCCGGGGCCGAAATCCTCGTAAAGCCGTTTCATCGCCTTGTAGTCAGGGCTGTTCCGGTACGCCTCCCAGCCCCGCCGTTCCTGCTCGCTCACCCGTTCGCCCCGTTCGATGCGCCGGCCGATGCGCACCCAGTATTCGTACCGTTCGCCGGGATCGTCGCTCATGGAAACCACCCGGGCCGGGGCGGTGGTTTCCGCGCGGGCGGCCTGGCCGGCCTGTTCCAGCGCCGGGGTGGTGTGCGTTTCGGCCGGTTTCGGCAGCACGGTGACGTTCTCTCCCTGTTCGATGGCGTGGCGGAGGACCACCTCGGCCAGGTTTTCCTTGATCTCGCGCTTGAAGGCGCTGTATTCCCGGCTCTGCCGCTTCGTGAACGCCTTCTGCTCGGCGTGGGCGGCGGCGGCGATCTCGGCGCGGGAGATGCCGGTCAGCTCCGGGGCCTTCGCCTTGCAAAGGAACTCGCCGTCCAGGCTGTAGACGTACAGGGTGCCGGCGTCGTCCGGGTCCAGGCGCAAGGAGACGGTCTCGCCGATGCGCGGGGCCAGCTCCGGGGCGATGTAGTCGTAGTGCTCGTAGCGGATGCCCTTTTTCCCGATGGTTCGGGTGCCGGCCGGTTCCATCAGCAGGCAATCGAGGGCCCGTTCGTCTTCGATGCGGCGGATGGGGCCGGTGTAGCTGGCGGCCACGTCCCAGGGGCTGCGGCCGTCGAGGCCCTGGTGGGGGCTGCGGCCGTAGACGTATTCGCACCAGTCGTCGAGAATCTTCTGCAGATCCTTGGCTTCCAGCTCGGCCTCGATGACTTCGTCCGGATTCATGACGCGTTCGGCAAATGATTTCCTGGCTTCGATGCGCTTTCGATCGGACACGTTGTGGCCGATGAAGCCGGGCAGAAGATCCAGGATGCCGTGGCTCATCGTGCGCATGTGGCGCTCGATGGTGCCCTTCTGCTCCGAGGCGAAGGGCAGGCAGAGGATCTGCTCGATGTCCAGGTCGCGCAGGAGCCCCGCGAAGCGTTCGGAAACGTATTCCATCCCGTTGTCGGTGCGCACCGCCTCCGGCACGCCCCAGGCCAGCACCGCATCCCGGAAGGCCAGGCACACCGCCTCGGCCTTGGAGGTCTTGGAAACCCGGAACTTGAGCCGGCGGGAATACAGGTCGATGACGCCGACCACCACGTGGCGGCCGTCTTTGAGCATCCAGTCGGCGGGGGTGGAGTCCATCTCCCAAAGCTGATTCAGGCGTTCGATGTGTTCGTGGTGGCTGCCGAAGGCCGCCATACGCACGTTCTTCCACCGATCCGGGTGGGTCAGGAACTCCCATATTTGGGCGTTTTCCTGCTGCCAGCGCTTCATGTAGCGCTCGATGGACTTGACGCTGGCCAGATCCAGCTCGGGGTGGCGGATGGCGATGTACTGTTTGAGCTTGGCCGGGGTGATGTGAGGCTGGTCGAGCATCGCCCCGATCACCAGCCGCTTGAGAGGCTCGTGGCGTTCGATGATGGATTGCCCCTTGCGGTTGCCGTAGCCGTCGGTCAATCCCCACAGGCCCTGCTCGTCGAACCGCTTGCGCCAGCGGTAGATCGTGGCCGCGTCCAGGCTGGAGACGCCGTGGCGCTGGGGCAGCCATAGCCGGTGGGGCTCTGGAATGGTGACCTCGCCGGAAATCAGCGCCTGGCAGAACAACTCCACCCCGCGCCGCCCCGGCATCCCGGCCTGCTGCTGGAAAGCGTCGCAGGCTTGCAGGACCCACTGCCGCGCCTTGGCCCGCAGGCGCTTGGGGTGGCCGGAAGGCAGCGCGTTGAACTGGGCCAGACCTTGTTCCTTGCGCCGGCGGCGGGCCTCGAGGGCGGCCTCCCTGGTTTCCTCCACCGCCACCGGCTGGGGCAGGCATTGCAGGGCCAGATGGGTGCGGGTGGTTTCGGGGAGGCTTTGAATGTGGTATTCACGCCCTTTGCCTTTGGGGCGCTTGCGGGAGCGCCAGTTTTCACGTTTGGCGGCCTTCAACACGCCACGCTCCGTCCCAGGCATCCCCGGCAACCCGGCCAGTTCGCGGGCCGTGAACCATTCCTTCATGCCCGGCCCTCCGGTAATTGGCGGGAACCCGTCCCTCGGCTATCCTGGGGCTGCCACACACAACCAGAACCGACAGGAGGGTTCCCATGAAACTGAATCGCAGACTGCAAAGACAGACGTTGGAACGCTTGCGCGAGGCATATCCGGAGCGGCTGGAGATCCGTGAAATGGAGGCGATCCGGGCGCTCGACCCAGAGCAATTCACCGCCAACTTGTATTACCTCCAGGAGCACGGCCTGATCGAATCCAGCATTCGGGAAAATCTGATGATGCCGGTCGAGGCGCTCGATGCACGAATCACCGCCAGGGGCCTGGATTTCCTCGAGGACGACGGCGGCCTGGACGCCATCCTGCGCACCGTCACCGTTCGCTTCGAGGCCGACTCTCTGCGTGATGTCTTCGAGCGTCATTTGGATGCCTCCAACCTGGACCAGTCGGTCAAAAGCACTCTTCGTCAGAAGCTGCGCTCTCTGCCGGCCGAAGCCCTGCAGCAAGTCGTTCTAAAAATGCTTGACTCAGGATTGGCCCAAGCCCCGGGCGCACTTCAGCAGCTCGGTACACTCCTGGGCCAATTCGTTTGAAGCGGATCTGAAATGCCGGCCGGTTGAGCCGTTCGTTGGCGATCGTCAGCCAAAAGGATTCTTCCTCGCGCTCTGGCAGTTCGACGACCAACTCCGCCAGGCCGATTTCCGGGTAGCGGACGATTTGCAACCGTCCAAAGTCGTTTTCGTGCGTCATTCCAATTCCCCCATCAGCTTCTTCAACTCTCTAATCTTCTGCGCCGCCTCGTCCTTGATCCGTTCCAGCTTGCCCAGTTCGGCCGCCAGCACTTCCTTGCCCACCATCAGCCGCCCGCCCCGTTTCTCCGCCAGCCAGGCCGACAGGGCATGGGTCTCGCAGGCCGCCTCCAGCACCGGAACCAGATAGAAGGGAATGTTGTGATGGTCCCGGCTTTCCGCCGCCCAGGCGTCGATCATGAACTTGGAAACCTCCTTGCCCGTCAGTCGGCTCATCCGGGCGGCGATCTCGTAGCGGTCGCAGCCGGCTTCCTTCAATACCTTGGCCACTAGGTGGGCCACCTCGCGGTTGTAGTCCATGCTGGCCGGCGCCGGCGCCGGAGCGGCCGGGATCTGGAACAGGTCCAAGGTGGCGTCGTCACGGCGGCGGGTCATGTCTAGGCGGCCTCTGTCTTTTTCCGTTGCCCTGCAACGGTTTCCTTGTTACCGTTGAACTTGGCGGACTTCCCGTAACGTTCCGGCCATAGCGCCTCCGGCGGCAGGTCCAGTTGGGCGGCGATGATGCGCTCCCATTTCGGATAGGGCTTGCGCAGCGCCAGGATGGCGCAGTGCCGACTCGCGCCGTAGGCCCGGCCGAGCTTGGACAGAGTCCAGCCCCGCAGCCGGAGCTGGTATTTGATCCACTCCCG
Source organism: Methylothermaceae bacterium (assembly GCA_026984375.1). Lineage (GTDB taxonomy): Bacteria > Pseudomonadota > Gammaproteobacteria > Methylococcales > Methylothermaceae > Methylohalobius. The sequence goes on along the minus strand of JALSSF010000064.1, from coordinate 2,675 downwards.
GCGAACGACCGGATCGGTGGGGATGTCCGTGATGTTTATCTTCGTCATGGTGATAAACATACTCATATATGAGAGACAAGTCAAGCATAAATGCTAGTTCCGATTCTTTCATATCAGATAGATATGGACCATGTATGCAAATAATTGATTTATAAGGCAAAGAATGGAATCAGAACTGAAAGATGAAAAACGGAACCAAGTTCCGATTCTGACTTCAGGAATCGGAACTCGCATAAACGAGATAGCAGATCGAGTTGGCGGGAAAAGGGAGCTTGCCACAAGGATTGGCATTTCTGAGGCACAGCTCTATCGGATAATTTCTGGTGAAAGCCAGGCGAAAATAGAAACGATTGCGATGATCGCAAAAGTGGCAGGCGTCTCGATTGATTGGCTCGCCACCGGCGAAGGCCCCATGCGCCCAGGCGAGCAGGCTGGGCCCGAATTCAACGAAGACGAATTCGCCCTGGTGCCGCTGTTCGATGTGGAGGTCAGCGCCGGCTATGGCGCCGTTGTGGATGAGGAACGCATCATCGGCAAGCTGGCGTTCCGCAAGGACTGGCTGGCCGAGGAAGGACTGCTGGGGCGCCATCTCACCGTCGTCACCGCCCGCGGCGACTCGATGATGCCCACCATTTGGGAAGGCGATGTGCTCCTGGTCGATACCTGGATCACGCCCGACGGCCGCCGCCTCCAGCCATCAAGACTGGCCGACGGCATCTATATAATAAGGATGGACGGCGAACTGATCGTAAAGCGTCTTCAAAACGACTTCCAAGGCGGCGTGTTCATCCGCAGCGACAACCCCGCCTACAAGGAAATCCACGTCCCAGGCGAGCGGATCAAGGATTTGCAGGTCGTTGGTAAGGTGGTGTGGTTTGGGAGGAGGGTTTGATATAGGGTATGCCTTATCGAAGCCGCTGAGCGCCGCGAATCGTCAGATTCGCAGCGCGAAGTGGCAACCATTCGGCGTCGCAAACCATGTGTCCAACGCGCAATTTTCGCCCAAATCCATCTGTCCATCGAAAATTGCGCGCCATACATAACCATTGTCAAAAATCCAACCAAATCAATACATTCCCAAAAAAATCCGCCTACGCCCATAAATTCCCATAATCTCAAACCATCTGTCCCTCCACACCAAAATCGCCATCCAGGCGCTGCACCGCTGACCGGACATTTTCGGGGGCCAGATGGGCATAGCGCTCGGTCATCTGGATCGAGCGATGCCCGAGCAGATCCCGCACCTCGGCCAGCGGTACGCCGGCAGTCACCAGCCAGGCGGCGCAGGTGTGCCGCAGGTCGTGGATCCTGAAATCCTCGATGCCGGCGCGTTTGCAGGCGGTCTCGAACGATTTCTTGACACTGGCGATGCGCCGGCCGGTCTGGTCGCAGAACACCCACGGGCTGTCCTGGCAATGGCGGGCCCGCCAGTTCAGGCGGGAGAGTAGGGCGGTCTTGGCGCCGGCGTTGATGGGGATCGTCCGCCGCCGGGCCGTTTTGGTATGCTCGGCTTCCAGCCAGATCAGTCCATTGCTCAGGTCAACCCGGCGCCATTCCAGCCCCAGGATTTCCCCTGAACGCATCCCGGTGTTCAGCGCCAGGATGATGAAATCGGCCAGATGCGGGGCTTTCTCCGACTGCCTAGCCGCCTCGACAAGCGCCGCCGCCTCGGCCTTCGTCAGCCATCTGAGCCTGCCTTCCGGCTCCCGTTGCCGGCATCCCTGCGCCGGGTTGTGGATGTCCCAGCCCCATTCCCGGCGGGCGTAGTTGATGGCCGACGACAGCAGGCCCACCTCTTTGTTGATGGTGCTGGCCGCCGCCCCTTCCTTACGCCGCTGTGTGATGTAAGCCCGCACGTCGTGGGTCAGGATGTCGCGCAGCTTGCGCCCGGAAAACGCCGGGTACAGGTGTCGGCAGCTGGTCAGATCCCGTCCGTGAGAGCGTTTGCTGTCCTGGGTGGCGTCCAGATAGGCGAGCATCAGTTCGTCGAACGTCCAGTCCTGTTGCTGTTCCCGTTTCCAGGCGGTTTCGGCTTCGAGCTTCCATTTGGCCAGGACCTTGGCCGCTTCCCTCTTGTCCCTTTGGCCAGTCGAGCGCCTAATTCTGCGGCCGCTGACGTCGGTGTAGCTGGCCCACCAGTATGGCGAATCGCCTCTCCGGTAGAGTCCATCGCGGTCTTTTCGTGGCATTGCGTATCCTCCTCTTGTCGGCAATGCCCCGCGTGCACGCGGTTATTGTTGACGATCACGGCGTTGTTCGCCACCCATTCCTCGATGGCAGCCACCGGAATCCGGACCAGGCGGCCGATGCGAACCACTGGAATTTCACCGCTCCGGACCAGGCGCTCCATGGTGAGCTTGGAGACCTCCAGCATTTCGGCGGCGGTGGCGTAGGTGACGGCGATGGGGTGCAACTCGGTCATGTCAGAATGGAATGTCGTTATCCTTGTCCTTCCAGGTCTTACGATCGTTCGATAGCGCCCCGCCCGCAGGCGGGGCAGGTCGGTTTACGGAGTTCTCATGATGATGAGGGTCTGGTCGCCCAGTTGCTCCTCGATGGTCTGGTGGACGTCGATGATGGCGGCCCGGAATGCTTTGTCGGGACGCATGAGCTTGTACCAGAGCTTGAGGATGCCGTCGTGGATGCGGTAGCGGAACTTGGCTTCCAGTTCGTAG
>JALSSF010000063.1 GCA_026984375.1 Methylothermaceae bacterium | reverse complement strand
CGCAGATCCAGGCCCCACTGGCTGCCGTCGTCGAGCAGGCGGTGGAACAGGGGGGCGTCGTGGGGGGTGGTGATGACCAGAATCTCGCGGATTCCCGCCAGCATCAGGGTGCCCAGGGGATAGTAGATCATCGGCTTGTCGTACACCGGCAGCAGTTGCTTGCTGACGGCGTAGGTGAGGGGATGGAGGCGGGTGCCGGCACCGCCGGCGAGGATGATGCCCTTGCGGTCCGTCATACCGACACCCCCAGGCGCTCGCGCCGGTAGCTGCCGTCGGTGACCCGCCGGCACCAGTCGAGATGCTCCAGATACCAGCGCACCGTCTTTTCGATGCCCGACTCGAAGGTTTCCTCAGGCCGCCAGCCCAGCTCCCGCCGGATCTTGCCGGCGTCGATGGCGTAGCGCAGGTCGTGGCCGGGGCGGTCGGCGACGAAGGTGATGAGGCGCTCGTGGGGACGGCCTTGCGGGTGCAGACGGTCGAGGATACGGCAGATGGTCCTGACCACCTCGATGTTGCGCTTCTCGTTGTCGCCGCCGACGTTGTAGACCTCGCCGGGACGGCCGGCCTCCAGCACCCGCTCGATGGCGCGGCAATGGTCCTCGACGTAGAGCCAGTCGCGCACGTTGAGTCCTTGGCCGTACACCGGCAGGGGTTTGCCCTCGAGGGCGTTGAGGATCATCAGGGGGATGAGCTTTTCCGGGAACTGGTAGGGACCGTAGTTGTTGGAACAGTTGGTAGTCAGGGTCGGCAGGCCGTAGGTGTGGTGATAGGCGCGCACCAGGTGGTCGGAGCCGGCCTTGGAAGCGGAATAGGGGGAATTGGGGCGGTACGGGGTCTCCTCGGTGAACTTGCCGGTCTCCCCCAGGGAGCCGTACACCTCGTCGGTGGAAACGTGGAGGAAGCGGAACCGTTCCCGCTCGCCTTCCGGGAGCCTACGCCAGTGGTGGCGGGCCGCCTCCAGCAACTCGAAGGTGCCCACCACGTTGGTGTGGATGAAGTCCCCCGGGGCGTCGATGGAACGGTCCACGTGGCTTTCGGCGGCGAAGTTGACGATGGCCTGGGGCCGGTGCTCGGCCAGCAGCCGCCGCACCAGGTCGCGGTCGCCGATGGAACCGTGGACGAAGATATGATCCGGGTCGTCCATCACCGGCGCCAGAGTGTCCAGGTTGCCGGCGTAGGTGAGGGCGTCCAGGTTGACGATGCGGGCGCGGCGCTCGCGGATCTGTTTGAGCACGAAGTTGCCGCCGATGAAACCGGCGCCGCCGGTCACCAGCCAGGTGGGTCGGGTCATCTGCCTCTCCGGGTCATGAGTCCTTTGGACGGATTGTAGCCCCAGATCGCCAGGGCCAGGAAAACCAACATGGTAATCAAAGTGTAGCCGAAGGCATAGGGCTCGAAGCGTCCGTAAAGGGCGAAACGGATCAGTTCCACCGCCTGGGAGAAGGGATTGTAGCGGGCCAGGGTGGCGAGCAGGGGGCTGGATTCCTGCAGGCGCCACAGGGGATAGAGGGCGGTGGAGAGGAAGAACATGGGAAAGATGACGAAGTTCATCACCCCGGCGAAGTTCTCCAGTTGTTTGATGAACGACGACAGGAACATCCCCAGGGCGCCCAGCATCAATCCCCCCAGCACCAGCGCCGGCAACACCTGGAGATAGCCGACGGGCGGCGGCTGGATGCCGTACAGGTAGGCGATGGCGAGGAACAGGTACGCCTGGAGGATGGAGACGCAGGTGCTCGCCAGCAGTTTGCTCGTCAGCAGATACCAGCGCGGCAGCGGCGCCACCAGCAGGATGCGCATGCTGCCCATCTCCCGGTCGTACACCATCGACAGGGAGCTTTGCATGCCGTTGAACAGCAGGATCATGCCCACCAGGCCGGGGGTGATGTATTCCTCGTAGAGGATGTAGGTCTGGTAGGGGGGGATGACGGCGATGCCCAGGGTGGAACGGAAACCGGCGGCGAAGATGAACAGCCACACCAGCGGGCGCACCAGGGCGGCGACGAAGCGGCCGCGCTGATGGAGGAAGCGCAGCAGTTCCCGGCCGACGATGGCGCTGAGGGCGCGCAGGTAATGCATCAGGCGTCCTCCTCGGTCAGGACTTCGAACACCTCGGCCAGGGTGGCCACCGCCAGCCGGCGGATGATCTCGGTGACCACGCCGGTGGCGCGCACCCGGCCGCGGTGGAGCACGATCAGTTCGTCGGACGGGGCCACTTCGTCGATCAGGTGGGTGGCCCACAGCACTCCCATCCCGTCCCGGGCCAGGGCGTGGACGTGTTCCACCAGCGCCTGGCGGCTGGGAATGTCGAGGCCGACGGTGGGCTCGTCCAGCAGCAGCAGGGTGGGGCGGTGAAGCAGGGCGCGGGCGATCTCCACCCGGCGCCGGTAGCCGCCGCTCAGGGCGCGGACCTTGGTCTTCCGGTATTGGCTCATGTCCAGGCGTGCCAGTTCGGCGGCGATGCGGCGGTCGGCCTCGCGCCGGCCGAGGCCGTGGAGGGCGGCGTGATAGCGTAGATTCTGGTCCACGGTCAGGTCCAGGTCCAACGTCGGCTGTTGGAACACCACCCCGAGCCGGGCCAGGGCCTGGCAGGCTTTCCGGCGGTTGTCGAAACCGGCGATGCGGATGGTGCCGGTGGGGCTGTCGAACAGCCGGGTGATGAGGTTGAACAGGGTGCTCTTGCCGGCGCCGTTGGGCCCCAGGAGGATGGCGCACCGCCCCGGCGGCACGGTGAAACCGACGTCGTCGAGCGCCTTCCTGGAGCCGTAGGCGAAGCTGACGTGCTCGACCTCGAGCGCCGGGACCGTCATGGGCGTACCGCCACCCCCCAGGGCCACTGGCCCACGGGAATCGATTTGACCGGTTTGCGCCTTCCGGTGTCGATCACGGTGACGTCGTGGCTGGCGCCGTTGGTGGTGAACAGTTTCTTGCCGTCGCGGGAAAAGGCCAGGTGCCAGACCCGCTTGCCGGTGAGCAGGTAATCGACCACCTCCAGCTTGCGGGCGTCGATCACCGCCACCCGGTTGGCCGGCCCCAGGGCGACGTAGCCGTAGCGGCGCTCACGGTCGATCACCACCCCCACCGGCTGCACCAGCGCCTGGGTGACCCCGGGAATCTGAAAGTGAATCTTCTTGACCACCGCCTTGCTGTCGGTGTCGATGACCGTCAAGGTGCTGCCGATCTCCGAGGTCACCCATAGCTGTTTGGAATCGGCGGTGAAGGCGGCCGCCCGTGGGCGGGGGTCCACCAGGGTGTTGTGGACGATCTCCAGGGTTTCGGGATCGATCCAGTGGGCCATGTTGGTGGTTTCCGAGGTGCTCACCACCCAACGGCCGTCGGGGCTGACGGCGATGCCCTCCGGTTCCACCCCCACGGGAACGGCCTTAACGACCTTGCCGGTCTTCAGGTCGATCACTGTCACCTGGTCGTCGTCCTCGTTGGAGACGTACATCCGCCGGCCCTCGGGATCGATGGCGAAGGTTTCCGGGTCCTCCCCGGAGGGCAGAGTGCCGACGACCCGGTAGGTTTCGGCGTCGAGCACCTGGATGGTGTCGTCGTCGCTGACGGCGACATAGAGCTTCTTGAAATCGGGGCTGAACTTGAGGTCCCGGGGACGACGGCCGATCTTGACCGTCTTTTTCAGCACCAGTTCGTCTCCGTCGACCACCGCCAGGGCGTTGTCCTTTTCCAGAGTGACCACGACGGTGTCG
>JALSSF010000062.1 GCA_026984375.1 Methylothermaceae bacterium | reverse complement strand
GACCGCCCCAACACCGAGGTCCACCCCTTCCGCCTGCCCGACGGCACCTACGCCATCCCCGGCTCCAGCCTCAAGGGCATGCTGCGCTCGGTGGTGGAAATCGCCGGGTTCGGGCGGATGCGGATGGTGGATGACGTACGTCCGGGGCTGCGGGACATTTCCGGAAAATATGTCGCCAAGTCCTACACCGACAAGGTACGGGGCAAGGTGAAGCCGGGCTTCCTGCGCCTGCACGCCGACGGCGGCCGGGAGATCGTGCCCTGCCGCATGGTGCGCCTGGATCACCGGACCATTGAGAAGGATCTGGGTGCACAAAAACCTGTTTTCAGAAAGGGGCGGAACGTCGCCGAGAAATACCAACGCTGGCGTCAGTTGTGTGAGCGGAAGGGCTGGGATCCGCTGCGGATTCGTTTCGACATCGGCAGCAACGGCCTTGCTGAAAACCTGGGAAGAGGCGCACACACCGGCTATCCCGTGTTCACCGGCCAGATCAGCGACAGCAGGGACGACAAGGGCAAAAAAAGGGATTTCATCTTCTTCGAGGCAGACGAGAGCCGCTCGATCCCGGTCACGGACGCCGCCTGGCGCGATTTCCTGTACATTCACGGGGATGATAGCAACGATCCGGCCATGTCCTGGCCGGGTTACTGGAAAGCACGCTTTCGAGCCGGTGACGATGTTCCGGTGTTCTACCTTCAGGATGGTGGTTCTCTGAGAATCGGTTTGGCCTATATGCCCAAACTGGCGGGTGACTTCTCCACTCACGACGCCATCCGCCATGCCAGCGAACAGCACCTTCAGGAACCAAGTCCCGAGGGCGGTTACGACTTGGCGGATTTGCTGTTCGGCGCCATCAACAGTAAGGATCAGAACGCCGCCTTGCGTGGCCGGATCAGTTGCGAGCTGGCGAAGGCAGAAAACCGTCCCGAGGTGCGAACTGCACCGGATACCATTCTCAATGGTCCCAAACCAAGCTATTTCCCCAATTATCTGGTGCAGAACGCCGAAGACGGCCGACTCAGGGATGACGCCCAATATGCCACCTATGTCGCCTCGGCGGCCAACCCAAAACCGATCATACGCGGCTTCAAGCGTTACCCCGCCCGCCCGGACGAGAAGGTGGGTGTTCAGCAATTGACGGCTGATCAGCAAGGGAACAGGGCGGTCCAGATCCGCCTGCACCCCCTGCCGGCAGGCACCGTGTTCAAGGGCCGGATCGTCTTCCACAACCTCAAGCCCGAGGAACTGGGCGCCCTGCTGTGGGCCATGACCTGGGGCGGCGACGACGGCCTGCGTCACAGCATCGGCATGGGCAAGCCCTTCGGCTTCGGCCAGGTGCGCTTCGAAATCGATGCCGAAAACAGCCGCGCGCTTCCCAACAATCCGGAAAAGCCGGCCTTCTCGCTCGATCCGGAGCGGATCGAGACATTCTGCCGCCGTTTCACCACCCACATGAACGAAGCGGCGCGAGCCCACGGCGGCACCGCTTGGGAAGACAGTCCTCAGATCCGAAACCTGCTGGCCATGGCCGATCCCGAATCGGCGGATAACCTGCCACATGGCATGGAGCTGCGGCACATGTGCCTGAACGCGGCAAACCGGATCAACGAATTCCTCTGGGCCAAGCAGGAGGCACTGGTGTTGCGGGATTACGCGCAGGCCAGCACCTGGCCCACGGACGCCACCCGCAAACGCTGGCTGAGGCGGCAACGAGCCGGACTGGCCGATCAAGTCACCGACGCCGGCCTGCATCCCTGGCTGGAGGATCAGCTCCGGGCGATCATGGCCGGGAGTCAAGCCACCGACATCGACGGTCTGATGCGCCACAAGAAACTCTTCAAAGCCTGGAAAAACATCGAGGAACCCGGGCTCAAATCGGAGATCCTCGAGGCGATCAAGGCGCACTGGCAGGAACGGGGCTGGTGGGATTCCCCGCCCAACAAGACCATGCGCCAGCTCAAGGCCAATTACGAGCGGGAGGGGAAAAAACCATGATCAGCCTCCCCTTCTCCCGCTATCGCTTCCACTGCCGGGCGGTCACGCCGGTGAGCTTCCCCCAATACGCCGGCTCCACCTGGCGGGGAGCCTTCGGCCACGCCCTCAAGCACACCGTCTGCGTCACCCAAATGCCGCAGTGCTCGGCCTGCCTGCTGTGGCGCACCTGTGCCTACAGCGAGATCTTCGAGACCCCGCCGCCCGAGGACGCCCCGCTGGTGGCGAACTATCCCGCCGCCCCCCATCCCTTCATCATTCACCCCGAGGCCACCAACGGCGGCGACTACCAGCCGGGGGACACCTTTTCCGTGGATCTGACCCTGATCGGCCGAACCGCCACCCAACTGCCCTACGTGGTCCACGCCTGGCGGCAGATGGGGGACAAAGGAGTCGGGCGAGGCCGCGGCCATTATCAGGTGGTCGGCATCGACCAGTTGACCGGCGATGGCTGGCGGCCGATATACCGACCCGGCGGTGAACTGACCCCGCAGCCACCCCTCGCCCCCGCACCACCCCCGGCGCCCGAGGGCGACTGCCGCCTGGTGATCGAAACCCCGCTGCGTATCCGCCACGGCGAACGGCTGATGGGACCGGCGGCGTTCCGCTTCCGGGGGCTCGTCGCCAGCCTGCTGCGGCGCCTGTCGCTGCTGCACCACTTCCTCGGCGGCGGACCGCTGGAAGTGGACTTCCGCGATCTGGTGGCGCGCGCCGACACGGTGGTACCCAAGGAAAGCGACCTGGGCTGGTACGACTGGCAACGCTATTCCAACCGCCAGCGGACGGCGATGAAGATGGGTGGTCTGACCGGCTGGTTGACGTTCGCCGCCGACGACGTGCGCCCCTTCTGGCCCTGGCTCGCCCTGGGCCGCTGGCTGCACGTGGGCAAGGGGGTGAGCATGGGGTTGGGGCGCTACCGCATCGAAACCGCCTGACCGGCAAGCTTGCCGATCCGTGCCGGCGGCGGAACCGGCGTCTAAACTGATTGGTGGAATGACGACACCGGAGAGAACCCATGCCTGATCCCCGCCATCCCGAACGCTGGCCCCGGCGCATCCTGCTGGCGGTCACCGGGCTGTCGCCCCAGGTGGTGACCGAAACCCTCTACGCCCTGGCGGTGCGGCGCGATCCGCCTTTCGTGCCCACGGAAATCGCCCTGGTCACCACCCGCAAGGGGGCCGAGCACGTCCGCCTCGATCTGCTGTCCCAGGAGCCGGGTTGGTTCCACCGCCTGCGGCGCGACTACGATCTCCCGGAAATCGCTTTCGACGAAAGCCGCATCCACGTCATCCGCGACGCCGCAGGACGACCGGCCGACGACATCCGCACCCCGGCGGACAACGAGGCCGCCGCCGATTTCATCGCCGAGACGGTGCGCTCGCTGACCACCGATCCCGACAGCGCCCTGCACGTCTCCATCGCCGGAGGCCGCAAGACCATGGGCTACTACCTGGGTTACGCCCTGTCCCTGTTCGGCCGCCCCCAGGACCGCCTCAGCCACGTGCTGGTGACCCCGCCCTTCGAATCCCACCCCCAGTTCTTCTATCCAACCCCGGAGCAGCGCATCATCCACTCGTTGGATCGCCACTCGACCCCCCTCGACTGCAGCCAGGCCGAGGTGACCCTGGCGGAAATCCCCTTCGTCAGCCTGCGCCACGGCTTCGACGACCGCCTGCTGCGGGGCAAGATCCACTTCAGCGAGGCGGTGGCCGCCGCCCGGCGCGCCCTCGGGCCGCCGAGCTTGGTCCTCGACCTGGCAGGGCGGAAAATCCGCGCCGCCGACCAGATCGTTCCCCTGGCGCCGGCCCGCCTGGCCCTGCTCAGCCTCTTCGCCCGCCGCGTTCTGGCCGGCGAGCCGCCCCTGGCCGGGCCGCCCAAGCATGTTCCCGATTCCCAATGGGCCGAGTGCTTCCTGGCCGAATATCGCCGCATCCGCGACAACGAAATGGACGGCTGCGACGCTACCGAACAAGCACTGCGAGACGGCATGGACGGCGATTATCTCTACCAGGCCGTCAGCAAGCTGAACCGATGCCTGGAGGAAGCCCTGGGCGCGGCGGCCGAACCCTACAAAGTCAAACACGACAGCCGCGGCTACCACCTGGACCTGCCGCGCAAGGCGGTCCGCTACGCAGCCATCGGCGAAAATCCCGACGGAGAAGAGGCGTCATGAACGAGGTCCGTGGCACCGTCTGGTTCGTCAGCCGCCATCCGGGGGCGGTGGCCTGGGCCGAGCGGCACGGCATCGCCGTGGACCGGCAGGTCGCCCACCTGGATGTCGAAGCGGTCCAGGCCGGCGACGTGGTGATCGGCACCCTGCCGGTGCATCTGGCGGCCGAGGTATGCCAGCGCGGCGCCCGCTTTCTCAACCTGTCCCTGGACATCCCCCCCGAGGCCCGCGGGCGGGAACTGAGCGCCGACGAATTGGAAGCCTTCGGCGCCCGACTGGAGGAATTCCATATCGAGCGCCGCTGAGGCGAAAGAACCTGTATGGGAAGCCTGCCGTTCTTGTTACCTGGAAGCGGACTACTACACTTTCCCATAAATCGTTTTTCTCCAACCCATCCGAGGTCGAACCGATGATCACGCGCCGCTATACCGTGGCCTTCCTCACACCGGCGTTCCTGGGAGACGCCAACCAAAACGGCCACTGGCGCACGCCGCCGTTCAAGCATCTGCTGCGGGAGTGGTGGCGGGTGGCCTGGGCAGAAGAGCACGGCTATCCGACGGACGTTTCCCAAATGCGGGCGGAGGAAGCGCGGTTGTTCGGCGCCGCGGCCGACGGCGCCGGCACCCGGAGCCGGGTACGGTTGCGGCTGGACCGATGGGGCCCGGGCAAGGCGCACCGATGGCCGCAGGATCCCCCCGTCTTTCACCCCGAGGTTGGGAAAGCTGGAAGAAAGGTCGGTTCCCATCTGTATCTTGGCTATGGACCGCTGACCTATGACAGGAGCTCCAGGGGCACCAAACTCAAGGCCAATGCCGCCATCCAGTCCGGCGAAACGGCGGCGTTTCGCATGGCATTTCCTGACGAGGACTCGGCCTTGCTGGATCGAGCCCTCGGCTTGATGAGTGCTTTTGGTGCCGTGGGCGGCCGCTCACGCAACGGCTGGGGGTCCTTCGAGCTGATGGATGAAAAAACAGCCATCGCACCGAGTCTGCCGCTTCGGGACTGGCAAGACTGCCTGGCGCTGGAATGGGCGCACGCCATCGGCCGGGATGGACAGGGCGCCTTGGTCTGGCGCACCGGGGAGTTTTCCGATTGGCGCACGCTGATGCAGGCGCTGGCGAAAATCAAGATCGCATTGCGAACCCGATTCCGATTCCATTCGGGACGGAACGCACAGCATCCGGAGGATCGCCATTGGCTGAGCTATCCCGTCACCCACCATAACGTCCGCCCGTGGCGCAACTACCGCCTTCCCAACGCCCTCCGCTTCAAGGTGCGCAAGAATGAAAACGGCAAATACTACGGCGTGATCTTCCACATGCCCTGCCAGCCGCCGGCGGAATTCAGGCCGAACAGAGCGACCTTGATCAGGGTTTGGTCCGCCGTCCATAAGTTTCTGGATGGTCCTTCCGGCGTGGAAAGGGAGAAACCATGCCATCCGTGAATCACGGAACATCCGCAGGCGTCCACAACCGCAGGCCGGGTTCGATTTCGGCGATGCGTTCGAAATCCCGATCCTCATGCAGCAAAGGGGTATCGTGTTCGATGGCCAGCGCGGCAATCAGGCAGTCATGGGGGCTGCGGATGGTAACGCCCTGCCAGCGGCAACAGGCGTACAACTCGCCGGCCAATGCGTATACCGCGAGTGTCGGCATCAACATCGGCAACGCGGAAAACCGCTCGCGCAGCCGCGCCAGCGCCGCGGGGCTGCGGGCGCCTTGCAGTATTTCCTGGAGGATGACCGGAGCCAGAACCATCTCTTCCGCCTCCAGCAACATTTTCAGCGCCGCGACCGCCGGACTCTTCCGCTTTCGCAGCAGGTCTATCCAGATACAGGTGTCAGCCAGTACCACGGTTCATCCCGCGGCGCACGGCCCTGACATCGTAGTCGGGATCGATCAGGTCTTCCTCGGGCAGCTCGAGGATGTCTCGCTGGCGACGTCGCCTGACCAGCTCGACGAGCGCCAGATGGACCACCTCCCGCTTGGTCTTGGCGCCGGTGAGTTTCATGGCTTCGGCCACCAGTTCATCATCGAGAACGATATTGGTACGCATGATACACCTCCTGATGTGTATTGTAGCACGACAAAAAGGGACGACCGGCAATGAATGACGATAGGCTCTGGCAGACCAAACTGGCGGCGCGGATTCACGACCCCTTCGAAAAGGCGCTGGTGTTGCTTCGTGACCCGGCCGGCCACGAAGGCGGTACGACCCGGGTACTGCGTGACTTTCTGCCACTTGAGCAGGCCGATGAACAGGCTGTGAAACGCGCCGACTGGTGGGCTTCGGCGGCCGACCGGCCGCAATGGCCGGGAGCGCTGGCCGACCGGGTGCGCTGGTTCGACCAACCCGTCCTGATCCACCCCCTGAGCGGCGAAACCATCGACCTGTCCCGGCAGGGCGGTCTGGCCGACATCGATCCGACCACGCTCAAGACCCAGAGCCTGAAACACTTCCAGCGGCTGGCCGAGGACGTGGGCCGAGAGCCGCGCAAGACCCTGTTGGCCTTTTGGCGTTTCGGGGGCGAACTGCGGGAAACCGATGACAACAGCAAGCTCGGTGCCCTCTGGTCCTTGTTGCCCGCCGATACCCGGGTGCCCGACCACAGCATCGCCGACCATCTCGATCTGACCTCCGCCTTCGCCGGCGCCTTTGCCGCCGATCCCGCCGGCGAAGCGGCGCTGCTGGCCCTGTCTATCGGCCCGGTGCAGCCCTTCATCGCCGCGGCCCGTTCCACGTCGGACTTGTGGGCCGGCTCCCACCTGCTGTCGCGCCTGGCCTGGGAGGCGATGAAGCCCGTGGCCGAGGCGTTGGGACCGGATGCGATCCTGTTTCCCCGGTTGCGCGGCATTCCCCAGGTGGACCTGTGGCTGCGCGACGAAATGGGCCTGCCTGCAGCCTGGTTCGAGGATTGCGAGTGGCAAAAAAGCGGCACCGACGCCAACCCATTGTTCGCCGCCGCCCTGCCCAATCGTTTCGTCGCCGTGGTGCCCGCCGGTCGTGCAAAGGAATTGGCGGTACGGTGCCGCGACCATGTTCGCCGATGGTTGCAGAAAACAGGCCGTGAGGTGGTGGATCGGCTGCTCGATGCGATCGGTGAACGGAAAAATCCCGATCTGTACTGCTATCAGCAGATGGAGGCGCAATTACGGGGCTTCCCCGAGGTGCATTGGGCGGCGGTGCCTTTTTCCCTGATCCATCCACGCAACGCGGAAAAGCAGACCGACCTCGACACCCTGCAACTGTCCGAAGCCATGGCCCCCTTCTTCGGCGTCGAGCCGGGACGGCCCGCCGGCTTCCTCGACACCGAAGCCTGGAAAGTGCTGAGCCAGGCAATCCGGTGGGAAGACGGTATCACCTTTTTCGCCCCCAACCCCGGGGTACTCTATCCGGCCGTTTACGATCTCACCGAGCGGGTGCTGGCGGCGGCCAAGTCGGTACGCCCCTTCGACCCATTGGAACAACGCGGCTGGCGTTGCTCGCTCACCGGCGAAACCGAATGGCTGACCCTCGATGCGGCGCAACTGGAAACATCCTACCGCCAGCAAACCGATACGCTATGGGCGCGGGTGGCCGACAAGCGTCCCGCCTGGGCGAAAAAAGGCGAACACCTGGGCGCACTGCCCGCCATCAAACGGCTGTGGCCGACGCTGTTCGCCGAAGCGGTGGGCAAGGCGTTGGGCAAATCCGGCAGACAGGCCCGCTTCGTGGTCTCCACCCACACCATGGCGCTGGCGCACCAGCTCGACCGCTGGCTGGAACACGGCAGCCTGACGGCGGACGGAATGCCGGAAGGCTACGGCAACATCGCCCTGCCGAAAAAACTGGTGAAGAAGCACCATGCCAATCCCGCTCTGGCCGACGCCAGGCGCCTGCTTTCGCTGCTGGAAGAGGCCGGTGACAGCGACGACCCACAAGCGGCCGAACAGGCCCGGCGCAAGGTGCGCGACACGCTGAAGCAGGCCGGCGATTTCCGCCTGGAAACCTATTACGGCCTGTTGCTGATGGACGGCGACCACATGGGGAAAATTCTCTCCGGCGACGGCGATCACGCCATTTCCTATCTCGAAAGCTTTCATCCGAAGATTCGCAAAAGCTTCGAAGAGAAGGCAAAAAGCAATGACCGCCTGCAAGCCTACGGCCAGCAGAAACGGGCCGTATCGCCCAACCGCCACCTGGCCATCTCGGGGGCGCTCAACGATTTTTCCCAGCACATCGTCCGCCATGTGGTGGAGGAGGAACACCTGGGCAAGCTGATCTACGCCGGCGGAGACGACGTGCTGGCCATGCTGCCGGTGACCGATCTGCTGCCGGCGGCGCGACGGCTGCGCCACGCCTATTCCGGCGTCGATCCAGTGCGCGAGGGTGGTTTTCGCCTCAAAGGACTGAGCCTGGCCAGGGGCTTCGCCTTCCTCGACGGGCGCCTGTACCGCTGCATGGGCAAGAACGCCACCGCCAGCGCCGGCTTGGTGGTGGCCCACCATCGGGCGCCACTCCAGCGGGTGCTACGGGAATTGCGCGCCGCCGAGAAAGCCGCCAAGCAGGCCGGCCGCGACCGCCTGTGCCTGCGGGTGTTGAAACGTTCGGGGGGTACCCTGAACCTCGTCTTGCCCTGGGACGAACCCCTGGACGTGTTCATCGCCCTGCGCCATTTTCTGGCCGACCCGGCCGTTTCCCGCCGGGTGGTGTACAACACGCTGAACTGGCTCAAGGATCTGCCCGAACCGGAAGGGGATGGCGACATGCTGACGCAGTTGCTGGCGTATCAATTCACCCGTCAGAGCGACAACAAGGCAGCGGCCGATCACCACGACGTGCCGGGATTGTCCCGCCGGATCGTGGCGACGGCCATCGCCCAGGCGGAACGGGGCAAACGCCTGGACTATCTGGCCAATTTGCTCGCCGTCGCCGAATTCCTGGCCCGCGAGGTCCGCTCGAGCGCCCATGAAAATTCCGATCAACCCGACACCCATGCCGAAGGAGCCACCCCATGACCACCTGTTTCATCGAACCGGTCGATGTGCTTTACCTTCGGGGCAACAAACTGTTCGGTGACCCCGGCAGTTACGGTGAATCACAGATCCCGCCCTGGCCGTCGGTGGCGGCGGGCGCGATTCGCTCCATGCTGCTGGCCCGTGACGGTGGGGATTTCGACGGCTTCGTCCGCGGTGAAAATCCCCATCCCGCCCTGGGCACGGCGGAAAAACCGGGTCGTTTCCGCATCACCGATTTCGGTCTGGCCCGGCGTGTGAACGGCAAAGTGGAACGCATCGTCAGCCTGCCCGCCGATCTGGTCTTGAGCGAATCGCCCGAGGGCAAGAGCCTCTCGCGCATCCGTCCCCAGGCACCACACCCCGCTGTCCGGTCTTCTTTTCCCCTGGAAAAACTGCCGGTGCTGGCCCAGCGGAAGCGAGGCAAGCCGTTGACCGGTTACTGGTTGAACGAAGCGGGCTGGCGACGCTATCTGGCCGGAGAAACACCGGTGGTCGAAGATCTGCTCGCCAGCGTCGATCTCTGGGTCAGCGATGAACGAGTGGGTGTCGGTCTCGATCCCGCCAGTCGGCGCGCCGACGACGGCAAGCTGTTCACCGCCCAGGGCGTGGCGTTTCGCAACGGCGTCGGCTTCAGAGTCGAGGTGGAAGGGGTGGAACTGCCCGGGCGCGGCATGCTGCGCTTTGGCGGCGACGGCCGGGGCGCTTCGTTTCAGAGAGCGGAAGACCGGCCCGTGACCATCGAACTCGAAGCGCTGTGTCAGGCCGGGCGTGGCCGCATCGTCCTCACCAGCCCCGGCCTGTTCGAGCACGGTTGGCGCCTGCCCGGCATGGCCGAAGACGGTCGCTTCGAGCTGGCCGGCGTCAAGGGCCGGGTGGTCGCCGCCGCGGTCTCCCGCGCCGAAGTCGTCTCCGGCTGGGATCTGGCCCGCTGGCGTCCCAAACCGGCGCGGCGGGCGGCGCCCACCGGCAGCGTCTATTGGCTGGAAGACTTGCAAGCCACGCCCGAAACACTCCGCAAGCTTGCGGATCACGGCCTGTGGCCCGAGCGCGGCTACGATGCCCAACGGCGGGTGGAAGGCTTCAACCGTTTCGTGTGGGGAATCTGGTGATGGAGAAATCAATCCCAAAGCGTCTTGATGGGATACTGGCGGATATGGTCGTCGGGGGTGACGATGGCCAGGCCGTACTCGATGGCCTGGCAGATGAGCAGGCGGTCACCGCAACGAGCTTGGCGACAGGTTCGTTGCGCCGAGCGATGATGATGGTTTCGCCGCGCTCGACGGCGGCCAGATATTCCGACAAATGGGCCTTGGCCTCGTGAACATTGACCGTTTTCATTGGATTGTGACCTTATACTTGACCAACTGACAGGGTTATAGACCATGTTCGAAACGCAGGCAGCGATGTTTCTGTATGCCGTCAGCCCGGTACACATGGGCGCGGGCACCGCCACCGGCATCATCGACAACCCCATCCAACGCGAGCGCCACACCCATCACCCCTGTTTCGCCGGTTCGGGGATCAAGGGCGCGTTGCGACACGGCTTCGAAGCCATCGGCGGCGACAAAGAGCTGATCGACACGCTGTTCGGTCCCGAATCCGGAAGCGACAACCTGCACGCCGGCGCCGTGAGCTTCGGCGACGCCCAACTGGTCGCCTTCCCGGTGCGCAGCCTCAAGGGCGGCTATGTCTACGCCACCTGCCCGCAGGCGCTGGCGCGGACGCAGCGGCTGTTGAACCTGGTGGGTGAAACGGTGGCCTGGGATATCCGCGATCCGGGCGAAGGTGCGTGCTTTCTCGCCAACCAAAACCTGCTCAGCGATGGCCGCAAACTGCATCTTGAAGCTTTCGAATACGAGGGGCTTCAAGACGAGTCTCTCAAAGCAACCGCCGAAACACTGGCGGCACTGGCGATTCCCGAGGGCGAGGCCTATCAATTTTTCCGCGAAAAACTGAAATCCGATCTGGTCATCCTGAGCGACACCGACTTCGGCTACTTCGTCGAACACGCCACCCTGGTCGAGCCCCATGTGCGTATCGACCCGGACACCGGCACGGCCGAAGACGGTGGCCTGTTCTACACCGAGAACCTGCCGCCGGAATCGTTGCTGATCGCGCCGTTGATGGCCAGCCGGGCACGCGACGGCAAGCAGGCGATGGATGCCGACGAAGTCTTCCTGAAGATCAAAACCGTCCTCGGTAACGGCAGGGGCAAATTGCTGCAATTGGGCGGCGACGCCACCACCGGGCGCGGTCTGGTCATGGCCAAAATCGTGGGAGGTTGACCATGAGCAAACTGACCATGGAACAAAAGCGTGCCAGGGATGCCTGGGAAAAGGCGGAAGCGGGTCTGCGGCAACACGGCAAGGACTACGCGAACGACGCCAAGGGCCTGCCTGCGCTGATCATGAACAGCGGCCTGATGCAGGTGATGGCTTTCCTGGAACAGAAAGGCGGTCGCCACGCCACCCTGGGGCGACATTTGCGCCAATGGCTGCATCGAGCCCGCGGCACGCCGGAAGACTTCGACGGCTTCATGGAAGCCATGATGCAGGCCGACAGCCGAAAGTTCCAGGCCGTCACCACCGAGGCTTTCGCCTGGCTGCGCTGGCTGCGGCAGATGGCGGACGCACGACAGGGAGGGAACGACTGATGCCGATCGCCGCCGTTCCCGCCTATCTTGGCCAGGTCTTCGAAAGCGCCCCTCCAGGTATGCGGTTCGGGATGTATCTGAACCTCTGGACCAGCCGCACCGATCAGGAAAACGAGGTACGGAAAAGAGCCCGGCAAAAAAGCCACGAAGGCCAAGAAATCCGACGCCACCTCGAAACCCACGGCATGGACCACACCATCGTCTGGTTGTGCAGTCGGGAACGGAATCCCCTGCCCCGCCTGTGGCGGAAAAACGACTTCGCCGCCCGGCAGGTCTGGCAAGACGTTTGCGCCCTGAGCAAGTCCGACCGGCACACCCTGACCGGATTGATCCAACGCCAGGCTGCTTTGGCCGCCGCCTTGCCCGACTGTTTCATCCTTCCGGCCAAATCCACCGCCCCCTTCACCACCGGCCTCGGCAACGAACATCCGCTGGAAAACGGCTTTTCCTTCCTCTGGCCTTACGGCCTGCCATACCTGCCCGGCAGCGGCGTCAAGGGCGTACTGCGCCAGGCGGCCCGTGAACTGGCGAGCGGAGCGTGGGGCGACGATACGCCCTGGTGCCGACTTCCCCCGCCCTCCGGCCGAGGTGAACATTCGACGGCCCTGGACATTCTTTTCGGCCTCGAAAGCGCAGACCGCCAGAGCGAACATTTTCGCGGCGTGCTCAACTTTTGGGACGTCATTCCCGACATCCGGGGCGACCGGCTCATGGTGGAGATCATGACACCGCACCAGACCCACTACTACCGCGACGGTCGGCAACCCCACGACTCCGGCCAGCCCACGCCCATTCCCTTCCTCACCGTGCCGCCCGGTTCCGGTTTCACCTTCCACGTGCAATGCGACCGTGCCCGGCTGGCGCACCTGGCACCGGAACTGGCCCGGGACGACCGGTGGCGAACGTTGCTGCGATCCGCCTTCGAACACGCTTTCGATTGGCTGGGCTTCGGCGCCAAAACGACCGTGGGTTACGGCGCCATGCAGGTAGATTCGCACGCGGCAACGAAAAAACGCCGCCAGGCGCAGCCGGATGAGAAAACGCCTCGTGAGGCAACGAGCACCCTTCCGGCCGATGCCGCAGAGATCGAAAAAGCGCGTCCGAGCTAGCGCAACGCCATTTTGAAAAACCCAGACGCCACACAAGGAAAAAAGCACAAACCGAAATTCAAACCACGGCCTGTCGCGTTGGCCAAACGACTGATCGACATGGGACTGTGAGGAAAGCATGACGACACGATCGATTCTCGTCACCTTTCTCGGGCGCGTTTCACGTACCGAAAACGGCTACCGGCCCACCCGTTACGATTTCGGTGACGATTCGCCCGAAGAAGAAACCACCTTTTTCGGTTGGGCGCTGCACAAGCGGCTGAAACCTGGGAAAGTCATCATTCTCGGCACCACCGGAAGCATGTGGGATCGCCTGTTCGAAGGCAATGACGGGATTGCCGACGACGACCTGATGAAACTGATGGAGTCGGTGGACGCCCAGAACGTCACCCAGGATCAACTGAACGAGCTGACACCCGCCCTCGAGGACTCCCTTGGCTCGCCGGTCACCTTGCGCCTGATTCCCTACGGTCTCACCGAAGCGGAACAAATCGAATCGCTGAAAATCCTGGCCGCCGAGGTCCGCCCGGGGGATCGCGTCCATATCGACGTCACCCACGGTTTCCGCCACCTGCCCATGCTGGCCCTGCTGGCGGCCCTTTACATTCAACAGCTCAAGCAGGCGGACATCGCCGGCATCTGGTATGGCAGCTACGACCCGGATACGAAGAAAGCACCGGTCTATGATCTTTCCGGCCTGCTACGCATCGCCGGCTGGCTGCGGGCTTTCGCCAGTTTCGACAAAGACGGAGACTATCGCGTCTTCACCCCGCTGCTGAGAGCTTCGGGCCTGGACGGGCACTCCTGTGAGTGGTTGGACAAGGCAGGCTACTTCGAGAACATCCTCAACGTGGGTGAAGCGACCGGAAAGCTGAGGCAAGCGCTTCAGGGACTCGACGGGTCACAAGGATCGCTGACCTCCGATGCGCAATTGTTGATGCCCGCGCTGCGCGAACGCCTGGATTGGATATCCGAATCGAAACAGTTCGAAAAGCAACGGGAGCTGGCCGAACATGCCCTGGAGAAAGCGGATTATCTGCGCGCCGTGCTATATGCCTACGAATCGGTGATTACACGCCTGTGCCAGCTTGGCGGCAAAGACATCAACAGCTTTGAAGGCCGCGAGGCCATGCGCAAGCATTATGAAAAAGTCCTTCGTGAAGCCAGATCGCTGGAAAGAGAAAGCTATTTTCTGTTGAAGCAAATCCGCAACCAGGTGGCTCACGGTTCCCGAGGATCGAAGGGAGAGGTTCAAAAGACCATTCTCGACGAAACCAGGATGCGCGAATTCCTCCGCCAGGTTTTGAAGAAGGTGGATGAAGGAAAACTGCCCGCCGCCGGTACGGTGGCGAAGATCGCACCGTGACCACCTACCACCTCGAAGCCTTCCGCCAACCGACCGCCGCGCGTGCTGGTTTTCGCCATCGACAGGGGGCTTGCGACCGTCTCTCTCCTTCCTCCTCCACAAGGAGAAGGCCCAGCGAGGGAATTGATCACCACTCTTAGGGATGCACTTCCGCCGAGAATATGCTAAAAGTTAAATCTAGGGTTGCTATGACGGAGCTGACTCCTTATAACAAAAAGGCAAATTCATATAACCACATGAGGTTTCCGGCGACGGAAATTTTCTTTATGGCACCTTGCAAGGCATTGATTTTGTTGAAGAAAAAATGGCGGTGCAGTCCAGAACGTGACCTGATCTAAAAGGGATTAAGACCCTCAGATTGGACGAATATTGACGGTTACAGCGGTGTCCAGAACGTGACCTGATCTAAAAGGGATTAAGACCCCCAAGGCGATTTTTGATGATACGGGCTAGGGTTGTCCAGAACGTGACCTGATCTAAAAGGGATTAAGACCGGTCTTGCACGAACTGCTCTTCAGAGAGGCGAAGTCCAGAACGTGACCTGATCTAAAAGGGATTAAGACCGAGGTTCAGGATTTGAGATGCGATATACTCCACTGTCCAGAACGTGACCTGATCTAAAAGGGATTAAGACGGAGCAGCGTCACCTGCCGGGGTGAAGGTTCCTCGTCCAGAACGTGACCTGATCTAAAAGGGATTAAGACTCGGGAATCTTCACTGGAGTTTGCGCCCGCACCTGTCCAGAACGTGACCTGATCTAAAAGGGATTAAGACATCCTCGACGATGTCCTCTAGAGTTCTTCCGGCGTCCAGAACGTGACCTGATCTAAAAGGGATTAAGACGTAAAACTAACTCTTTCTTCCCCACTCCTTGGCATCGTCCAGAACGTGACCTGATCTAAAAGGGATTAAGACCTCCAGCAAACACATCGTTCGACGGGCCGTAGACGTCCAGAACGTGACCTGATCTAAAAGGGATTAAGACAAACGCTTACTCAACTCCCTAGCACGCATCCATGGTCCAGAACGTGACCTGATCTAAAAGGGATTAAGACCAAAGAACCTGATTGATTCTTGATCAGTTCACTTGCGTCCAGAACGTGACCTGATCTAAAAGGGATTAAGACGTTCCAGAACTTAGACAATACGATTCGGGCGTACCGTCCAGAACGTGACCTGATCTAAAAGGGATTAAGACTACATCTGAGGAGCTGGGACCCCAGCCCCAAATGGTCCAGAACGTGACCTGATCTAAAAGGGATTAAGACTCCTGGCGGTCGGCGGTGTACGGCTCCTCTTGCAAGTCCAGAACGTGACCTGATCTAAAAGGGATTAAGACCGGGTTGCGGTTCTTCGACCACTTCCCGTTTACGTCCAGAACGTGACCTGATCTAAAAGGGATTAAGACGGCGAGTGCCAATCACAAGCTGCGGCCGGCCGAAGTCCAGAACGTGACCTGATCTAAAAGGGATTAAGACGGAACTACTCCGCGCAATCGCGCCAAAGCCATATAAGTCCAGAACGTGACCTGATCTAAAAGGGATTAAGACGCAGCAAATCAATTCCGCCTTTCAAAAGGCGCTCAGTCCAGAACGTGACCTGATCTAAAAGGGATTAAGACATCTAAGAGGAATTAAGATGATTGAGAAAATTGGGTCCAGAACGTGACCTGATCTAAAAGGGATTAAGACGCGGAATTCCCAACCCATGTTCGCCAGGATATCCCGTCCAGAACGTGACCTGATCTAAAAGGGATTAAGACCGCTCAAGCAGTGCTTGGGATACCAAGACCTCAAGCGTCCAGAACGTGACCTGATCTAAAAGGGATTAAGACAGTCGAGAATCCCCGTGCTTGCGGGCGAATTGGTCCAGAACGTGACCTGATCTAAAAGGGATTAAGACGAGTTCCTCGATCGCCTTTTTCGGATCGAGGTCGTCCAGAACGTGACCTGATCTAAAAGGGATTAAGACGCAATATGAAGCTCCTTTTTTTCTTCGATAATAGGTCCAGAACGTGACCTGATCTAAAAGGGATTAAGACATTCGAATGCACTAAGACCCAGTGAATATCTCAGCGTCCAGAACGTGACCTGATCTAAAAGGGATTAAGACGCACCTCCTAATTATGTTAACGGCCGAAGATCATAGTCCAGAACGTGACCTGATCTAAAAGGGATTAAGACGGAGTGTAACCCTTTTCGAGAGATTTCCTTATAAATCGTCCAGAACGTGACCTGATCTAAAAGGGATTAAGACGCTAGGGTTATGTAGTGGCCACGGTGAGAGGGTTGTCCAGAACGTGACCTGATCTAAAAGGGATTAAGACGAAGGTCCGAATTCGAATACCTCGAAATCCGGTGAGTCCAGAACGTGACCTGATCTAAAAGGGATTAAGACCGGATGGAAGTCGCTCGGTATGTTAACGCATCACGGTCCAGAACGTGACCTGATCTAAAAGGGATTAAGACTAGGAGGACTTATGGAAAAATACCGATTGCCGGATCGTCCAGAACGTGACCTGATCTAAAAGGGATTAAGACCAAGACCATGAGGAGGCTTTACCCAAGTTAATAAGTCCAGAACGTGACCTGATCTAAAAGGGATTAAGACTCGCCTGGGTATTCGAACGCCCTGAGATGCGCTAGGTCCAGAACGTGACCTGATCTAAAAGGGATTAAGACGAGCCGCCGCTCGCGAACGGCAGCTTCGAGCGTTTGGGTCCAGAACGTGACCTGATCTAAAAGGGATTAAGACCCGGACGGGAGCCACACCCGCAGGTGACGGTCCCGGTCCAGAACGTGACCT
>JALSSF010000061.1 GCA_026984375.1 Methylothermaceae bacterium | reverse complement strand
ATCGTGATTATCGACTCGCCGCTGATCCCGACCTTCATGTAAGGTGGGGGCCGCGCGCGCGGTCGACGGATAACAACAACAACGACCCCAAACTCAAAGCCCCCTCCAGCGAGGGGGCTTTTTTCATGTGAAGGTGCAGGTTACGGCGAGGGAAACAGGACGCAACCGTGCAAGGATGACCGAGCGCGCTTCTCCTGCCTCGGGTTGTTTTGGATTATAGTGCTTCGATCCGGGCCCGCTGTTCCTTGAGGCGGGTCAACTTGTTTTCTAGATCCGTCAGTTTCCGCCGTTCCTTTTCCACTACCTCGGCCGGCGCTTTTTCCACGAATCTGGGATTTTGCAGCTTGCCGGTCACCCGCGGCAGTTCTTTTTCGATGCGGGTGATTTCTTTGTCCAGGCGTTTGAGTTCGGCTTCCTTGTCGATGAGTCCGGCTAGGGGGATCAGGATCTTCAATTCATCCACCAGGGCGATGGCTGCTTCCGGCGGAGTTTCGCCGTCACCGAGCCAGCGGATCGATTCGACCCGGGCGAAGCGTTCCAGATAAGGACGCCAGGTCTGCAAGCGGCGGCGGTCGCTTTCCGAGCCGCCCTGGAGCACCACCGGCAGGGGCTTGCCCGGGGCGATGTTCATCTCCCCGCGGATGCGGCGGATTCCCAGAATGAACTGCTGCAGCCAGGTGACTTCGGCCTCGGCGTCGGGATCGATCTGGCTTTCGTCGATCCGGGGGAAAGGCTGCAGCATGATGGTATCGCCGTCGATGCCGGCGATCGTCTTGGCCTTCTGCCAGATCTCCTCGGTGATGAAAGGAATGATGGGGTGGGCCAGACGCAGGAAGGCCTCCAACACTTCGATCAGGGTCTGGCGGGTAGCCCGCTGCTGGGCCGGCGTGCCTTCGGCCAGGGACACCTTCGCCAGTTCCAGATACCAGTCACAGTATTCGTTCCAGAGGAATTCGTAGATCGCCGCCGCCGCCAGATCGAAACGATACTGTTCGATGGCCTCGGTGGCGGCCTGCAGCGCCTTCTGGAAGCGGGAACGGATCCAGCGGTCCACCGGCGTCGGTTCCCCTGCGCCCGCTTCCCGGCCTTCGGTGTTCATGAAGACGTAACGGGCCGCGTTCCACAGCTTGTTACAGAAGTTGCGGTAGCCCTCGATCCGCCCCAGGTCGAAGCGGATGTCGCGGCCGGTGGTGGCCAGGGCGGCGAAGGTGAAGCGCAGGGCGTCGGCCCCGTAGGCGGGGATGCCGTTCGGAAATTCCTTGCGCGTCTGCTGCTCGATCTTTTGGGCCATCTGCGGTTGCATCAGGCCACTGGTGCGTTTTTTCACCAACGATTCCAGGTCGATGCCGTCGATCAGGTCCAGGGGATCGAGCACGTTGCCCTTGGACTTGGACATCTTCTGCCCATGGGCATCGCGTACCAGCCCGTGGATGTAGACGTGACGGAAGGGGACGTCGCCCATGAACTTCTGGCCCATCATCACCATGCGGGCGACCCAGAAGAAAATGATGTCGAATCCGGTCACCAGAACGCTGGTGGGGTAGAAGGTTTCCAGTTCCGGGGTGTGGTCAGGCCAGCCCAGGGTGGAGAAGGGCCACAGGGCCGAGGAGAACCATGTGTCGAGGACGTCCTCGTCCTGACGCAGGGGACGGTCGCCCAGGCCGTGCTTCTCGCGCACTTCGGCTTCGCTGTGGCCGACGTAGAGGTTGCCCTCGTCGTCGTACCAGGCGGGAATCCGGTGTCCCCACCAGATCTGGCGGCTGATGCACCAATCTTCGATATTTTCCAGCCACTGGTTGTAGGTCTTGGTCCAGTTCTCGGGGATGAAGCGGATCTTTCCTTCCCGGACCACCCGCAGGGCTGCCTCGGCCAAGGGGGCGGCCCTGACGAACCACTGGTCGGTGAGATAGGGCTCGATCACGGCGCCGGAACGGTCGCCGCGGGGCACCTTGAGGGTATGGTCCTCGACCTTTTCCAGGAGGCCCAGTCTTTCCAGGTCGGCGACAATGCGCTCCCGTGCTTCGAAGCGGTCCAGGCCGCGATAGGCCGGCGGGGCGTTGTCGTTGAGCCTGGCGTCCGGGGTGAAGATATTGATCTGGGGCAGATGGTGGCGCTGGCCCACGGCGTAGTCGTTGAAGTCGTGGGCCGGGGTGATCTTGACGCAGCCGGTACCGAACTCGGGATCGACATAGTCATCGGCGATGATGGGGATTTCCCGTTCGGCCAGGGGCAGGCGGACGGACTTGCTGATCAGGTGCCGGTAGCGTTCGTCCTCGGGATGGACTGCTACGGCCACATCCCCCAACAAGGTTTCCGGGCGGGTGGTGGCCACTACCAGGTAGCCGCTGCCGTCGGCCAGGGGATAACGGATGTGCCACAGGTGGCCCTTCTCCTCCTCGGCGATCACCTCCAGGTCGGAGACGGCGGTATGGAGCACTGGGTCCCAGTTGACCAGGCGCTTGCCGCGATAGATCAGACCTTCCTCGTAAAGACGCACGAACACCTCGCGCACCGCCCGCGACAGTCCTTCGTCCATGGTGAAGCGTTCCCGAGACCAGTCCACCGACGCCCCCATGCGCCGCAGCTGGCGGGTGATGGTGCCCCCGGACTGGGCCTTCCAGGCCCAGACGCGCTCGAGGAATTTCTCCCGGCCGAGATCGTGGCGCGTCTTGCCCTCCTGCTCCAGCAGGCGTTCGACCACCATCTGAGTGGCGATACCGGCGTGGTCGGTGCCCGGCTGCCACAGGGTGTTGAAGCCCCGCATGCGGTGATAGCGGATCAGGGCGTCCATGATGGTGTCCTGAAAGGCGTGCCCCATGTGCAAGCTGCCGGTGACGTTGGGGGGTGGGATCATGATGCAATAAGGTTCGCCCTTGCCGGAGGGCTTGAAATAGCCGGATTCTTCCCAGATGCGGTACCAGTGTTGTTCGATCTTTTCAGGGGCGTAGGTTTTTTCCATAGAATCTTGATGTCCGCTGTTCGGTAAAATGAAGAAATTTTAACATCTTATTATCGATTCAGGCCCATGTCCGAACCGCCCTACTGGGACGAGGCGACCGCTTATCTGAGCCGGCGTGACGCCGTGATGGCCGGGTTGATCGTACGTTATCCCGAACGTCTGCGGCGTCAGGGTGACAGTTTCCGCACCCTGGTGCGCACCATCGTCGGCCAACAGATCTCCATCAAGGCCGCCGACCGGGTCTGGGGGCGACTGGAAGCCCTGCTGGGCACGGTAACCCCGACTGCCCTGCTGGCCCAGGACGAGGCCGGTATGCGCCAGGCGGGCCTGTCCCGTTCCAAGGTACGTTATCTTTGCCAGTTGGCCCACTACTATCTGGATCGGGACATCACCGACGCCTACTGGCAGGGCCGGCCGTTGACCGACATCCGCCGCGAGTTGCTGCAGCTCACCGGCATCGGTCCCTGGACCGTGGAGATGTTCGCCATCTTCCACCTCCACGAGCCGGATGTGTTTTCCCCCGGCGATATCGGCCTGCAGAAAGCGGTCGGTCGGCTTTATTTCGAGAAACCTTTACTGCCGCGGGACGAACTGGCGGCGTTTTCACGACGATGGCAACCGTTCCGCACTGTCGCCGCCTGGTATCTGTGGCGCCACCTCGATCCGGAACCGGTGTGTTATTGATCCTGGTCCACCGGGGATCGTGATGGTGCTTGCAAGGCCAGCAGTCGGGCCAGGGCCTGTTCGACCGCCCGGGCATCGTTCTTCGCCAGACGCCCCAAAATGCCGCGCACCAGACGGTGGTCAAAGGTGGACCACTTGAGAAGGGGG
>JALSSF010000060.1 GCA_026984375.1 Methylothermaceae bacterium | reverse complement strand
CTGCGGCGCCTGGTTCAGCAGGCCCTGGCGCTGTTGGCCGACGAGCCCGACTGGTTGCCGGCTTTGCCGCACCGCTGTCTGCCGGCGGAAATCGACATGTCCCTACCCCAGGCGCTGGCGGCGTTGCATCGTCCCCCCTCCGAACCGGCGGAAGAGACACCGCCGTGGCAGCGACGCCTGGCCTTCGAGGAACTCTTGGCCCATCAATTGGCCTTCAGCCGGCAAAACCGCCTGCGTGCCCAGGGTAAGGCGCCGTCGTTGTCGGTGAGACCGGAATTGTTGGAGCGCTTCTTTCAGCGGCTTCCCTTTCGCCTGACCCGGGCGCAGCGGCGGGTGTTCCGGGAAATTCAGCAAGACCTGGCGTCCCGGCGTCCGATGGGGCGCCTGCTGCAGGGGGATGTCGGTTCCGGCAAGACCGTCGTCGCCGCCCTGGCGGCGTTGTGCGCCTGGGGCGGCGGTTGGCAGTGCGCCCTGATGGCGCCGACGGAGCTGCTCGCTGAACAGCATCATCACACCTGGAGAGGCTGGCTCGAACCGCTGGGTGTCCAACTGGGGCTGCTGACCGCACGGCGGGACGGTGTCGGGCGCGGCAAGATCCTCGAGGCACTGGCGGCGGGGGAGATCGACGTCGTCATCGGTACCCACGCCCTGTTCCAGAAGGACGTCGCCTTCGCCCGGCTGGGACTGGTGATCGTGGATG
Source organism: Methylothermaceae bacterium (assembly GCA_026984375.1). GTDB lineage: Bacteria > Pseudomonadota > Gammaproteobacteria > Methylococcales > Methylothermaceae > Methylohalobius. The sequence goes on along the minus strand of JALSSF010000060.1, from coordinate 3,104 downwards.
AACAGCATCGTTTCGGTGTCGATCAGCGCCTGGCGCTCAAGGCCAAGGCCGAGGGCTGGACGCCCCATTATCTGGTCATGACCGCCACTCCGATTCCCCGGACCCTGGCGATGCTGCGTTACGGCGACTTGGAACTGTCGGTCATCGACGAATTGCCGCCGGGACGGAAACCGGTGGAGACCCGGGTCATGAGCGACGCCCGTCGTTCCGAACTCATCGCCCGTCTGCGCGATTGGATCGGTGGCGGCCGCCAGGCTTATTGGGTCTGCACCTTGATCGAGTCGTCCGATTCCCTCGCGGCCGAGGCGGCGGAGGAGACGGCGCGACGTCTGGCGGCGGAACTGCCCGGGGTCCGCATCGGCCTGGTGCACGCTCGCATGAAGGGCAGCGCCAAGGAGGCGGTGATGGCGAGCTTCAAGGCGGGGGAGATCGACCTGCTGGTGGCGACCACGGTCATCGAAGTGGGGGTGGACGTTCCCAACGCCGGTCTGATGGTCATCGAGAACGCCGAGCGTCTGGGGCTGGCGCAATTGCATCAGTTGCGAGGCCGGGTGGGGCGCGGGCCCGGACAGAGTTATTGCATCCTGCTGTACCGTCCACCCCTGAGCACCATGGCGCGCCGGCGTCTGGACTATCTGCGTCGCTGTCACGACGGGTTTCAGCTGGCGGAAAAGGATCTGGAACTGCGCGGTCCCGGCGAGGTCCTGGGGACTCGTCAAAGCGGGGCGCTGCGGTTTAAAATGGCCGATCCGGTGCGGGACCGGGCGCTTCTGCCCCAGGTCCGGGAAGCGGCGCGATGGGTGGAGCGCGAGGCGCCGGAGCACATTCCCCGCTTGCTCGATTTCTGGCTGTCGCGGGGGGACCGTTACGCCGATGTTTGACGTTCGCTGAAAGACCTTGACCGTCCGTAGCCACAGCCGTTTGCTCACCGAGGACCTCGACTGGTTCTCGCCCCGTCATCCCCGGGCCCGTGAGATCCCGCCCCGGATCCGCGACTGGCTTTCCGAGACCGGCTCTTTGACCGCGCGTCTGGAGGCCGTCGCCGGGAACGTCCGGGTGCAGGTTCTGTATCAGGGTTCCGGACGTGCCTTCGCCAGCGAAACCCGGTGGCTGCGATTGCCGCGAGACCGGTGTCTGTGGGTCAGGGAGGTGATTCTGGCAAGCCGTCATGGTCCCCTGGTGGCGGCGAGAACCGTCGCTCCCGGAGAAACCCTGCGGGGACGGGGGGCCGGTTTCGCGCGCCTGGGAGCTCGGCCGCTGGGGGCGCTGCTGTTCAGCCATCCGGCCGTCGAGCGCGGTGACAGCCAGTGGGTCCGGCTGGCGCCGTCCGCCTGGCGGCTGTCCCCGGCGGAAGCGCCGCTCTGGGGAAGGCGGACCCTGTACTATGTCGATGCCGCCCCTCTGTTGGTCAGCGAGTTCTTCCTTCCATCCCTGTTTCACTTCGCACGCCATGACGAATCGTCGCTGGGCTGATCGTCTCAAGCAGTATTGGTACCTGATGCGGTTTCATCGTCCCATCGGGATTTTCCTGCTGCTGTGGCCCACCCTGTGGGCCCTGTGGATCGCGGGGGAGGGAAGGCCGGACGCCAGGATCGTGACCGTCTTCGTCGTCGGCGTGGTCCTGATGCGGGCGGCCGGCTGCGTCATCAATGATTTTGCCGACCGCGGCTTCGACCCCCATGTGGCTCGCACCCGGGATCGTCCCCTCGCCAGCGGTCGGGTCAAGCCCGTCGAGGCCCTGGTGCTGTTCGCCGTGTTGTGTGCCCTGGCTTTCGTACTGGTGTTGCAGTTGAACCGGCTGACGATCGCCCTGTCCGCAGTCGCGGTCTTTCTCGCCGCTTCCTACCCGTTCATGAAGCGCTTTACCCATCTGCCCCAGGCTTACCTGGGTCTGGCGTTCGGTTGGGCGGTTCCGATGGCCTTCGCCGCCCAACTGGGCACGATTCCGCCCCTGGCCTGGTGGCTGTTGCTGGCCACGGTGCTGTGGGCCCTGGCCTATGACACCATGTACGCCATGGTGGACCGGGAGGACGATCTCAAGATCGGGGTCAAATCCAGTGCCATTCTGTTCGGCCGCCACGACCGGTTGATCATCGGGATCATTCAGCTGGCCATGTTGCTGGTGATGGTCCGGGTGGGGATCCTGGCGCACCTGCAGGGCTGGTACTGGTTGGGGCTGGCGGCCGCCGCCGCGCTGTCCATTTATCAGCAATACCTGATTCGTGACCGCCAACCCCAGGGCTGTTTCCAGGCCTTCCTCAACAATCACTGGCTGGGCCTGGTGATCTTTCTAGGGATCCTGCTCGATTACCGGCTGTGACCGTGGTTGCGAAAATGCCACCAGCAGTAACCCACGCTGGCGGTCACGGTGGTCAGCAGGCTCCCGGCCAGGATGATTTCAACGCTGGACATTGCCGTTTCCTCCGAAGAAGTGGGTAACGAAAACAAGTGTGGTCCAGAACCACGCCGGCGACTGTGACCGGTGCCCCAGTTTCCGAAGCAGACGGCAGCGGGCGAATCCCCGGTTCGGCCGCTCAGGCGCGTGCCAGCACCCAGACCGTCACCCGGCCGGCGCCGGCCCGTTTCAGGGCTTCGGCGACTCCCCGCACCGTGGCGCCGGTGGTCATGACGTCGTCGATGACAGCGACGCTCAATCCCTGGGCGGCCTTCGTGGCGGCGAAGGCCCCGTGCAGGTTGCGGTGTCGTTCCCGGGCGTTCAGATGGCGCTGCGGCGGGGTGGCGCGGGTGCGGCGGCACAGTTCCGGACGCAGCGGGATGCGGTGGTAGGCGGCGACGAAACGGGCGATTTCCAGCGACTGGTTGAATCCCCGTTGCCGGTACCGGGTTGGGTGCAGCGGCACCGGTACGAGGCAGTCGGGGCGTTCCCAATCTGCCGTCCGTCGCGCCATCAGTTCCCCCAGCAGGCGCATGCTCGCCCGGTAGCCGCGGAATTTGAGGGCGGCGATGAGGCCGCTGACTGGCGGGTGGAAATGCCACAGCGCCCGGCAGGCTTCGAAGGGCGGCGGATGCTTGAGACAGGCGCCGCATGATGCGCCCCGGACCGGTAGCGGTCGGGCGCAGCGGGGGCAGGCGCAGGTCAGCCA
>JALSSF010000059.1 GCA_026984375.1 Methylothermaceae bacterium | reverse complement strand
CCTGATCGGCACCGCAGGGCCCTGGACGCCCTGGATCAAGTGGGTTTCGAAGCCAGTCCCCACTTGCCGGCGTCCCGGTTGTCGGGCGGTCAGTGCCAGCAGGTAGCGCTGGCCCGCTGCCTGGTGCTGGAGCCGGAGGTGCTGCTGCTGGACGAACCCTTCAACCACCTGGACGCCGGAACGGCGGCCAGGCTGGAAGCGTGTTTGAGGCGGTGGGTGGCGGATGGCCGCACGGTGGTGTTCAGCAGCCATGATCCTGACCGCTCCCTGGCTTTGGCGGATCGGGTGGTCGCTCTGGCGGCGGGACGGTTGGTGGATGCGCCGTTGGTGAACGTCTTCAGCGGCCGCTGCCGGGAAAACCGCTTCCTGACCGGCCGCATCGAAATCGTCCTGCCCGGGCCGGCCCGCGGCAGTCACGCGGCGGTCAGTCCCCGCGACATCGTGTTGTCCCTCGAGCCTTTGGCTTCCAGCATACGCAACCGCTTTCAAGGGCGGGTGACCGGCCTGGCCGAGATGGGGGACTGTGTCCGGGTGACCGTGATGGCGGGCGAGAAATTCGAGGCCCTGATCACCAGAGCCTCGTGTCAGGAAATGGGGCTGACCTTGGGTCAACCCTTGTGGGTTCAGTTCAAATCCACCGCGGTGCGGGTGTTTTGATCACTCGTAAGCCTTCTGTTCCCGCTCCCGGCCGATGACCTTGGGGGTGTCCTTGGTCAGCTGGACGATCATGTCGTCCCAGGATTGGTATTTGGCGAAACGCGGATCGCCCTGGGCGATGCGGGCATTGACTTCCTCGCGGGCCAAGGCGATGATTTCCTCGGCGTTCTTGCCGTCGACCGCCTTGAGAAACGCGGCGGTTCCGCCTTCCTCGGTCTTGATCTTTTGCAGGGTGCCGAAGGCGATTTGAAACTCGAGCCGCTTGCTGTCGTCGGGGATATGATTCTTCACCAGGCGCGCCGACTCATAGGCGGTGCGCAGGGACGAGCCATGAATCTCTCCCCGTCCCGAGCAGGCGACCGGGATGACGAAGATGATTCCAAATATGACCAAAAGGGCAAAGACGGCTTTCATCGGTTCGAACTCCCTGATAATGATTATCCGATTATAAATTATTTCTTGCCGAGATATGATTTTGACCACGAATGAACGCCGGATTCAATGCCGCCGGCGGCGTCTCGAGCGCCGCTGGCAACGGCAGCGCCAAAAACTGAGGCGCCGGGCCGCCGTTTCCTCCAAGCGGGAACGGATATACTGGCGCACCCTGGCCAGAGCCTTGAAGCATCAGTGGCGTCACAGCCGGGGGGCGCTGCCCGATGCTACCCGCCGGATGGCCCTGAAATGGTGGAAGGAGCGGCTGAAGCGGCAGGACTACATCGCGTTGCTGCGACTCTATTTGCTGCTCCTGCCCCTTACCCTTCCCGGCTGCCGTGACGAATGCGATCGGATATTGAGGCCCTGAATGAAAGGCGTCCGCTGGTTGAACCTGATCACCGAACTGAAACGGACCGCCCGGGAGTGGCGCCGCCAGGAGGACTTGGCGGCCTTGGAACTGAAACGCCGCCAGGCGGAATCCGAGCTTTCCCTGGAAATGGAACGCCGCCGCCGCCTGCTGCAGCTGGAGCACGAGCTCGAGGTGCTGAAACGGAAGCAACAATTCGAACTCTCCCTGCTGGAACAGAAGCAGGCGCAGGACCGGCGCGACTACCAGCGCTATCTCCAGGCCGTGGACCAGTTACAGGAGCAGTTGCGCCACGCCTTCCGGCACGCGCCGGAGGTGATCGTGCTGACCATTCATCATCACGCCAAACAGTTGCTGGACCGGATGTGGGAGGCCGAGGATCTCCATCAGCGATTGCAACGGGAGCAGGAATTTGTCAAATTCCTCACCACGGTGTACGAGGACACGCTCCAGGCGCAAGGCGACGGCCAGCCCCTCCTGCCCCAGCGGGCATTGCGGCTGATGTTACACAACCCATCCTGAAGGAGAGACGATGGAACAAGTTTTGACGGACGAACAGCTGAACGAGTTCAGGAAACGCCTGAAACGGCGCTACTGGGAGATACGCGAGGAAGTCCGGCAGGAGCTGTTGCGCTCGGACGAGGAGCGCTTCATCGAGCTGGCCGGGCGGGTGCACGATCCGGAAGAGGAGGCGCTGGCCGATCTGCTGGTGGATCTGAATCTGGCAGCCATCGACCGCCACATCCAGGAGCTGCGCGCCATCGACGAGGCCCTGATCCGGATCGCCGACGGCACCTACGGCATCTGCATCGATTGCGAACAGCCGATCGGCATCGCCCGGCTCCGGGCCAATCCCACCGCCAAACGCTGTCTCCGGTGCCAGGAGCTGTACGAAAGGACCCATGCCCACACGGGGACGCCGAGTCTGTGAGCGCGGGTTTCAGGTCCGTACCGTTTCGACCGGGGTCCATTCGTAGAACGACCGGCGCCGGCCGAGCATGGCGCAACTGCCGTTTTCGATGACGTCCACCACCAGGGCGTGGCGGTGATCCAGTTTCTCCCAGAGGTACTGATGGGTGGCGAACTTTTCCCCGACACCGATTTCGGCGAAAGGGCGCGTGCCGGCGAAACGGAGTCGGCGGAATTGCTGAAAACGCAGACGCTGGGTCACGGCGGCTCCTCGTTTGTGGGAACGGTGTTGATCCAGAAAAGCATAGCCGCCCACGGGCGACCGGGGCGGAGAAGAGAGTGATCTTGTGACCGGTCTCCCAGTTTCATGAGCCTGCCCTGGCCCGATTTCACCTCCCTGCCGCCGCCGTTGGCCGAGGAAGCCGGTCGGCAGTGGCAGCGTTTCCTGGAACGGGCCGAAGCCGAAGGGGTGGCGGTGCCGCAGGATCCGCGCTGGCTGACGACCCTGCCCAAAGTGTGGGCCTGCAGCCGGTTCGTCGCCCACCAGTGCAGCCGCCGCCCGCATTTGTTGGCGGATCTGCTCCGAAGCGGGGACCTGTTCTCCCCCCGGCGCCGGGGAGCGTATGGCGCGGTGCTCGCCGCTTCGCTCGAAGCGGTGGACAGTCCCGAGGAAATGCACCGGGTGTTGCGCCGTTTCCGCAACCGGGAGATGGTGCGGATCGCCTGGCGCGACATCAGCGGCTGGGACGCCATCGAGGATGTGCTCTGCGACCTGTCCCTGCTGGCGGAAAGCTGCATTCAGGCCGCGTTGAACTGGTTGTTCGCCCGGGCCTGCCGGCGGTACGGCACCCCGATCCGGGCCGACGGCTCGCCCCAGCTGCCCGTGGTGCTGGGCATGGGCAAGCTGGGGGGGTGGGAGCTGAACTTTTCCTCCGACATCGACCTGATTTTCGCCTACGAGCGGGACGGGGTGCTGGACGATCCCCCCAGGACCAGTTACCAGGAGTTCTATCTCCGGATTTGCCGCGATCTGGTCAAGGCCCTCGGAACCCCGACCGACGAGGGCTTCGTGTTCCGGGTCGATACCCGGCTGCGTCCTTTCGGGGAGGCCGGCGCCTTGGTGTGGAGCTTCGACGCCATGGACATTTACTACCAGTCCCAGGCCCGGGACTGGGAGCGTTACGCCATGATCAAGGCCCGTCCCGTCGCCGGCGATCTGGAGGCCGGCGAGCGGCTGATGACCCTGCTCGAACCCTTCGTCTATCGCCGCTATCTCGATTTCCGCGCCCTGGGCGCCCTTCGGGAGCTGAAGCGGAAGATCGTGGCGGAACTGCAGCGCCGCGACCGCCTGGACGACATCAAACTGGGGCGCGGCGGGATTCGGGAGATCGAGTTCATCGCCCAGGTGTTTCAGCTGATCCACGGCGGGCGGCGTCCGGAACTGCGGGAGCGCCGTCTGCTG